>DIME01000100.1:5239-15819 GCA_002425405.1 Candidatus Accumulibacter vicinus
CCGCTTTGACTACCATGAGCAGCGATTCATTACCCTGGGCCTGTTGCGTGGGGATGTGGTGGTGATCGCCACCGCCGAGACGGATGAGAACATCCGGGTAATTTCGATGCGGAAGGCAGAGCGAAATGAGCACGAAATTTTCTACCGCAAGTGTTGACGAGGACGCCCCGATTACCCAGGCGGACATTGACGCCGGCAGGCTGATCCTGCGCCAGCGGGTCGAAGGCCGGGTGGTGCAGCCGAAGAAGCGCGTCACCCTGTACCTCGATGCCGCTCTGGTCGAGCGTTTCAAGGAAATGGCCGGCGAGCGGGGCTATCAGACGCTCATCAACGAGACGCTGAAAAGCTCGCTCCAGCAGTCCGACATGGAAGCGCTGATCCGGAAGGTGATCCGCGAGGAACTGGACGGGACGGCAGGACACATCGCATGAAAGCGCATGTTTAGCGTCAAGAAGTTCGTGCAATCCCCAGAGTCAGCGCCGTACCAACCAGAATGATGGCCCCGCCAAGCAGCATTGGCAGGGTCACGACTTCGCCGAGGAAGATTCCGCCCCAGCCAGCCGCAAACACCGGAATCAGGAAGGTTACCGTCGACGCCCGCTGTCCGCCGAGATGGGCAATCAGCCGGAAATACAGGATGTAGGCCAGCGCCGTCGAAAACGTCGCCAGCAGGATCAGCGCCAGCCAGGCGTATCCCGACGGGGTCGCTGTCGGCCAGAAGGCCAGGGTCAGCGGTGCCAGGGCGATGGCTGCACTGGTCTGACTGCCGGTGGCGATGGCCAGCGGCGCGACGCCGACCAGCGTTCGCTTGGCAAAGTGGCTGGAAAAACCGTAGGACAGGGTCGCGAGCAATCCGGCCATGATCGCCAGAGCGCTGCCGCCCTCCCGGAAAGAGACTTTCCCCCAGGTCAGCACCCCCATGCCGATGACGCCGAGCAGCAGGCCGATCCACTGCCTCGGCGTCAGGCGGTCACGCAGCCAGAGCATGCCGACGAGCGCGGCCCACAAGGGCACCGTGGCATTGATCAGGGCGGTGAATCCAGCGGTCAGGGAAAGCGACGCGTAGGCCAGGAGAACGAAAGGTAACGCCGAGTTGCAGATCCCGACCGTCGCCATCGGCAACGCATGGCGACGCAGCGAGGTCGCATCCGAGCCGGCCAGCCACAACGGCCACAAGCACAGCGCCGCAATCGCCACCCGCAGACCGATCAGGGCAATCGGACCGAACTCCGGTGCGCCGACGCGCATGAACAGAAACGAAGCGCCCCAGAGCATGGCGAGCAGGACGAAATCGCCGAGGTCACGGGTTTTCAGGGTTGCCTCCCCGCGCTGGCCGCGCCGACGCGCAAGGGGCGGCGGGTCAGCGGCGCGATCAAGCGGCACTCCCTTCGAGTCGCAACAGCAACGCCTTGTTGTGCAGCCCGCCGGCGTAACCCGTCAAGGCGCCGTTCGCGGCGATCACGCGGTGACACGGCACGACGATGGCGATCGGGTTGCGGCCGTTGGCGGCAGCGACCGCGCGAACCGCCGCCGGTCTGCCGATCGCTGCCGCCTGCTGGCCATAGCTGCGCGTCTGTCCGTAAGGGATCCGGGTCAGCGCGAGCCATGCCGCTTGCTGGAAGTCGCTTCCCACGGGCGCCAGCCTGATCTCGAACCTTCGTCGCTGACCGGCGAAGTATTCGGTCAGTTCCTGCCGCAACTGCAGGAACACCGGCAGTTGCGGCGAATCGAGCCAGGGCTCGGCGGGCGCGGGCGGATGCTTGCCGCCAAGGATATGCAGGGCAATGATCGCGTCGTTGGCGGCCAGGGCCAGCAGGCGGCCGACCGGCGAGTCGAAATGCGTCGAATGAGTCGTCATGCGGTTTTCTCCTGAGCGTTCCACAGGTGCATCAGCGCATAGCTGCGCCAGGGTCGCCACGGCTCGGCGATCGCTTCGGCTGCGCGCCAGCCGCGGGCGGTGTTCGGCAGGCCGAGCGCCTTGAGCAATCCGACATCGTGCGGCGGCCACGCATCCGGCCAGGACAGCGCCCGCATCGCGATGTAGTGTGCCGTCCACGGGCCGATGCCCTTGATCGACTGCAGGGCGGCGCAGCTCGACTCGAGGTTCGCGTCGGGCGACAGGTCGAGTTCGCCGGCGACCATTTTTTGCGCCAGGGCAATCAGCGCATGCGCACGTGCGGCAACGATGCCCAGGCGGATGAGTTCGGCCGGCCTCAGGGTCGCCACCCGACTGGCCGTGGGAAAGGCCACATTGAGGTCGGTGAAGGGGGGCGTGACCTCGAATTCGATCGGCTCGGCGAAAGCGGCAACGAAGCGCGTCGCCAGCGTGCGTGCCGCGGCGACCGTGATCTGCTGCCCGAGGACGGCGCGCACCGCGAGCTCGAAGCCATCGAAGGCTCCGGGCAGGCGCAGGCCGCGCGATCCCTGCGCGAGCTGGCCGAGCGCCGCGCCGATTTCCCAGGGGTCGGCGTGCACATCGAAAACGCGTTTGACCTGGCTCAGCACACCTGCGATCACCGGCGCAAAGGCCGGCGACAGCGTCACTTGCAGCGCATTCCTGTGCGCCTGGTCGGCCACTTGCAGCCAACCGCAGATGGCCTCCTGCCCATCGCTGCGAACGTAACGCAGGATGCGTCGATAGCTGCCGTCGCTGACCGCCTCGATGCCCGCGATGGCACGCTGCTCAAGAAAGGCGAGCAGCGCCGGCCAGTCCAACGGGGCGCGATACGCCAGGCTGAAGGTGAAGCAGCGCGCGTTTTCGGCGACGGCTGCGCTCGCTCCGCCCGCCTCGGCCAGGGTGTGACGCAAGCGCGTCGGCGCAAATCCATAGCGCTCCGAAAACAGCGCATTCATCCGGCGAACACTGGAAAAACCGCTGGCGAAAGCCACCTCGGCGACCGGCAGGGCCGTATCGGTCAGCAGTCGCTTGGCCAGCAGCAGGCGATGCGTTTGCGCATACTGCACCGGCGACACCCCGAACTCGGCCTGAAAAATCCGCCGCAAGTGCCGATCGGTGACGCCGACACGCGCGGCAATGACGTGCAAAGGGTGATCCGCATCGCCTTTGGCGGTTCCTCCACCGATCCCCGCGATGGCGTCTTCGATGAAGCGCGCCGCGGTCTGTGCCAGCTTTGCACTCGCCTCGCTGGCGGCGAATCCGGGCGCGAGTTCCGGCCGGCACTTCAGACAAGGCCGATAGCCGGCTGCTTCGGCCGCCGCTGCGCTGAGGTAGAAACTGCAGTTCTCGAAGCGCGGCAACTTCACCCGGCAGATCGGCCGGCAGTAGATTCGCGTCGAGGAAACGCCGACAAAGAATCGGCCATCGAAGCGTGTGTCATGCGCCTTCATCGCCTGGTAGCAGGCAGCCGGGGTGAACCGGCCAGCATGGGCTTGCATCGTTGCGGGGTGGTCGTTGGCTTCAGGCATGCGGCCAGTCTAGCGGCAAGCGTTCAACGAGGCTGGCCGTTTTCGGACATTCAATTACCCGCTCGGAACGGGCAGACCGGGCAGCCCGTCCCTTCGATACAATGGCAGCCTCCAACTTTCTCCAGCGGGGACCGCCATGACTCAGGACGAACTCAAGAAAGCCGTCGCTCGCGCGGCGATCGGGCAGGTGATCGAGGGAGAAATCGTCGGCGTTGGGACGGGCTCGACCGCCAACTGCTTCATCGATGAGCTGGCCCGGATTCGGGACCGGATCCGGGGGGCGGTGGCGAGTTCGGAGGCGACGAGGAAGCGACTCGAGGAGCACGGCATCGTCGTCTTCGAACTCAACGATGTGGCGTATCTGCCGGTCTATGTAGACGGCGCCGACGAGATCAACACGGCGATGCAGATGATCAAGGGCGGCGGTGGCGCGCTGACGCGCGAGAAGATCGTCGCTGCCGTCGCGCAAAAATTCGTCTGTATTGCCGATGCGTCGAAACTGGTGCCGGTCCTGGGCGGTTTTCCGCTGCCCATCGAAGTCATCCCGATGGCGCTTGGCCATGTCCGGCGCGAACTCGCGCGGATCGGCGGCAAACCACAACTGCGCGAAGGTTTCGTGACCGACAACGGCAACCTGATCCTGGACCTCGGCGGACTCGTGATTGCCGATGCCGTCGAACTGGAAAGCCGCATCAACCAGATCGTCGGCGTGGTCAGCAACGGCCTGTTCGCCCGCCGTCCGGCGGATGTCTGCCTGCTCGGTACGGCTGCCGGAGTGAAGATGCTGACCGCCGACCGAAGGGCCGAAGCCGGACCGCACGAGCCGACCGTTCAGTCGCCGTCAACCAGCGCGACTTCTCAGGTGCGAGGCGGCACGTAGCCCTGCACCTGGTCGGCGCCGCTGCCGAAGAAATGCCTCTCCATCTGCTCGGTCAGATACTTGCGATGCGCGGCATCGGCCAGGTTGAGGCGGTTCTCGTTGATGATCATGGTCTGCATGCGCACCCATTGCTGCCATGCTTCCTTGGCGACCGATTCAAAAATCCGCTTGCCCAGCTCACCGGGGACCGGGGGGAAATCAAGACCTTCAGCCTCGCGGCCGAGTTTGACACAATTGACCATTCTTGCCATTCAAAACACTCCTTAATACCTACTAAATACCTTGGGAAATTTCGCCGAGGCGAACCTGAATGTGAAAGTCGCTGCAGCGGCTCACGAATCCGACCCTCTGCCGGAAGCCTTACAGTTCCTTCATCAATACGATCGAGCGGCGTTGCAGGTTATAGACCAGCCGTTTTTCGGCCGGCAACTCGTCAATCGGGCGGACGCTGAAACCCCGTTCCTTGAACCACTGCGAAGTCACCGTGGTGAGGACAAACAGACGCCTGACACCGGCTGCACGCGCCTGCGTCTCGATCCGCTTCATCAGCAGCGCACCATAGCCCCAGCGACGATAGTGCGGATGCACGGCCAGGCAGGCCAGTTCGGCCTGGCCCTCGCCGTAGGGGTAAAGTGCGGCACAGCCGACAATCACGCCGTCGTGTTCAACCACCGAGAATCGTGTGATCTCACGTTCGAGCAACTCGCGCGAGCGACGTACCAGCGTGCCATCCTCTTCGAGCGGCTCGATCAGCGCCACCAGGCCGCCGATGTCGTCTGGCCCGGCGTCATGCAACTGCTCCAGCGATTTCTGGGTGATCACCGTGCCCACGCCGTCGTGCGTGAAGAGTTCGCGCAGCAGCGTGCCGTCCTCGTCGTAACCGATCAGGTGCACACGCCCGACGCCGGCCCGGCTGGCCCGGACCGCACAGGGCAGGTAGCGCTTGAGGTCGGTCGACAACCAGTCGCCGAGACTGATCAACCTTTCGGCGGCCTCGACGGTCAGTTCATCGAGCAGGGCGCCGTCGATGTCGGTAGCGCCCCGGCTGTCGCTCAGAAAGATCAGCTTGTCGACAAGCAGCGAGGTGGCGACCGCCTCGGCCACCTCCTCCATCGCCAGATTGAAGATTTCCCCGGTCGGGCTCGACCCGATGCACGAAAGCAGGACGATGTTGCCAAGGGTGAGTTGCGCACGAATGCCCTCGGCGTCGAGCTTGCGCACCTGCCCCGAGTATTGCAGATCGACGCCATCGACGACCCCGACCGGCTTGGCGGTAATGAAATTGCCGCCAACGACGCGAATCGTGCTGTTGGCCATCGGCGTATCGGCGAGACCCTGCGAAAGCAGGGCCTCGATTTCGACATAGATGCTGCCCACCGCGTCGATCACGCAGGCGATCGCCTTGGCATCGGTGACGCGATAGTTGCCATGGTAGACCGACTGCAGGCCGCGTTCGCGCATCAACTTCTCGATCTGTGGCCGTGCGCCGTGCACCAGCACCAGGCGCACACCGAGCGCGGCCAGCAGGTTCACGTCATAGGCCAGCGTACGTGCCAGCTGTCCGGCGATCGCCTTGCCGCCAAAGGCGATCAGAAAGGTCTTGCCGCGAAAGAGATTGACGTACGGCGCGACCGATCGGAACCAGGCGACGAACTGGCCAGCCCTCAAGTCCTTGGACATCTCAAACGACGGGTCGGGCCTTCTCTTCGCTCTCGACGGCTTTCGCCTCTTTGGCCGCCCTCGCCTTCTCGGCCTTCAACGCATGCGCACGCTGGGTTTTCGACTGCTTGGCATGCTCGGTCTTCGACGCGTGTTCGTGCTCCTCCCTGGCGTCCGTCTCCTTCGTCACCTCGGTCTTGGGGGCTTTCATCGGCTCGACCTTGAGTTCTTTCTCCAGACGCTCGCAGATCGTCCGCAGAACCTTGATCCGGGCAAACAACTTGTCGTTGGACTCGACGATCGTCCACGGCGCGGTGCCGGAACTGGTCCGGTCGATCATGTCGCAGACCGCTTCGTGGTAGGCTCCGGCCTTCTCGCGGTTGCGCCAGTCTTCCTCGGTAATCTTGAAGCGCTTGTGCTCGATCTTGGCGCGTTCCTCGAAGCGTTTGAGCTGCTCATCGTCGCTGATCTGCAGCCAGAACTTGACGACGATGCCGCCAGCATGCCAGAGGTCATGCTCGAAATCATTGATCTCCGAATACGCACGCAACCAGTCCGCCTCGCTGCAGAACCTCTCGACCCGTTCGACAAGCACGCGCCCATACCAGGTGCGGTCAAAAATGGCCACGCGTCCGAGCCGCGGCATGTGCCGCCAGAATCGCCACAGATAGGGTTGGACACGCTCTTCTTCGGTGGGCGCGGCGATCGGAAAGATCTGATACTGGCGTGCATCCATCGCCGACATCACCCGCCGGATGGCACCGCCCTTGCCGGCCGCGTCCGCACCTTCAAAGGCGAGGATCAGGGCCCGCTTCTGGAATTCGGGGTGGCGCATCAGTTCCGCCAGACGCCCCTGCCAGGTCGCCAGTTCGGTCTCGTACACCTTTTTCGTCAGGCTTTGCGTCATGTCCAGCGAACTCAGCACGTCGAGACGGTCGATCCGAGGCGAGAAGGGCGGGGCCACCGGCGAATTCTGGTCGCGCTTGTCAGCCAGCCGCTTCTGCAGCGAATCGAGGATCGTCTTGCCAACGGTCAGCGAACGATAACGGTCGTCGGTTCCCTCGACGATGATCCACGGCGCCCAGGGGGTGTTCGTCGTGCGCAACAGGTGACCGGCCACTTCCTGCATCTTGTCGTAGGTCTTCAGGCGATCCCAGCTGGTCTTGGTGACCCGCCAGCGGGTCAGCGGGTTTGCCTCGATCGCTTTCAGGCGCTCGCGCTGTGCGTCCTTGGAAAGGTGAATCCAGAATTTGAGCACCAGCGCACCCTCGTTGACCAACATCGCCTCGAAGCGATTGAGCTGGTCCATGCGCTGATCGAAGTCGGATCGCGAGAGGCTGTTGCTGATCCGCTCGGCGATCGGATGCGAATACCATGATCCGGCGAAAATCCCGATTCGCCCTTTTGGTGGCAGCGCCCGCCAGTAACGCCACATCGAGGGGTGCGCGCGCTCTTCGGCTGTCGGCGCATAAAAAGCGTGTGTCGAGAGGTAACGAGGATCCATCCATTCGTAGAGAACGTTGATGGTTTCACCTTTCCCGGACCCGTCGACGCCACTGATCAGGATGATCACCGGAAAACTGGCGTTCTCGCGCAACTGGTACTGCGTTTCGAGCAGCGCTGCGCGCAACTTGGGCTCCTCCGCCTTGAATGTTTCCTTGTCGATCTTGTGTCCCAGTTCTGCTGATTCAAACATCCGTCGCCTCCTTTTTCAAGTCACCCCATAAAAACTGGATTGCTGCCAGAGCAGCCAGACCAGCGGTTTCGGTACGCAGGATACGCGGCCCGAAACGCACCGGCAGAAAACCGGTCAGAGCCGCCAACTGCGCTTCCTCGGGCGCGAGACCGCCCTCGGCACCGATCAACAGTTCAACCCACCCACCCGCTGGCGGTGCCGGCAGCTTGGCCAGTGAACGCCGCGCGCCTGGCGCCAGCAGCAGGCGTAGAACGCCTGCCGCGGGTTCTCTGGCCAGCCAGTGTTCGAGGCTCTCCGGAACCGTGACTTCCGGCAGCCGGTTACGTCCGCACTGTTCGCAGGCTGCGGCGACGACGCCGCGCCAGTGCTCAAGCCGGCGCAATGCGCGTTCGCCTTCGAGGCGCAGCACACTGCGTTTCGAGACGACCGGAACGATGCGCCGGACGCCCAGCTCGACGGCCTTCTGTACGGTCCAATCCATCTTGTCGCTGACCTGCAAGGCCTGCACCAAGGTGACCGACAAGGGCGATTCACGCTCGCTGCCGATCCACTCCAGGATATCAACGCTGACCCGCGCGCGTTCAATGCCAACGATCCGGGCAGGATATTCCCCGCCGGCACCATTGAAGAGGGTCAAGGCATCGCCGCTGCGCAGGCGCAAGACCTTGATCGCATGCTGCGCGACCCGTTCCGGCAAATCGACGCACACGCCGGCCGCCAGCGGCATCGGGCAATGAAAGCGGGGACCATTCACCGTGGTATTATAAGAGTTTCCTTGCTTGATGGTCGTTGTTTGGAGGCAGCTCCCTTTATGGCGCTCAATACCCCTGTTTGTGACTTTGGCTGGCAAGCGCCTGACTTCGCGCTCGAGGATACCCACGGTTCCCGGCAGACGCTCGCCAGCCTGCGCGGTCCGAATGGCCTGCTGCTGATGTTTATCTGCAACCACTGCCCCTATGTCAAGGCGATCATCGACCGCATTTGCCGCGACGCGCGCGAACTGCAGGCCCAGGGAATCGGCGTGGCAGCCATCATGAGCAACGATCCGGCCGAATACCCTGAGGACTCCTTCGAAAACATGCAACGCGTGGCCCGGGATCTGAATTTTTCCTTTCCTTATCTGCATGACGCCACTCAGGAGGTGGCACGCCGTTACGGTGCGGTGTGTACGCCGGACTTCTTTGGTTTCAACCGCGACCTGCAATTACAGTACCGCGGACGTCTCGACGCCAGCGGCCGCATGCCGGCCCCCCCCGATGCCCGACGCGAGTTGGTCGAAGCCATGCGCCTGGTTGCCGAAACCGGTCGTGGCCCACACGAGCAGACCGCCAGCATGGGTTGCTCGATCAAGTGGCGCGACTGATCCAGAATGCGCAATGAAGAAGGCGCAGGCTCGCCGGCGGTCACTGACGCCCATCTGAAACGCATGCTCGATGCCAGCGTCGCGGTGGTCCGCGAGGTTGCGCAACGAGAAATCATTCCGCGCTTCCTGCGGGTCAGTCATGGAGAACGCAAGGACGACGGTTCGCTGTGCTCGGAAGCCGATCTTGCAGCGCAGCATTTTCTTGCCGGGCGACTGACCGAGATCCACGCCTGCCCGATCATCGGCGAAGAAATGCCCCCGGCCATGCAACGCGCCGGCTGGCACAAGGGCAGTACCGACGAGCACGGGCTGTGGTGTATCGACCCGATTGACGGCACCACCAATTTCATCAACGGGCTGCCCTGCTTTGCCGTTTCCATCGCCTGGATGAGTGCGCGGCGAGCACGCCTGGCGGTGACCTACAACCCGATCACCGACGAAATGTTCTATGCCCGCGAAGGCAATGGCGCCTACCTCAATGGCCGCCGCCTGCCCTTGCGCCAGGTGACCTCGGATATCCGTCGCGCCGTCGGCGGTGTCGATTTCAAACGGATCCCGAAACCGCTGGCTGACCGGATCGCCGTCAGCCCGCCTTTCTACTCGCAGCGCAATTACGGCAGTTCGACGCTCGACTGGTGCAACCTCGCCGCAGGCCGACTCGACCTCTACCTGCACGGCGGCCAGATGCTCTGGGATTACGCCGCCGGCAGCCTGATCCTGCGCGAGGCCGGCGGCCAGATGTGCACCCTGGCCGAGGATGACTACGACGCCGATGACGTCTGGCGGCGCCCGGTCATCGCGGCCTTGCACCCGGCCGTCTTTGCTGCCTGGCGGGACTGGGTTCGACAGTCTCGCCAGCCGGAAAGCGTCTGACCAAACCAAAATGACGCCGCTATCCACTACAGGAGCTTTTCACCATGGCTGTAACGACTGAAGCCGTCCAGGCGACACTCAAGGAGTTGATCGATCCCAATACCCAAAAGGATTATGTCTCGACACGTTCCGTCAGGAACATCAGGATCGACGGTGCCGACCTCTCGCTCGATATCGAACTGGGCTATCCGGCAAAAACCCAGCTTGACGACATCCGTCGTGCGGTGATCACGAAACTCAGGGGCCTCCCCGGAGTCGGCAATGTGAGCGTCAATGTCACGGTCAGGATCGTCGCCCACACCGTCCAGCGCGGCCTGAAGCCGCTGCCCGGCGTCAAGAACATCATCGCCATCGCCTCCGGCAAGGGGGGCGTCGGCAAGAGCACGACGGCGGTGAATCTGGCCCTGGCGTTGGCCCAGGAAGGGGCCAATGTGGGTTTGCTCGATGCCGACATCTATGGGCCTTCACAGCCGCAGATGCTGGGCCTGGTCGGTCAGAAACCGGAATCGCAGGATGGTACGTCGATGGACCCGCTCCAGGCGTATGGCCTGCAGGCGATGTCGATCGGTTTCATGATCGACATCGATTCACCGATGGTCTGGCGCGGGCCGATGGTCACCCAGGCGCTCGAGCAATTGCTCAAGCAGACCAACTGGCAGGATGTCGATTATCTGGTGGTTGAC
>DIME01000100.1:16156-47037 GCA_002425405.1 Candidatus Accumulibacter vicinus
GCGGTCATCGTCACCACCCCGCAGGACATCGCCCTGATCGACGCGCGCAAGGGACTGAAGATGTTCGAGAAGGTCGGCATCCCGATTCTCGGCCTGGTGGAAAACATGAGCATCCACCTCTGCACGAAGTGTGGCCACGAGGAATACATTTTCGGTCAGGGCGGCGGCGAGCAGATGTGCCGGGACTACGACACCGAGTTCCTCGGTGCCCTGCCACTGGAACTCTCGATTCGCCAACTGACCGACTCCGGCAAGCCAACCGTGGTCGGCGCACCGGAATCGCGCGCTGCCGAGATTTATCGGACAATTGCTCGCCGTCTGGCGGTCAAGGTTGCCGAGCGCGCCAGGGACATGAGTGCCAAGTTTCCGAGCATCGTCGTCCAGAATACCTGAGCCAGGCGCCTGCCCCTCGCTTCCGGGGAGACGTACCGAACAGTTTCTTCCCTGCCCCGGACACCGTAGAATGGAGACCTTTCCTGCGCAAGCGGTGTTCGGATGACCGGCAATGTCAATCAAATCGGATAGGTGGATCCGCCGCATGGCGGCAGAGTACGGCATGATCGACCCTTTCGAGCCGAATCAGGTGCGCGAGATCGATGGCCGCCGCATCGTTTCCTACGGCACCTCCAGCTACGGTTACGACATTCGCTGTTCGAACGAATTCAAGCTGTTCACCAACCTGAACTCGACGATCGTTGACCCGAAGAACTTCGATCCGAATTCGTTCGTCGAGGTCAAGAACGATTTCTGCATCATCCCGCCGAACTCCTTCGCCCTGGCGCGCACCATCGAGTATTTCCGCATTCCGCGCAGCGTCCTGACGGTCTGCCTCGGGAAAAGTACTTATGCCCGTTGCTTCCGCGGCGACACCCGCGTAGCCCTGCTCGACGGCACGGCACCGACCCTGGAGGAGATGGCCCGCCGAGCGGAAGACGGTGAGTTGTTCTGGGGCTATGGGATTGGCCAGTTCGGCAGGATTGGCGCAGCAATGCTCGAAGCACCTCGCTTCATCGGACGGGATTCATTGCTGGAAATCACTCTCGACAATCGAACGGTCATCCACTGCACGCCCGACCACGAGTTTGTTCTGCGCGATGGCAGACTCATTCCCGCGTGTCAGTTGCGTCCGAACGATTCCTTGATGCCCCTCTATCGCCGCTTGGTGCGTGGTTACGAAGCTGTCTATCAACCCTTGAATGGCCATCTCTACCCCACTCACCGCCTTGCCGATGAATGGAATATTCGGCATGGTATCTATGAAGATATTCCGGCTACGCACCGGCACCACAAGGACTTCGACCGCCTCAACAACGCGCCTTGGAATATCGGGCGCATGCCGGCCGCCGAGCATATCCGCATGCACAATGCCAAAAGCTACGGGGCAGACTTCGACCCAGACGAGCACAGCTTGGCAATTCGTGGAGCCTTCGAGTGTCTACGAACCAGCAGGCCGGGGTGGATCGAGCACTTCTCGGAGGTCCAGCGCGAGCGCGCCACACAATTCTGGAGCGACGAAAGGTACACGCAGGCGCGCGCCCGCTTGCGTGAAAAGCAATCGGAAAACTGGACCGAGGAGCGCCGCCGCCAGCAGCGGGAGTCCATGGTACGACGCTATTCGGATCCACATGCCAGGCAAGCACAGGGAAACAGTTCGCGCGAAGCCTGGGCAAGAGACACGGGCGAACGCCGACAACGCCAGGCGGAAGTCGCGCGGGACATCAATCGGCGCGGGGAGATCAACGCCGACCGGGTACGTTGGGCACTCGAAAACACCGGTTCCATCCGTGGCGCCGCACGGCTTCTGAAATGCGACCGCTCGGTATTCCATCGCTTCCCGGAGGTCCTTGCCGCGTTTCGGGGACAAACACCGTACAACCACAAGATTGCCAGTATCCGGGAATTGGCAGGGGACCACGACGTCTATTGCCTGACTGTGCCCGAAACTGGCAACTTTGCCCTCGCATCCGGGATATTCGTCAGCAACTGCGGCATCATCGTCAACGTCACGCCCTTTGAACCCGAGTGGGAAGGCCATGTGACCCTCGAGTTCTCGAACACGACGCCACTGCCTGCCAAGATTTACGCCAATGAAGGCATCGCGCAGGTTCTGTTCTTCGAATCCGACGAAGAATGTGAAACATCGTACAAGGATCGTGGTGGCAAGTATCAGGGCCAGATGGGCGTGACCCTGCCGAAGATCTGATGGGCATGCGACCCTACACCCCGCAAGGTACCAGGGCAGGCAGGCAAATCAAGTGCGCTGCGCTGGTCGTCGCACTCCCGCCTTCTCACTCTTGATACTGGATCCCTGAATGCATTTCAATTTCCCGGTGATCGTCATCGACAAGGACTACCGTTCGGAAAACACCGGCGGGCTCGGGATTCGCGCGCTGGCCAAGGCGATCGAGAAGAAGGGTTTTGAAGTCTTCGGCGTGACCAGCTATGGTGATCTGACTTCGTTTGCCCAGCAACAGAGCCGCGCCTCGGCCTTCATCCTGTCCATAGACGACGAAGACTTCAGAAACGGCAAGGCCGACCAGACCGTCGGCAGCCTGCGCGCCTTCGTCAAGGAGATTCGCTGTCGCAACGAGGATATCCCGATCTTCCTGTACGGCGAGACGCGTACCTCGCGCCACATCCCCAACGACGTGCTGCGCGAGTTGCACGGCTTCATCCACATGTTCGAGGATACCGCCGAGTTCATCGGTCGTTATGTGGTGCGCGAAGCCAAAGCCTACCTGGAAAGCCTGGCACCGCCCTTCTTCCGCGCCCTGACACACTATGCCGAAGATGGATCGTATTCGTGGCACTGCCCCGGTCACTCGGGCGGCGTCGCTTTCCTGAAGAGTCCGGTCGGGCGAATGTTCCACCAGTTCTTCGGTGAGAACATGCTGCGTGCCGATGTCTGCAACGCCGTCGAGGAACTCGGCCAGCTACTCGATCATACCGGCCCGGTCGCGGCCTCGGAACGCAACGCGGCCCGCATCTTCAATGCCGACCACCTTTTCTTCGTCACCAACGGCACCTCGACCTCGAACAAGATCGTCTGGCATTCGACCGTCGCGCCGGGCGATGTCGTCGTCGTCGATCGCAACTGTCACAAATCGATACTCCATTCGATCATCATGACCGGCGCCATCCCCGTTTTCCTGATGCCGACCCGCAACCATTACGGGATCATCGGGCCGATTCCGAAAGAAGAGTTCCGCTGGGAGAACATCCAGAAGAAGATCAGGGCGCATCCTTTCGCGCGCGCGGTCGCCGCCAGACCGCGGGTACTCACCATCACCCAGAGCACCTACGACGGGATCCTCTACAACGTCGAAGAAATCAAGGAAATGCTCGATGGCGTGATCGACACCCTGCACTTCGACGAGGCCTGGCTGCCGCACGCGGCTTTCCACGATTTCTACGGCGATTACCATGCCATCGGCGCCGATCGCCCGCGCTGCAAGGATGCGGTGATCTTTTCGACGCAGTCGACGCACAAGCTGCTGGCTGGTCTCTCGCAAGCCTCGCAGATTCTCGTTCAGGATTCCGAAGGGCGGAAACTCGACCGCGACGTCTTCAACGAAGCTTACCTGATGCACACCTCGACCTCGCCGCAGTACGCGATCATTGCCTCCTGCGACGTCGCGGCAGCGATGATGGAGGCCCCCGGCGGCACCGCACTGGTTGACGAGTCGATTGCCGAGGCGCTCAACTTCCGCAGCACCATGCGCAAGGTCGAAAAGGAATGGGGTGCCGACTGGTGGTTCAAGGTCTGGGGTCCGGAAGACCTTTCGGGAGAAGGCCTCGCAGACCGCTCGGCGTGGATCCTCAAGCCCGGCGAACGTTGGCACGGCTTCGGCCTGCTTGCCGAAGGCTTCAACATGCTCGACCCGATCAAGGCGACGGTCATTACGCCGGGTCTCGATGTCGACGGAGACTTCGCCGATTGGGGAATTCCGGCGGCAATCGTCACCAAGTACCTGGCCGGGCACGGCATCATCGTCGAAAAATGTGGTCTCTATTCCTTCTTCATCATGTTCACCATCGGCATCACCAAGGGTCGCTGGAACACGCTGGTCACCGAACTGCAGCAGTTCAAGGATGGTTACGACCAGAACATGCCGTTGTGGAAGGTGATGCCGGAGTTCCTGGCCAAGAATCCGCGCTACGAGAAGCACGGGCTGAAAGACCTGTGCAAGCAGATCCACGGCATTTACGCGGCCAACGACGTCGCGCACCTGACCACCCGCATGTACCTCTCGGACATGGAGCCGGCCATGAAGCCGACCGACGCTTTTGCCCGTATGGCGCATCGCGAGATCGACCGCGTTCCGATCGACGATCTGGAAGGACGGATCACCAGCACCCTGCTGACTCCCTACCCGCCGGGAATTCCGCTGCTGATCCCGGGCGAGCGCTTCAACGCCACGATCGTTCGCTACCTGCAGTTCGCACGCGACTTCAACGAGCACTTCCCTGGCTTTGAAACCGACGTCCACGGCCTGGTCAAGGCGATCGTCGACGGCAAGCCGGTCTACTCGGTCGACTGCGTTCGCTAACGGCCATCCGGTTGGTGCGAGTCTTCTGCGGAGGGTGCATTGACATCTGCTGCCGAAGAGTTTTCGACGAGGCGCACGACCCCATCCTCTCCGACGGCGGTATCTTCGAACTTCAACAGGGTGATCCGATGGTTGTCCATCTCGAGCACCGTCAGTTGTCCGCCTTCCAGTTGGACGGTATCGCCGACCTTCGGCACGCTGCCGTGCCTCTTGTAGAACAGTCCCGCCAGGGTGACGTAATCGTCGTCGGTCGGGAACGGAAAATCAAGCAGGGCGTCGAGGTCGGAAACCCGCATCGAGGCGTCGATTTCGTACTGACTGCCAAGCAGTTTCCTGACCCGCCTCGCCTGACGGGTGAATTCGTCCTCGTAGTCGCCGACGATTTCCTCGAGGATGTCTTCGAGCGTGATGATCCCTTCGGTGCCGCCATACTCGTCGATCACCACCGCCATCTGCTGCCGGGTACGCTTGAAGTCCTTGAGCAGGTCGCTCAGCAATTTGCTGTTGGGAACCACGTACGGCGCCTGCACGAAGTCGCCGACTGGACGGTGACTGACTTCCTGGAGCGTCTGGCCGGTGCTCTCGGCCATCACCGTCAGCAGTTCCTTGATCGCAACCACGCCGGTGATCCGGTCCAGGCTCTTGTCGTACACCGGAAAGCGCGCGTGCGGCACGTCGCGGAAGATACGCAAGGCGTCGGCCAGGGTATCTTCCTGCGCCAGCGCCCGGATGCGCGTGCGCGGGATCATGGCCTCGCGCACCGTGTGCTCGTCGAGTTTGAACACCCCGCGGATCATCTCCGTTTCCTCCGGCGCCAGCGTCCCGTCCTTCTCGCTCGCCGAGAGAATCATGCGGATTTCCTCGACCGACATCGTGAAGTGGCTGTTGTGGCCTTCGCCTCCGAGATTCTGCTGCCCGAAAAGCCGCAGCAAGGCGTCCGAAGACAGCTTCATGATGTAGATCAGCGGTCGGAAGGTGAGGTAGAGAAGGTTGATGATGCCGCCCACCGCCATGCTCATCTGCTCGGCCTTGTGGAAGGCCAGCACCTTGGGCGCCAGTTCCCCGGCAACCACATGCAGAAACGAAATGACGACAAAGGCGAAGACATACGAGACCGTATGCGCCGCTTTGACGAGTGCTTCGCTGTCGCCGAACAGGGCAAAGATCGAGACGAAGGTCGAATCCGTCAGCGTGCTGATCGTTTCCATCCCGACGGCGCCAAGGCCGAGCGAAACCAGCGTGATGCCGACCTGGGTCACCGAGTAGAAGCGTTCCGGCTCATTGTGCAGCATCTCGACCCGCGCTGCGCGCTTGTCGCCTTCCTCGGCCAACTGCCTGATGCGGCTGCGGCGTGCCGAGGAGATGGCGATCTCCGAACCGACAAAAAAGGCATTGCCGGCGACAAAAGCCAGAATCAGCCCAAGGTTGATGTAAAGAAACGGGTGCTCCATCATCTGTATGCTCCTCCTGTATTTTTCGTCGGCCATGAACCCAGATTGCTCCCTGGAGGGACAACCAGAACCAGCGCCATGGTGACCGCGTGCGCATGATCACTTTTGCTTTTCTGCAGGTTTTCCCTCTGCTTTCGCCGCGGCGCCCGAATAATACGCCATTTATGCCCAAACTCTAGCACTTCATCGCAATACGGCACGCTTCAGGAAAGCAGCGAATCACACCTTGCCCAGTTCCTTGCCGCGCCGGGCGACGCATGCGTGTGCCGCCGCAGCGGCCGCATTGCGGTAGAATGCGGGCTTTGTCGCGCAGGGAAAAGGCCGTGAACGGCATCACCATTGCTCTATCGAAAGGCCGGATATTTGACGAAACCCTGCCCCTGCTGGCCGCCGCCGGGATCGAACCGCTCGAGGATCCCGAGACCTCTCGCCGCTTGATCATTCCGACCAATCGGGAAAATGTTCGCGTGGTCATCGTCCGCGCGACCGATACCCCGACCTATGTGCAATACGGGGCGGCTGACCTCGGTGTCGCCGGCAAGGACATCCTCCTGGAACACGGCAGTGAAGGTCTCTACCAGCCGATCGACCTGAAGATCGCCAAGTGCCGGATGATGGTCGCCGTTCCTGCCGGTTTCGACTACGCGCATGCGGTGCGCCAGGGCGCGCGCCTCAAGGTGGCGACCAAGTACGTCAATATTGCCCGCGAACACTTCGCTGCCAAGGGCGTGCATGTCGACCTGATCAAACTCTACGGATCGATGGAACTGGCGCCGCTGGCCGGCCTCGCCGACGCCATCGTCGACCTGGTATCCACCGGCAGCACGCTGAAAGCCAACCATCTGCTCGCCTGTGAGCACATCATGGACATCTCGTCGCGACTGATCGTCAATCAGGCCGCGCTCAAGCTGAAACGCGAATGGCTGGCACCGATTCTCGAAGCCATCGCCGGAGTGGTCGACCCATGATCGCAATCAAACGCCTTTCCAGCACCGATGCCGACTTCAATCAGCGACTCGATGCCCTGCTGGCCTTCGAAGCTGCACAGGACGCCAGCATTGAACAGACTGTCGCCGACATTCTTTCCGAAGTGAAGGCACGTGGCGATGCCGCGGTCATCGAGTACACCCGGCGTTTCGATGCCTTGAGCGCCAACTCGATGGCCGAACTCGAACTCTCGCAGAACGAACTGCAGCAGGCACTCGCCGCCCTGCCGCCAGCACAACGGCAGGCGCTCGAAGCGGCTGCCGAGCGGGTGCGCAGCTACCACCAGCGGCAGCCGCTACAGAGCTGGCAATACGAAGACGAAGGCGAGAAAACACGCGGCACGATGCTGGGCCAGAAAGTGACACCACTCGACCGCGTCGGCCTCTATGTTCCCGGCGGCAAGGCGTCTTACCCTTCGTCGGTGCTGATGAACGCGATTCCGGCGCGTGTCGCCGGGGTCAGGGAACTGATCATGGTCGTGCCGACGCCAGCCGGCGAGCACAACCCGCTGGTTCTCGCCGCCGCCGCGTTGGCCGGCGTCGATCGCCTATTCACCATCGGCGGTGCGCAGGCGATCGCTGCGCTTGCCTACGGCACACAGACCATTCCGCAGGTGGACAAGATCGTCGGCCCCGGCAATGCCTACGTCGCCGCCGCCAAGCGCCGTGTCTATGGCGTCGTCGGCATTGACATGGTCGCCGGTCCGTCGGAGATCCTCGTCATTTGCGACGGGCAGACGAACCCCGACTGGGTGGCCATGGATCTTTTCTCGCAGGCCGAACACGATGAACTCGCACAGTCGATCCTGATCTGTCCGGAGGCGGGCTATATCGAACGCGTCGCCGCTGCGCTTGACGACTTGCTGCCGACGATGCCACGTCAACGGGTCATTCGGGCAGCGCTTGAAAATCGCGGCGCGCTGATCCAGGTGCGCGATCTCGACGAAGCCTGCCACATCGCCAACCGCATCGCCCCCGAACACCTCGAACTGTCGATGGCCGATGCCGAAGCCTGGGTGGACAAGATTCGGCACGCCGGCGCGATCTTCATCGGCCCTTACACCTCGGAGGCGCTCGGCGACTACTGCGCCGGCCCCAACCACGTCCTGCCGACGTCCGGGAGCGCCCGCTTCTCTTCGCCGCTGGGAGTCTACGACTTTCAGAAACGGACCAGTCTGATCCGGGTATCGCAGGCCGGTTCGCAGACCCTCGGACGCATCGCGGCAACCCTGGCATATGGCGAGGGCCTGCCGGCGCACGCGCGATCCGCCGAGTATCGGGTCGAAAGTTGAGCCAACCGGGATATCCAGTCAGGCAGCGCATGCCTTCTGTTCCCGGTTCTCTATCGCCTCCGAGCGCCTGAGCGTAAGCCGGAAACCCTCCTGCGGGCGAATCATCTCTGCCGTGTCGTCAATGAAGAGGTCGCCGAGCAGGAAATTGACCTTGGCGAGCATGAAGGGAGAGAGCGCTTCACAGTGTTCGAGAATCAACTCCTCGCCACCTTTCATGGCCTGTGCCAGTGGACCGTAATGAAAAAGCAGATGTTCCCCGCTCCAGTATTGGTTACCGATCAATTCGTCGAGATCGGTTCGCTCGGTACAGATGTGCATCATCAGATTTCTCCGCAAAGTGAAGCTCTTGCATTGATTAACGGTCTGCTATCGATTCAGGTTGAGTGATTTTTGTCGTTCTGTTGTAAGCAAACAGCGATCTGGGTTTGCGCCCCTGCCGGAATCGGCGGGAGCACCCCGGCAGGAAGCCTCCGCACGCCTTGAGGCACGGATCAAATGGACAATTTGGACTTCTGCACGCGGCATTTCCGGGTGAGCGCATCAGTCTTCCCCCTCCCCGTCATTGACCCCATACTCTTGGTCGAGATGGTTCATGTAGCGGGCGTACCACCAGATGATCAGCACGTAGATCACCGGCGCTCCCTGGGCACCCATGTAGAAACCGAGCGGCAGACCCAGCAGGGAGATATCCGCCAGGTCGCGTGCGAAGTAACTGGTGACAAAGGTCACGACAAACCAGATGGCCAGCAGCAAGGCCGTCATTCTGAGGTTGCGCCGCCAGTAGTCCTGCTGCTTTCGCCCGCGTTGCACGTATCGCTCCGTGGTTACGGAAGACTGCCCCGGACCCCGGCGAACGCGAGGCGGCTTGCCCCTGGAGCAGCGCTCAACAACGGTCAAATTCCGGGTAACGGACACTTTCGACAAAATCCTGGGTTTCCTGGCTGGGTGGCCGGCCGAACAGGCTGACCACGATGATCGTCAGAAAGCCGACAGCAACGCCCCATACGCCGGCCGCAGTTGACTGAATCCCCAGCCAGGGTTCCATGCCGATACCGTGGATTCCCAACCACGGAATGGCATCGAAATGGACGCGCACCATGTAATAAATGGTTACCAGCAGGCCAACCACCATACCACTGACCGCGCCTGCCGATGTCGCCCGCTTCCAGAAGATGCCGAGAATCAATGCCGGGAAAAAAGCTGATCCGGCCAGCGAGAACGCCCAGGCGACCATGAACAGGATGGTCGCCGGTTTCTGTGAGGCGACGCTGGCCGCCAGGACTGCAACCACCAGCAACAGTGACTTGGAAACCACCAGTCGCCATTGTGTGCTCGCCTGAGGGCGAAAAACCTTGTAATAGACGTCGTGCGCCAGCGCACTGGCAATCGTCAGCAGCAACCCGTCTGCGGTGGACAGCGCAGCAGCGAGCGCACCGGCGGCCACCAGACCGGAAATGACGTACGGCAGGCCGGCAATTTCCGGGGTTGCCAGCAGAATCACGTCGGGGTTGAGTGACAACTCGGCGAGTTGCAGGATGCCATCGCCGTTGATGTCTTCGATTGAAACCATGCCGATCTTGCCCCATGAATTGACCCACCCCGGCAGTTGCGCCATCGACGAGCCAATCAGATTCGTGTAAATCTCATACTTGGCAAAAGCTGCGTAGGCGGGGGCCGTCAGATACAGGGCCAGGATGAACAACAGCGACCAGAATACCGAGTTGCGCGCTTCGCGTACGCTGGGTGTCGTGTAGTAACGCATCAGCACATGCGGCAGGGCCGCCGTGCCGACCATCAGGCAGAACACCAGACTCAGGAAATTCAAGCGCGCGCCGTCGTTCACCGCCTCGCCCTTCCCGGGATACGGAGTCAGATGGTGATCGGGGGCTGTGCCGCGCTGCGCTGCCTGATGCATCAGGCTCTCCCAATAACTGCGCGCCTCATCGCTGCTCTTGGGCAACTCCCGGCGCTGCCGCTCGAGAGTCGCCACCTCGCGCATTTGCGCGTTGCTGCCTTTCAGATCGTCGATGCGCAGGCTCAGGCTGTGCCGCTCTTCCTCCAGTGAGTCCGGCAGCGCCAGGATGCGGTCGCGGTAGCCATCGGCACGTTCTCTGAAGCGGTCGCGGGCGTCGAGTTCGGCCGGGTCATCGAAGATCCTTTCCTCGAGAGCCTGCACTTTCTGCAGCACCTGGCCGTAGGTCAACTGCGGCACCGGAATGCCGCTGACCTGGTACGAAAGAATGGTCACCGGCACCAGATAGGCGACAATCAGGATGGCGTATTGGGCCACCTGCGTCCAGGTGACCGCGCGCATGCCACCCAGAAAGGAACAGACCAGGATGCCGGCCAGACCGACAAATACTCCGACCTCGAACTGCAGGCCAACAAAGCGGCTGGTAATCAACCCGACGCCATAGATCTGCGCAACCACATAAACGAAGGACGCCAGGACGGTCGCAAAAACACCGGCCAGCCTCGCCAGATTGCCACCATAACGTGCGGCAAGGAAGTCCGGGATCGTATATTGGCCAAAGCGTCGCAGGTAAGGCGCCAGCAGCAGGGCCACCAGAACGTAGCCGCCGGTCCAGCCCATCACGTAGGCCAGGCCCTGATACCCCGACAGGTAGAGCGTGCCGGCCAGCCCCATGAACGAGGCCGCACTCATCCAGTCGGAGCCGGTGGCCATGCCATTGAATACCGCCGGCACACGCCGGCCGGCAACGTAATACTCGGAAACGCTGGCGGTTCTCGCCAGCACGCCAATCGTCGCGTACAGGAAGATGGTCAGAAAAAGAAAGGAATAACCGATCCAGCGCGGTGGCATGCCATGCTGCTCAAGCACCGCCAGCGTCCCGATGAAAATGAAGAAACCGACCGTGTAGTAAGCGTAATAGCGACGCAACGGGACGGGGTAATCGACCATCGTTCGGTGCTCGCCTAGCCGCTCTGGTGCAAGTGGCGACGCGCCTTCTCAAGCTCGATCAGGCTGGCTGGTGTCATGAAGCCTTTGTGCGCGCCGCTGGCAATCGTGATCTGCAACAACTGGGCCGTGGCATAAGCATCCGAAACGGCGTGGTGACGGCGGATGCTGGCAATTGAGAAGTGGTCCAGCCAGGCATCAAGACCTCCCCCAGCATGCTCGACATCGCGAAAAAGATCGGGCATCACCCATGCAAGATCGATCCACGCCAGTCCCCAGTCGATACCGAGGCATTCTGTCAGTGTACGTTCGATCATCGCGGCAACAAACGGCACGTTGTATGCAATCAGTGGCGCCTTGCCGACAAAGTGCAGGAAGGAGATCAACGCGTCGACCAACGGATGGCCGGCCACCGGCTCCGAATGCGGGCGCACCGACAGGCCGGGCGCAGGATCGGCACCCGGCTCGGCAGGTTCGGCGAGCAGATGGAAGGCATCCTTGAAGTCGATCTGCCCGTCGACCACCGCCAAAGCACCGATTGCGCAGAGGCGATCAGTTCTGACGTTGATGCCCGTCGTTTCGACGTCGACCACCACGTAGCGACAACGATAGTGCGAGCGCTGCAGATCCGGCACAGGCAGTTGGCGCCAAGCGGCGATCAACTGCTGTTGACCGGCGGTCAATGCCGGGTTAGGCGTTTCCTGGCCACTGAACAATCTGGAAAACCAGGCCATGGTCAGAGCTGATAATCGAGTTTCAGGCGTGCCTGCAGCTTGCGCGCCTGTCGAAAAGCTTCTTTGAGGATTCGCCGTTCAATTTCGTTGAGTTCATCGGGTCTGATGAAATTGTCGCCGGCGCGTCCATGTTCCTGCTCGAAATGCTGGTGCCGCAAGCGCAGCAACTGGATGAAATTGAACCCTTCGAGGCTTGCAGCCACATCCTCCTGAGAAATGTTCATCAGGGCGCCGGCGCGTTTGATACGCGTCGCCGTGTTCGTCGCCTCGACCTGACGGGCCAGTGCAAAAACCCGCGCTGCATCGGTGAACAGGCGGACGCCGTACTTTTTGAGGTCGATGGTTCCCGAATGCTCGGGATCGTCGCTGGTCACAAAGTCACGTATCCTGCCCAGCGGTGGCGACACGCTGAGTGCATTCTGTGCCAGCATGCGCAGGAACAGCGGATTGCCGTTGGTCTGCCGGAACAGTGACAGACGCATCCGGTGCGCCAGATTGAAGCGCCCGTAGAGCGGTCGAAAATCGAAGAAAATCGTGGCGTTGAGCAAAGCCTGCGGTTCCGGTGTGCGTACCCACTGGGCGAATCTTTCCTCCCACTCCTCAAGCGTCAGGCACAGGCCGGGGTTGCTTGCCATGATGTTGCCCTTGCACAGCGGGAAACCGCAGGTGTCGAGGTCAGCATTGACGTCGCGAGCGAAATCGAGAAAACGCAACTGTGTCAGCTCGCGATCCATGATGTCGGTACAGATATAGACGATGCCGTTATCCTGATCGGAAATGAAGGTCTGTTCGTCACGCCCCTCCGATCCGAACGACAGCCACGCCCAGTCGATACCGTAGAGGTCATGCCGATCGAGATTGATTTCGATGATGCGGCGAGTCACGGTATCGTTGAGGGTCGAGATGAACTGCGTGATCTCCTGCCCGCCAACCCCTTCGGCAAGCATTGTCAGCGACAATTGGCGGATATCCTCACGGGCATGCTGCAGCACATCGAGACTGCTCGCCGCGTCGATCGCGTGCCGGATCTGCCGCAGACCGGCACCCTGCAGCTTGAATAGATCCCGCTCCGAAACCACGCCTTTGAGTCGTCCGCCTTCGTCCACCGCAAGCACATGCCGGATGCCGTGCATGGCCATGGCCAATGCCGCATCATGGGCGTTGGCCGCCAGCGGCAAGGTCTGCGGGGTGGCCGACATGACGGAGGAGATCGGCTGCTCCAGCGAGGTACCCGGCAAGACAATCCGCTTCAGCACATCGGAAAGCGTAAAGATGCCCACCGGTTGTTCATCGGCATCAACGACCACCATCGAGCCCAGGTGGCGATCGGCCATCAAGGCAACAACCTGGCGAATCGACGTTTCCGGCGCCACCGAGACCGGTTCCCGCTTGACAATCACCGCAAGCGGCGAATTCATGGTCTTCTGCTCGGCGGCGCGTTGGGCAAACTGCAGTTGCAACTGCTGCTGCGACTGCCTGAGCAGGCCGGCGATGTACTGGCTGCAGAAGAGGTTGAAAACCGTACTCTTCTGGGTCAGGGTAAAGAAGTCGTCGGCTGGCAATTCGTAGCAGAAAACCTCTTCGCGTGCCACGTAGGAACTCGAAGTGGGTCGCTGCGCCATCAGCGCCGCAATCGCGAAGGCCTGCCCCGGACCGAGCGTGTTCGGCGCAGACTCGACGTTGCTACTACTGGCCACGCCACTGGCCCGCACTTGCACCCTGCCATGCTGCAGAATGTAGAGGGTGCGCGCAACCCCCATCTCGCTCGAAAGAATCTGCGCACCCTTGGGGTAATGGGCCAGCCGCACATGTTCTGCGAGAAAGCGAAGCGCCTCCGCCTCCATTCGATCAAAGGGCGGGTGGGCCTGCAGGAACTGGATGCAGGCCGCAACCAGCATCTCCGTTGCACTGTTGCTCATACCTGCTCCTCGATCGCCAGAATTTGACAGGCCGGCACCTCCTGGCGCCGGCCTGGAAGCCTGCTTTACGACCGGGCGCTCAAGCGCGGCGCCAGGTACCTTGGTCTGCCTCGATCAACCGCGGAGTTGCTCCAGAATCGCCGGGTTCTCGAGCGTCGAGACATCCTGCGCGGTTGTTTCGCCTCTGGCGAGAGAGCGCAGCAGACGACGCATGATCTTGCCCGAACGCGTTTTTGGCAGGTTCTCGCCGAAGCGCAGATCCTTTGGCTTGGCAATCGGACCAATCTCGCGGCCAACATGGTCCTGCAACTCCTTGACCATCCTCTTCGCCGCTTCGCCGGTTGGCCGCGCACCCTTCAGCACCACAAAGGCACAGATTGCTTCGCCGGTCAGATCATCCGGGCGACCGACCACAGCCGCTTCCGCCACCATCGGGTGTGAAACCAGTGCAGACTCGATCTCCATGGTCCCCATGCGATGACCGGAAACGTTCAGCACATCGTCGATACGACCGGTGATCGTGAAATAACCCGTGTTGATATCGCGGATCGAACCGTCGCCAGCAAGGTAGAGCTTGCCGGCGAAATCATCGGGGTAATACGATTTCTTGAAACGCTCAGGATCACCCCAGATATTGCGAATCATCGCCGGCCAGGGCTTTTTCACGACCAGCAGCCCCCCCTTGCCCCAGTCGAGTTCGGTCCCGGTTTCGTCGACAACGGCCGCATCGATCCCCGGGAAGGGCAAGGTGCAGGAACCCGGCACCAACGGGGTCGCACCCGGCAGCGGCGTAATCATGTGGCCACCGGTCTCGGTCTGCCAGAAGGTGTCAACAATCGGGCAACGGGCACCGCCAACGCTGTCGTAGTACCACTGCCAGGCCGCCGGGTTGATCGGTTCGCCAACGGTACCGAGCAGGCGAAGCGACGACAGGTCGTACTGGGTCGGCGCAACTGACGGATTGGTATCGGCCGCCTTGATCAGCGAGCGGATGGCGGTCGGTGCGGTGTAGAAGATGTTGACTTTGTGGTCCTGGATCATCTTCCAGAAACGGCCGGCATCCGGATAGGTCGGGATGCCTTCGAAGACCATCTCGGTGCCGCCGCAGGCCAGGGGGCCGTAGGTAATATAGGTGTGACCGGTCACCCAGCCGATATCCGCAGTGCACCAGAAAAGATCGTTCGGCTTCAGGTCGAAGGTCCACTTCATGGTCAGAATGGCATGCAGCAGGTACCCGCCTGTCGAGTGCTGCACCCCCTTCGGCTTGCCGGTCGAACCCGAGGTATAAAGGAGGAACAAGGGGTGCTCGGCACCGACCCACTCCGGCTCGCAAACGTCGGACTGTCCAGCGATGACGTCGTGCCACCAGATGTCTCGGCCGGCAACCATATGGCAGGCGCCGCCAGTGCGCTGAAAGACGATCACATCCTTGACCGACTCGCACCCACCCAGCGCAATGCCCTCGTCGACGGCCGGCTTGAGCGGGATCTTCTTGCCACCGCGGCATTGCTCGTCGGCGGTAATCACTGCTACGGCACCGGCGTCGTTGATCCGGTCACGTACCGACTGTGCCGAAAAACCACCGAAAACGACCGAGTGAATGGCGCCGATGCGCGCACAGGCCTGCATCGCAACGATGCCCTCAACGCCCATCGACATGTAGATCAGCACCCGGTCGCCCTTCTTGATGCCTCGTGCGCGAAGCCCATTGGCGAACTGGCTGACTCGCGACAGCAGTTCATGGTAGGTCACCCGTTTGACTTCGCCGTCATCGGCTTCGAAAACGATCGCCACCTTGTCGCCGAGACCGGCTTCGATATTGCGATCGAGGCAGTTGTACGAAACATTCAGTGTGCCATCGGCAAACCACTTGAAGAAGGGCGCATTGGAATCGTCAAGCACCTGCGTAAACGGCGTTCTCCAGGACACATGCTCACGGGCCAGACGGCCCCAGTAACCGGTGTAATCGTTTGCTGCCTCGGCGCACAGCGCCCGGTAGGCGTCCATGCCCGAAATCGTGGCCTGCTTGACAAATTCAGCAGAGGGCTCAAAAAAATTTACGGCCTCGTTCAATGACATGTCCGGTCTCCTGTTTAGGTATTGGTAGAGAATTCAAGAAAGCGATGCTGCAAGTAACGAAAAACTCGTTGTTCGCGCCCCCTGCCCAGCGAAAGGCAGATCTATAAGCGGCTGGTCCTGCCTCTTGTCACGCCAAGTGGGCCAGATTAGACGCCGCCAATCTTACATACCACTTACGGCATGCCGCAACACAACGGAAACAGGCCTTGATGCTAGAATCTCGCTTCCCACCTCTTCCACCGCTAAGCAAATGGCCTCCCTGAAACCCGCTGTTGATAAACTCGAGATGTTCATCTTCTGGAGCCGCTGGCTGCAGGCACCGCTCTATCTGGGGCTGATCATTGCTCAGGGCGCGTATGTCTATCTGTTCATGATCGAGTTGTCACACCTGATTCACAACCTCTTTTTCAGCAGCACGAGGATCAGCGAGACCGAGGTGATGCTCGTCGTCCTCGGCCTGATCGACGTGGTGATGATCGCCAACCTGCTGATCATGGTGATCATCGGCGGCTACGAAACCTTCGTCTCCCGACTCGACCTCGAAGGCCACCCCGACCAGCCGGAATGGCTCTCGCACGTCAATGCCGGGGTGCTCAAGATCAAACTGTCGACGGCGATCATCGGCATCTCGTCGATCCATCTGCTGAAGACCTTCATCAATGCAGCGAATTTGAGCGAGCATACGATCATGTGGCAAGTCATGATCCACGCCCTTTTTCTGTGCTCGGCGCTAGCCATGGCCTGGGTCGACCGCCTCATGACCCAGACCATCCTGCTCGGAAAGTCACCGCACACCGCACGGCACTGAACAGAGACCCGCCGCGGGGAGGGGCCCCGCGAGCCACCCACGAGAGAGAACCTGAAATGACCACGATCAAGCAGGAAGATTTCATCCAGAGCGTAGCCGACGCATTCCAGTACATCAGTTACTACCATCCGCTTGACTACATCAAGGCGCTCGGCGCCGCTTACGAGCGCGAGCAGAGCCCGGCCGCCAGGGATGCGATCGCCCAGATCCTCACCAACAGTCGCATGTGTGCCGAGGGCCACCGCCCGATCTGCCAGGACACGGGGATCGCGGTGATCTTCCTCAAGGTCGGCATGGACGTCAAATGGGAAGCCACCCTGTCGGTCCAGGAAATGTGCGACGAGGGCGTGCGCCGCGCCTACAACAACCCGGATAACAAGCTGCGGGCCTCGGTGCTGCTCGACCCGGCCGGCGCACGCAAGAACTCGCGCGACAATACGCCTGCAGTCGTGCATTATGAAATCGTTCCCGGACATCATCTCGAAGTCATCTGCGCTGCCAAGGGCGGTGGTTCGGAAAACAAGTCCAAGTTCTACGCGCTCAACCCCTCGGACTCGATCGTCGATTGGGTTCTCAAGACCGTACCGACGATGGGTGCCGGCTGGTGTCCACCGGGAATCCTGGGCATCGGCATTGGCGGCACACCCGAGAAGGCCATGCTGCTGGCCAAGGAATCGCTGATGGCGCCGGTCGACATGCACGAGTTGATCGCCCGTGGCGCGAGCAATCGCGTCGAGGAACTGCGCCTGGAGCTTTACGAAAAAGTCAATGCGCTGGGAATCGGCGCGCAGGGCCTCGGCGGACTGACCACCGTCCTCGACGTCAAGATCCTCGACTACCCGACACATGCGGCCAGCCTGCCGGTGGCGATGATTCCCAACTGTGCCGCGACGCGGCACGCGCACTTCCATCTCGACGGTTCCGGGCCAGCCATTCTGATACCCCCGGACCTCAGCGAATGGCCCGAAGTCAACTGGACGCCCAATACCGAGACCTCGACGCAGGTCAACCTCGACACCCTGACACCGGCCGAGGTTGCCTCCTGGAAGCCCGGTCAAACGCTGCTCCTCAACGGCAAGATGCTGACCGGTCGCGACGCCGCCCACAAACGCATTCAGGACATGTTGGCCAAAGGCGAAAAGCTGCCGGTTGACTTTACCAACCGCGTCATTTATTACGTTGGTCCGGTTGATCCGGTTCGCGACGAGGTCGTTGGCCCGGCCGGCCCAACGACCGCCACGCGGATGGACAAATTCACCGAGATGATGCTCGCCCAGACCGGGCTGATCTCGATGGTCGGCAAAGCAGAGCGTGGCCCGACCGCGATCGAAGCGATCCGGAAACACCAGTCGGCGTATCTGATGGCCGTCGGTGGGGCAGCGTACCTGGTCGCAAAAGCGATCAAGACCGCCAGGGTGGTCGGTTTTGCCGATCTCGGCATGGAAGCAATTTACGAGTTCGAAGTCAGGAACATGCCGGTGACTGTCGCAGTGGATTCAACCGGAACATCGGTACACCATACGGGTCCGAAGGAATGGCAGGCCAGGATCGGCAAGATCCCGGTTGCCGTTGCCTGAATTTCCGGGAGATCACCGGGTCACAGGCAGGGAGCTGGTTCCGGACCGGCTTTACGGGGGAAAAAAGCATGGCGATAGAGCGGCCGATCGAGCGACATGGAACGACCCAACGGTATTCAGACATTTGTGCCCACGGGAATACCATCTATCTTGTTGAAACGCCGCAAACGCTTGACAGCAACGTCGCCACGCAAACACGCGAGGTGCTGGCCGGCGTCGAAAAACTTCTCGAACAGGTGGGAAGCGACAAGACACGCCTGCTGATGGTCACCATTTACCTGCGCGACATCGACGATTTGATCGCCGTCAACGCCGTCTGGGACCGCTGGGTTCCGCGCGGAACCGCACCGGCGAGGGTCTGTGTCGAAGCCAAGCTGGCCCATCACGATTTCCTCATTGAAGTTGCCGTCGTTGCCGCCCGCTAGCCGCCTGGCGAATCGGCTCGCCGGCAGCAGCCGGGCGTGCAGCATGCCAGTCAGCGCGCCGGGGCTGCCTGACGCCCCCCGCGCAAGTCCCGGCCTGACCCGATGATCGGCATTTTCGACAGCGGCATCGGTGGACTCTCGGTGTTGGCCGCCATCGCGCGTGCGCTGCCGCGCGCCGACCTGGTTTATCTCGCCGATACGGCTCATCTTCCCTATGGTGACAAGGACGACGCCTACATCCGCAGGCGTGTGCTGACGATCGGCAATCATCTGGTCGAGCAGGGCTGCGGGGTCATCGTCGTCGCCTGCAACACCGCCACCGCGGCCGCGGTCGCAGCCTTTCGCGAGCACTTTCCGAAGCTTCCCGTGGTCGGCGTCGAGCCCGGCGTCAAACCGGCCGCGGCCATGTCGCGCAGTGGTCGAATCGCTGTCCTGGCGACCCTGTCGACGGCGCGTAGCGAGCGCCTGGCACAGTTGATCCGGCAACACGCGGGTAGCGTCCAGGTCGAGGTCGAGGCCTGTCCCGGCTGGGCCACCCGCGTCGAAACCCTGTTCCTCGACGACCCGGATTTCGTCGAGGACGCGCGTCGTCATCTGGCGCCCTTGCTCGCTGCCGGCGTCGATCAGATCGTTCTTGGCTGTACCCATTACGCTTTCCTCAGCCCGGTGCTGGAACCGATCGTTGCCCACCAGGCAACGCTGGTCGACGTCGCCGACGCCGTTGCCCGCCAGTGCGTTCGCCTGGCCGGTACCGACGCACTCGGGTGCGGCCGACTGACGCTGCTGGCCACCGCGCAGCCCGAGAAACTGCAGGCTGCCCTGCCCGTTCTCGGTCTGCGCTGGCTCGACGACCGCCTGCACAGCGCCGCCCGCCTGGTCGTCGCCTGACGTTCACCATACATGGCCAAGGACACCCTCAACAAAGCAAGCATCAGCGAGTACGCGTCCTGGATCATTGCCTTGCTGGCCATGCTGCTGGTCATCGAGGTGCACCTGTTGCCGGCACTGATTGCCGGCTTGCTGGTGTATGAGCTGGTGCATGTGCTGGCACCGTTCTTTGCCCGCCATCTCTCGAGCACGCGCGCCAAGGCCATGGCCGTTGGTCTGGTCGTGTTGTGGGTCCTCGGCGCGGTCACTGCGGCAACGCTCGGGCTGATGGTCTTCATGAACAGCGAGGGCGGCAGTTTCGCTGCCCTGCTCGCGAAAATGGCCGAGATCGTCGAGACTTCCCGCTCGACACTGCCGAACTGGCTCGCCGACCTGCTGCCGCGAGGCGGCGAGGCCATTCGCGAACGAGCCGGCCACTGGCTACGCGAACATTCGGCCGAACTGCAGATGATCGGCAAGGAAACCGGCCGCCTGCTCGCACACCTGCTGATCGGCATGGTCATCGGCGGCATGGTGTCCTTATCCGAGGCGGACACCGGCGAAAGCATGGGGCCGCTGGCACGCGCGCTGGCGGAGCGGGTTTTTCGCCTCGGCGAGGCCTTCCGCCGGATTGTCTTCGCGCAGGTCCGGATCTCGGCGCTCAACACCGCCTTCACCACGCTCTACCTCGTCGTTGTGCTACCGCTCTTTGGCGTGCACCTGCCGCTCACCAAGACCATGATCGTCGTCACCTTCATCGCCGGCCTGCTGCCGGTCGTCGGCAACCTGATCTCCAATACCGTGATCTTCGTCGTCAGCCTGGCACACTCGCCCGGCGTGGCGATCTCGTCACTGGCCTTCCTGGTATTCGTCCACAAGCTCGAGTATTTTCTCAACGCGCGTATCGTCGGTGCCCAGATCCGGGCCAAGGCCTGGGAACTGCTGACCGCGATGCTGATCATGGAGAGCAGCTTCGGCCTCGCCGGTCTGGTGGCCGCGCCGATCTGCTACGCCTGGCTCAAGGACGAACTGTCGAGTCGGGAACTGATCTGAGACGCCAGGCGAGGTGCTGGCCAGCACGGCAAGGACTTTGCCATCTGCATCGCGGAAGTACGTACATGTCGCTGCGCAGGAAATCGGCAACGGGCCAGTCCTCTCAGAAATACCGCCACCAGACATAAACGTTGCAGATCGCGACATGGATCAGCATCAGCGGAAAGGCGATCCTGGTGTAGGCCATGAAGCGGAACGGAATGCCGTTGCGCTCGGCGATGCCGGCGACGGTCAGGTTGGCGCTGGCGCCGATCAGCGTGCCGTTGCCACCGAGACAGGCCCCCAGCGAAAGGCACCACCAGAGCGGCATCAGCGCGTCCGCGCCGCCGAATGCAGGCGCCATCGACTTGATCAGGGGAATCATGGTGGCCACGAAGGGGATATTGTCGACAATCGCCGACAGGAACGCCGATGACCAGAGGATACTGTAACCCGTGACCTTGAAATCGCCGCCGGTGGCGGCGAGCAACTGGTCGGCGAGCAGGCGCAGCAGACCGGCATGCTCGACACCGGCAATCACGATGAACAGCCCGACGAAGAAAAAGATCGTGATCCACTCGATCTCGTTGTACACCTTGACGACATTCTCCGACTGGTGCTCGGCCGGCTTGCCGAGGTTGTCGAGCATCAATAGCAGCGCCGCCCCCGCCATGCCGATGGTGCCCGATTCGAGCCCCAGCGACCGGGCCATGACAAAGGCCACGATCACCAGGGCCAGCACCAGCGAGGCTCGTTTCAGCAGCCGCGCATCGGTGATCGCCTCGCTTTCGTCGAAGGCCATGACTCGCGCGCGCAGTTCGGCCGTTGATGCCATGCCGCGCCCCCAGATGAGATGAATCGAGATGACATGCACGATCAGGATCACGGCGATCACCGGCGCAAGGTTGATCACGAAGTCGTTGAACGACAAACCGACCTGGCCGCCGATCAGGATGTTCGGTGGATCGCCGATCAGCGTCGCCGTACCCCCGATGTTCGACGCCAGGATCTGCGAGAACAGGAAAGGGTAGGGATTGACTTTCAGCGCTTCGGTGATGACCAGCGTCACCGGAACGACGAGGAGCACGGTGGTGACGTTGTCGAGCAGCGCGGAAACGACGGCGGTGACCACGGCCAGCATGGCGAGAATGCCGGACGGATTGGCTTTCACCAGTTTCGCCGACCAGATCGCCAGATACTCGAAAACCCCCGACTTGCGGGTAATCGAGACGATGACCATCATCCCGACGAGCAGGCCGATGGTGTTGAAATCGACGCCGGCGACCGCCTGCTCCTGCGTCAGCAGGCCGAACATGACCATCAGCATGGCCCCGAGCAGCGCGATGATCGAGCGGTTCAGCCGCTCGCTGATGATCACGCCATAGGTGACGATCATCACCACGGTCGCCAGCCACAGGGGATTGAGGCCCAACAGGACCCCGGAAGCAGCAGCATGCATTACTTGACCCTCCCGATGCGGGCGAGAACATCCCAGACCGAAACGATGCCGAGCAGTTTCCCGTTCTCGACGACGGGCAGGACGTTGCGCTGCCGGTAGAGGAAAAGCAGGGCATTCATCAGCGGGGTGTCCGGGGAAAGCACCGGCACCTCCCGGTCAAGGTGCTTGCTGACCGGGTCATTGGCGGCGGCCGCCATTCGTTCCTGCAGGTCGGCCAGCGAGTCCCGGATGAAGCCGACCTGCAGGAGGCGGGCCAAAGGTTGCTGATCGGTATCGCGCGACAGAACCCGCGGCATGGCCAGTGCGACCAGCCGGCTGCGGGGCAGCATGCCGACGTAGCGGCCATCCGTATCAACCACCGGCAGCGCCGGCAAGCGCTCCCGGACCATCGTCTGCAGGGCAACCGATACCGAGTCGGCCGGCTTGAGCACGGCCGGTGGATCCGACATGATCGACCGGCACAAGGATTCTTGATCGTGTTTCATGAAGCTCCTCTGGAGTCACCGCGAAGGCCGCGAACGCTCTTCGGAGCATTCCGGAGAAGCGGAAAATTCGACGGCTGGCCGGAGTATGCCGAATCGTGCGAGCCGCTGTCAATCGCCAACCTGCCGCCGACAAGTCCCTGTTTTTTCTGACGTGACGGGCCTGCGGCGGGATTTTGGCAGTTTCCCGGGAGACGGCGGGAAGCCTCCCGTTTTGTCCATGAAAAGCGATGAAACATGACTTTTACATGATCCGCGGAGCCTGCCCTCCAGCTTCAACCCCGTTGCGACCGCAAGACTTCTGAGGATTTTTCGGAAGGTTGTCAGGGTTTTGCTGCACGCAGCGCGCGATCGCGGCACCTAGAAGGACATCCAGAAGGACCACCCAGGAGCGCCTGGGCGATCAAGGAAGCGCTTGTCTGATCGGCTGCGGGCCGGACACTCGCCTGGAAGGGTCTCCCGGCCACACGAGCGAATTGGTCATGGCCCCGATCCAGCGTGTCGAGGGCGGGAATCAATCGCCCGCTCGACTGCCAACCGCCGATTCACTCAAAAACGCTGACCGTCAGCGGAGCCATTTCCTTATAGAGCAGCCCGAGCGGCGGCTTGCGCGAAACGGCGATGATCCGGGTGCCCGGCGGGTAGATCAGGTGATAGGCAAGAAACATGTGCGCCTCCTCGCTGCCGAGCAGCAGTTCGCGCAAAGCGGCATAGCCGGGATGGCCCAGAACCTCGACTTCGTCGTAGTGGTGACGGTTGAGCCGTATTGAGCGCCGGTGGAACTCGATTTCGGGATGGTTTTCGCCAAGCAGTTCGTGCATCAAGCGATAGCGGATCTCCGGCAGGACGATCACCCCGACGCTGTCGGCACCCACCAGCCACTCGACGGCTCTGGCTTCTCCGACCGGGTCCGGCTCGTGGTCGCCAAACGCCTGGCACCAGCGTGGAAAGTACGCCGAGTAACGACGAATGATCTTTTCCATCACCGAATGCCGCTAGCAGCCACTGGTCGCGCGGTCGATCAGATGACTCACCACGTCGGTATCCGAGACGAAGCCCTCCAACTCGTTGTTGTCGATGACCAGCACGCTCTTGACCGAGTACTGGACCATCAAACGCGCCAGATAGCGGATCTCGAGATGCTGCGAAACCTGCAGCGCCGGCTTCTGGGCAATGTCATAGACATTGAGCAGGTCAATGTCGCCATCTTCGGCGATCACTGCCCGGGCGACATCGCGATAGGCGATCAGACCGTAGGCATCCCCCGAATGGCGTTTCTCGACCACCAGCGACTTGACGCCGCGTTCCTTCATCATCAGCAGCGCCTCCCGGACGGTAGCCAGCGGACTGATGGTGACAATTTTCTTCTTCATGATTCCGGCAACCAGCATGGCAAACACTCCTTCAGTCAATGATCGTGATCAGCAAGCGGGCAGGCCCATATCCGCAGGCGCTCACAGTTCCTCCTCGACTTCGCGCCGGAAAGCCTGCATTTGCGCCAGGCCGATGCCGACCACGCTGCCCAGCGGCAACGAAAAAGCCAATCCTCCCCCCGGCAGGTCCATCTTCATCTGCATCTTGACCGTTCTCAGAATGCGCATCGCGAGCTGCTTCTCGACCACACACAGCAGCAACGACTCCTTGCGCTCCAGACCCAGCCCGAGGAAGGTCTTGCGCTCGTTGTGCCGCAGGCCCTTGCCCTTGAGGATGGTGATGCCGGTCGCACCGGCCTCCTTGAGAATTTCGACCGCCCGGTTCTCGTCTTCATCCGGAACGATCAGCAGCACAGCAGAGAATTTCATGGACCGATCTCCTTGACAGGTTTCCTCGATCGCAGCCACCAGTTGGCCAGCATGCCATAGGACATGACGATGATCATCGGCAGCAGCGAGGCGAAAGCAATCAGGCCGAAACCGTCGATCATCGGGTCGCGACCCGGCGTTCGCTCGGCCAGCCCGACACCGAGTGCGGTCACCAGCGGCACGGTCACCGTCGAGGTGGTCACGCCACCGCAGTCATAGGCGATCGGCACGATGAAGTCGGGGGCAAATCTGGTCATCGCCAGCACCAGCAGGTAGCCGGGAATCAGCCAGTAGGCGATGTTCGTGCCGTCGATGATGCGTGCGCAGCCGATGACGATGCCGATGCCCACCCCCACCGAGACCAGAAAGCGTAGCCAGAACCCCTTGAGCTGCCCGAGGCTGACCTCATCGGCCTTGATCGACAGTGCGATCAGCGCCGGCTCGGCCATGGTCGTTGCAAAACCGATCAGGAAGCCGTAGAGGTAGACCGCCCACATCGGTACGCCGTCGCGCATCAGACCACGGGTCATCTCGTCGCCCAACGGAAAGAGACCGACCTGCAGCCCCTCGTCGAACATGAACAGGCCGACGGCCACCAGCACCATGCCGACCGCCAGGCCCCTGGGATCGGCCAGCGGACGGCGCAGGATGACGAAGCTCGAAAACAGCACGACGGCGATGATCGGCAGCAGGTTCCTGACCATGATCAGAAAATCGATCAGCATCTCGAGTGCCGCATACTGATGCTGATCGTCGCTCGGCATCATCACCACCGACGTGCCGGCCGCGGCGGGAACAAAGAACAGGATGCCGTAGAGCTGAATGATGATCATCGGCGCCAGCGCACCGAAGGCGATCAGACCAAAACCGTCGAGCAGCGGATTGCGTCCGCGGATGCTGGTCGCCAGACCCACCCCAAGCGCGGTCAGCAGCGGTGCGGTGACCGTCGAGGCGACGACGCCGCCGGAATCGAAGGCCAGGCCGACCAGTTGCGGCGGCGAGAAAATGGTCAGGACGATGACCAGAAGATAACCCGGAATCAGGTAATTGCCGATCGAGTGGCCGAGGACGATACGCCAGACGCCGACCACTACTGCAATGCCGACGCCGAGCGCCGCCACCATGCGCAGCGTCAGCGCCCCCATGCTGCCTCCCGAGACCGCCTCCGCCTTGTAGGCGACGGCCATCAGCGCCGGCTCGGCGGCCACCGAAGCAAAACTGACGAAAAAGGCAAAGAAGACCAGCCAGAGAAACGAGCCGCGCCGGGCAAAGTCGAAAGCCATCGTCTCGCCGGCCGGAAAGATCGCCGCGTCGAGCCCCTTGACGAAGAGCGCCAGGCCGAGGAGAACGACGGCAAAGCCGCCGATCAGCGCCGCCGGACTGTCGGGCATGCGCTGGATGAAAAACACCTGGAACAGGACGACCACGATCAGTGTGGGTGCCAGGTCGCGTGCTGCCTCGTGCAGGAGCTCGCGGATGACGCGAAACAGCGAGCCGAGCCCCATCCTAACTCCGGCAACCGGCACGACGAGGCGCACAAGCCGGCATGTCCGAGAGCGCCGATCGCCAAGTCATCGGTTGCGCAACATCGAGCGGATCAGTCGTTCTGGGCATGGACCCGGATGATGCCGCAAGTTCGCCGGTGCCGCAAGTCCCTGCAAAAAAAAGCAAAAAAATCACTCCGACATGGCGCGCGAGCACAGCAGCTCGCGCACCGCCGGTCGTCAACCGTCGCCGGAGGACGGCAGCGCTGCCACAAGGCCGCCACAGGCATGCCATGGCGTCCCGCGCGACCGGTTCCCGATTGACGGTGGCAGACCGGAAAGGCCATACTCCTGTCCGCATCATCAACGGTTCTCGCGCTGCAGGCGTACGGCCCCGGATCGCGGGCCTGCGGTTGTGCTGCACTTGTCGCCGACATCGACGATCGCAGCTGGCGTTGCTGCGCTGCCGGTCCCGCAGCCGGAACCACGTTCTGTCGTTCTTCACGGCAAGGCCTGTCCATGATCGACCGCTTCGCGCCCGTGGTCTACATTCTCGGCATCCTGATCGTCGGCTTCGGCGTGCTGATGCTGCTCCCGCTCGGCGTGTCGTGGGTGGCCGATGACGGCGCGCACAGTGCCTACGACGAGGCCGTCCTGATCACCATTGCCACCGGCGGCGCGCTGACCTTCGCCGTGCGCCACCGGCGACGCGAGATGCGTGTGCGCGAGAGCTTCCTGCTGGTCGCGCTGATCTGGTCGCTGCTGCCGGCTTTCGGCGCCCTGCCGCTGTACCTGCACATCCGCGAACTGTCGTGGACCGACGCCTACTTCGAAGCCGTTTCGGGATTGACGGCAACCGGCGCGACGGTTCTTTCCGGTCTCGACCACTTGCCGCTGTCGATCAATTTCTGGCGTACCTTCATGCACTGGGTCGGCGGGCTCGGCGTCGTCGTTTTGGCGGTGGCGATCCTGCCGCTGCTCGGCTTCGGTGGCCGCAGCATGCTCAAGGCGGAAACGCCAGGTCCGATGAAGGAGAACAAGATCACACCGCGCCTGACCGAAACCGCCAAGGGCCTGTGGGTGGTGTATGTGATCCTGACGGTCGCCTGCGGCTTCAGCCTGTACCACGCCGGGATGATGCCGTGGGACGCGATGATGCACGCCTTCTCGGTCATGGGCCTCGGCGGCTTCTCGACCAAGGACGCCAGCCTCGGCCATTTCAACAGCCTCGAGATCGAGCTCGTCGTCATCCTCTTCGCGCTGCTCGCCGGCATCAACTACAGCACGCACTTCCTCGCGCTGGCAAAGAGATCGCTGCGCGCGTATCGCTTCGACGTCGAAGCGCACTATTTCCTCGGTTTCCTCGCGCTCAGCAGCCTTGGGCTGACGCTTTACCTGCTGCCGGACGACATCTACGGCGATTTTCTGACCACTTTCCGCTATGTCGCCTTCCACTCGGTGTCGCTCGCCACCTCGCTCGGCTTCGCCACCACCGATTATGCGCAGTGGCCGCTGTTCGCACAGTTGTGGGTCCTCTTCCTCGGCAGCTTCGTCGCCTGCTCGGGATCGGCCGGCGGCGGCATCAAGATGATCCGCGCGGTGATTCTCTACAAACAGGTGTTCCGCGAACTGATGCGGGCGATGCACCCGCACGGCCTGCAGAGCGTGCGTTTCGGGACGGGCGTCGTATCCGACCACGTGCTGCACTCGGTCCTTGGCTTTTTCTTCATCTACGTCGTCTCGATCGTCCTGTTGACACTGCTGATGATCGCCACCCGGCTCGATGTCATCACCGCCTTCTCGGCCGTCGTCGCCTGCCTCAACAATACCGGTCCCGGCCTCAACCTCGTCGGCCCGGCGACGACCTACGCCGTGCTCAGCGATTTCCAGACCTGGATCTGCACCTGGGCGATGCTGCTCGGCCGACTCGAGATCTTCACGCTGCTGGTCCTGCTGATGCCGGCTTTCTGGCGGCCTTGAAGGCACGGCAAAGGGGCCTGGCGCCGTCGGCAGGCGGCGCCGGCATGCTCGGACACACCCCCTTGCTACCAGCGAATCTGGACCTCCTGAATCACCTGCGGTGTCGCGCGCTGGATGGTGAACCGGATACCTTCGACTTCGATCGTCTTGCCGGGCGCGGGAATCTCGCGCGCATACTCGAGCAGGAAGCCCGAGAGTGTGTCGTAGCCACCTTGGCCGGGCAGCTTCAGGCCCAGTTTTTCGTTGAGCATCGCCGGGTCGGCGCGGGCGCTGACCAGGTAGTCATGGTGGCCAAGTTTCTTCAGCCATTCGGCGGGTTTTTCCTGCCGGTCGTATTCGTCCTGGATGTCTTCGACCACGTCCTCGATGATGTCCTCGATGGTGACGATCCCCTCGGCGCCGCCAAACTCGTCCATCACCACGGCCATCGCGTCGCCGTCCTTGCGCAGTTCGACGAGCATCGCCTCGGCGCTCTTGCTGGCCGGCACGTAGCGCGTCGGGCTGATGAAGGGCTCGATCGACGCCGATTCGTCTACCCCCAGCAGATCCATGCTGTTCAGCACGCCAATCACCCGGTCGATGCGTTCATCATAGACCGGCAGACGGACGTGCGAGCACTCTACCGCCAGGCGCACCGCTTCTCCGACCGTTGCGCGCTTCTCGATGGCATTCACGTCGATCAGCGGCACCATTACCTTGTAGACTGTCGTTTCGGAAAAATTGAACATGCGCCGGATCATCGTCTTTTCGATCTGCTGGATGTCGCCCCCTTCCTGCGGCGGCATCTGTACCATGCTCTGGATCTGCTCGCGCAGGGTAAAGGGGTTATGTTCTTCTCTCGCGCCCGCGAGGCGCGAGAGAAGCTTTGAAAGGGTCACGAAGAAGATCAGGATCGGCCAGAATACGATCGAAAAGAAGCGCAGGATGTAAATCACGTAAGGCGTGATCGTATCGGCGCGCTGCTGAAAGACGCTTTTCGGGACGATCTCGCCGAACACCCAGATCAGCGGCGCAACCAGGATGACCGCCAGCCAGCTTCCCGCCTCACCGAACAGTTCGATCATCAGCGCGGTGGCGATTGTCGAATTGGCTACCACCGCGATATTGGTGCCGACCAGTGTCGTAGACAGCAACCATTCCGGCCGCTTCTCGATCATTTCAAGCGCCAGACGCGCGCCACGCGAGCCTTTGGCGGCATCGTGACGCAGTTTCATTCGGTCGGCGCTGACGACGCCGAGTTCGGAACCCGAGAAGAAGCCCTCGGCGATCAGGCAGATGACCATCAGCAGGGCCGTGATCAAGATATCAGGCACTTACAGCCCCTCCCGTTTCTCGACGTTCTGGGTCGCAGCATCGGTCGGCACGTTCGCCGGCACCACGGTGGCTTCGCTGTCCGCGGTCGACGACACCTGCGCACCGACTTCATCGCTCGCCAAGCCCTCGATCACCGCCGGCAGGCGCTCGACCAGCACTTGCGTGATGCGGTTGTGCTCGATGGCTTCGACGGTAAACCTCAGACCACAGAGGTCAATGGCAGCACCACTGACCGGCAGCTCCCCAAAGGCTTCGAGGAGTGCTCCGGAAAGGGTCTCTACCTCTTCGCTCTCGATCTTCACTGCGAACTGCTGATTGAAATCATCCAGCGCCATGCTGGTATCGATCAGACGGCGGCCATCGGCCAGTTCGCTCACCAGATGACTGCTCATCACATCGCTGTCGGAAGGACTGGCGATTTCGCCGAAGACGCACTCGAGCAGGTCTTCCATCGTTACCAGCCCGGTGACGCCCCCGTACTCGTCGACGACCAGGGCAAAGGACAGCTTGCGCTGACGAAAGGTATGGAACAGCTCGACCGCCGGCTTTGATTCGGGGAAAAAATGCGGTTGCCGCAGCAGCTTGCGGAAGCCCTGCGGATCACGTTCCAGCCGGGCGAGATCGACACCGAGCAGGTCGCGAGCGTATAGAATTCCCAGAATGGCATCGCGGCGCCCCTTGTACACCGGGTAGCGTGACTGTCGGGTCGCCTTGATCTGTGCCAGCAACTCTGCCACCGGCAAATCCGCCGACAGGAACTGGATGTCCGAACGCGGGCGCATGAGGTCGCGCAGGGTCTTGTTGCCGAAGTCGAAGATTTTCTCGATGTACTGCGCTTCCTGGCTGTCGAGGGCGCCTTCGCCGACAGCATCGTGCACCAGCGTGCGGATCATGTCTTCGGTGACCAGGTTGCCCTGCGAACGCTGCTTGCCGACGATCAGGGTGATGAAGAAATCGGCAATGTAGCGGATCACTTCGCGCAGCGGCGTGATCAGGCTAGCGACGAGGGCGATTGGCCGGCACTCGAAGTTGGCAAACGCAACGTTATTGCGTATCGCCAGCACTTTCGGCGTGATCTCGCCGAACAGCAGCAGGATCGGCACCATCACCAGCAGGTTGATCATCTCGTTCTCGGCGCCGAACAGGTGGATGACCATCGCCGCCGAGATCACCGACGCCGAGACATTGACAAACTCGTTGCCGATCAGGATGGTGACGATCAGTCGCCGCGGTTCGCTGCGCAGGCGTTCAATGAGTTCGATGCGCGGATTCTTCGCCGCGCGCATCTGGTCGAGCTGGAAAGAACTCAGCGAGAACAGAGAGGTCTCGGTGCTCGAAAAGAAGCCCGAGAATCCCAGCAGAATGACGAAGATGATCAATTCGATCCATAGTGCGGGGTCCATTTCCCAACTCCCAATATCATGATCATGAAGCATGACGGATGCTTCCCGGCAAGCGGTGTCGAAGGCGACGACTTGCCGACTGAGGCGGGTGTTGGCCCGACCCGCAAAGCGACTCATTCTGCGATGACGTGATGCAATAGTCAAATGCTATTCGCTTCGACGCTGCAACCGGAGCGCAACGCAGGTGCGGACACGAAGCGGCGACACGCGCTGTCGTGCCAGTGTCCCGTCAGTCGCCGGAACCGGTCTCGACAGCGCTTGCACTCGCTCATGCACTGGTGTATTCAGGGCGTGTCAGTAACCATCCCCCGGCAAAG
>DIME01000120.1:0-8744 GCA_002425405.1 Candidatus Accumulibacter vicinus
CAAGGAGATGACGCGGTAAGGGGGAATACCCTCAATGCTGTTGCAAGGGATCTCTTCCAACAGATACCGCCCGAGATGGATGTCCAAACTGGCGGCATTCACCGCCTCGGGCCTGGCCCCGACCACGACACCTTGAACCAGCAGGTTCTGGATGCCGCAATGGCTGATCAACATGTAGCGCACCTTTCTGTCCGCAGATCGCGGATTGCTTGATGGTGGGTATCCTGTGACAGGGTGTTCCCCTGTTGCCTGCGAAGGATTCGTGTTTCCTCCTTCAACGCTTCCAGGCAGGCCCGTAAAGAAGCCACTTCTTCCTTGAGTTCCGCCACTTGTTGGCGCAAACCCGCTATCTCAGGGGTTCTGGAGTCCACTTACTTCTCCTTCCTGGAATCAAGCCACCGGAGAACCTCTTCCCGGTCCCAAAACCGGCGGCTGGCGATTCGTCGGGCGGTAGGGAAGTCCCGCTGGCGGGTGATGCGCTCGATGACGTGTCGCCGGCTGAAAAACGGCAGCATGTTTGCCACCTCATCCGAAGTGATGTAATCAGGGCGCTTTGCCATGTTTCTCCTCCAGGAAGATCACCGCACCGGCGAGGTAGTTGATCGCCCCCAGCAGTTCCTTGACGGCCACCTCGGTGGGCAGCCGCTGGGACTCCTGGGCCTTCTTGATGGCTTGGTAGAGGAGGCCCACGTGACTTCCAAGGAGGCGGCTAATGCTCAACATCGGCTGTTCTTCGAAGGGGAGACTCTGGCCGTGACGAACGGCGCCTTTACCTATTGCTGCCTGTCTCCAGGCCCGATCGAGAACGCTGCTCAGATTGAAATAGTCGTCTTGTCTGAGAGGGTCTTGTCTGAGAGCGCTCGGCGGGCTCCATCCGGCCTTCGGCAGTTCCCGCACGCCTTCAGGCTCCAAAGGGGAGGGGTTGTTCATCACGCATCCTTTCGATAGAAGGGCGACGTGAATCCGTCGCCGGTGAGGGGTAATCCGGGAGCCCAAAGAATGGGTTGGGCAAAGATTGCTTCGGCACGCCGCAACTCCGCTTCGGCGATGTCTTCGGGGACCTCCAGGATCACCTCGTCATGCACGTGCCCGACGATCGTGAATCCCGCGGCGTCGAGCCTGGTCATCGCGACGGCGAGACAATCTCGGGCAACGGCCTGGGTGTGGTTCTCCAGGAGCTTGCCGGCGTAGGTGGATGTCCGACTCCACTGCTTGGTTATCGGGTCCTGGCCGTCGTAAGTAACGTTCATGTAGCCGGTGATCTCGGACTTCTCAATCCTCGGCTTGACATAGCAGAGTGATCTTCCGGACGGCAGGTCCATGAACAACATGCCGGACTCATACCTGAACACGTACCGGTCGTTGCCGTGTGGGAGGTGATCCCGCAGGCAGCGTTTGGCATCGATCTCCATTTGCCTGCCGAACGACAGGATGTTGGGGTTGGCCTCTCGCCAGGCATCCACCAGCGGCTGCAACTCTTCAATGTGCAGTCCCATCTTCAACGCGCCCATCGTGATGAGCGCGCCCACCCCGCCGTGATAACCGAGGGCGAGTTCGGCAATCTTTCCCTTTTGCCGGAGAGGGCTTTTCTTGCCAATCGATTCGATCGGCACCTTGAACATCTCCGCGGCCGACGCCTCGTAAATCTTCCCGTGCCCACAGAACACCTCCATGCGCCAACCTTCGCGCGCCGACCAGGCCAGTACGCGCGCCTCGATCGCCGAGAAGTCCACCACGGCGAACAGCTTTCCTTTGGGAGCCACGAAGGCCGATCGGATCAGTTGCGAGAGAAGACTCGGGATGTCCCCGTACAACAGGGCGAGAGAATCAAGGTCCTGGTCCTTCACCAACCCCCTGGCGAGGGCTAAATCCTCCTGGACCAGTTCGCTCTTCGGCAGGTTGTGGGCCTGCACGATTCGGCCGGCCCAACGCCCGGTGCGGTTCGCCCCGTAAAACTGGAACAGACCACGAATGCGCCCGTCTGCGCACTGGCTGCGGGTCATCGCGGCATACTTGCTGACGCTCGATCGAGAGAGCTCCTGCCGGAGCTGCAGTGCCCGTTCCACGGCGTCGTTGTCCGTCACTTTGAGGATCGCCTTGACGGACTCCTTGTCCAGCGAGTCCGTCTCGACATCGTGCTCTTCATACAACCAGGTCTTGAGCCGGGCCACCTGTGTCGCCTTGGAGATGCCGGTGAGGGCCATGAATTCGGCGGTGGCGCGTGCTTTGAGTGTGGCGTCGACGGCGATCGCCGCATCGACCAGATCGCTGTCGATCAGCCACCCGCGGCGGTTGATTTTCTGGTCGAGGAACCACAGGTTCTGCTCCTCAGCACTCGGCGCCCAGCGGAGCAGTTTCTCCCGTATCGCCATCTCGGTGGTGACATCTTGCGCGCAGTAGTCCTTGAAGAGTTGCCACCGGCCAAGGTCATGAGCGGGGAAGTTCCGGGTCCTGCCCCCGTTGACCTTTGTCGGTTTGCAGGGGAGGCAGAAGTAGCGAATGAGGCTGTACCCGATCCCCATCTTCCGCTTGTCCATCGGCAGCTTGCAGACCTCGGCAACCTGGGCAAGATTTCCAGGCAACCCCAAGGTCAAGGCTAGAACGCTGGTGCATTGCCACTGCTCTGGTGGCAATGGCCGGCCAAAATGCCGGGACAAACAGGTGATCTCGAAGTTGGCGTTGAACGCTGTCTTGAGAAAACCCTCGTCGAATATCGCCTCAACGAGAGCGGGCGGAATGCTTTCACCCTGCGCCAGATCGATGACGGCACGGGGGCCGCCGTCCAGGCTGTACCCGAAGAGGAGAATCTCGAAGTCGGGATGCTCGGCGTAGGGATAGACGCCGGTCTTTTTCAGGTCCACCGGAGAATAGCTCTCCAGGTCGATGTTCAAGGTGTGCATCGTTCTCCTTATCGGGATGCGCGGCCGGTTTGACAGACCGTGACAGGCGCTCCTTTCTTCTCTTGCCGGGACAAGCCCCCCGGTATGGGGATGCCGCGCATGAGTCAATACCGAATCAGGCCGGGCTTGATTCGGTATTGGCCCGCTGTTTTGGGCGAGGTGGCCAGAGGAAGCCTCCCTGGCCAAAACAGGGAGGCAGGAGGTTCAGGCCAGAAAATCTTCTTCGACTTCGTCGAATTCCTTGGCAACGGTTTCGGGGTCGGCCGACGTGCCGAACGGCTCGTCCTTGCGGGTGAATTGAATCGCCCGGAGACTGGTGCTGACGCCCTTCTTTCCCTCGAACTCGTAGCCGTAGAACGAGAGCTTGACGTTGCCCCAGTCACCGGAGACCCAATCCTTGGCCTCCAGGACGGGCTTGCGCTTGCCGTCTATCAGCACCGGCGGGTACTCCTCGGCCGACCGGGTGGAGATGTAGAAATAACCGGGGTGCTTGGGCTCCCCGTCGTTGTCGGTCTCGACATCCCCGTCGAGGAGGCAGGGCTCGAACTTCTTCGGGATCTCCTTGAACTTGGCCTTGAGCGCCGACTCGACAACTTCCCGGAGTTCCTTCAAGGTGGTCAGGGGGTCCAAGCAGTAAGCATTAGGCGTCTTGGGAATCAGCAACGTGGCTGAGAACTCGATGGCCTTGCGCAAGGTGTTCAGGCGGGGCTTGAACACATTCAGGTACGACAGCCGCACGTTGGGGACGATGACGAGTGTCCCCTCCTCGTTCAGTTTCTTCATTCTTCCACTTCCTCAGTGATGTCAAATCCAGAAGCCTGGTCGGCTTCCACTTCCGGCCGCTTATCGTTGGCAGCCACCAGGGTGAGTGAGCCGGGGGGCTTCTCGACGAAAGGTTCGAGCAGTTCGGTGAACTTCTTCTTCGTGATCAGCCGCTCCATTTCAGTGATGCCGAGCAACTGGCGCTCGACGGGGGGTTGGTAGATCGCTTCGCCAGGGAAGCCGGCGGCGATCAAGGCCTTTGCTGCCGCCTGGGGGTCCTTGTAGCGTCGGTTTGACCGACCACGGACGAGTTTCCAGCCGGCGAACTTGCGCCCGTTGCAGGCGGCTTTCAGGGCGTAAGCTTTGACATCGTTGGCCCACTTGATGAGTGGGTCCAATTTGGCGTACAGCCGGGAGATGTCTTCATCGCTCAGGAGGTGTGGCAGCTTGAACTCTTGCTGCGCGAGGTCCAGGTTGGCTTCGGCACGCGCCCGGCATTGCCCTTTGGCCTTACAAAAACGACAGTGGTCACCCGGATTGAATTCGCCATCCCCTGCCCATGCCGCCCTTGCGATAAGGGCGATACTGTCTGCCCATGCCCTCAAATCCTCGAGGGAGATGTCCCAACTCTCCGGCTCCGGGGATAGTCGGGGCTGGTGAATGGTCAGCCTGATGGTGTGGATGTCGTACAGCAGACCGGTTTCTTCCAGCGCACCGAAGCCGTACAGCTTGGCCTGGGGGTTCTCCACCGGCGAAACCACTATCCCCTTCCCAAACTTGAGATCGATGACCTCAAGAATGCCATCGCACACAATGACCAAGTCCCCGGTACCGAAGCCCTCGGGTACCACACGGCTGTAGTCCAGCCGTTGTTCCAGAAAAATCTCGGCGTCTCGGTTGATGCGGCGCGCGTGCTCGATCTTTTGGATCGCCGATTGAACGTAGAGGTGGACTGCAGCTTTGAAATCCTCGGTCACCCGCGAGTCAGCCCGGAAAGCCGTCCAAGCCTCTGTGTAGGCCGTCGCAGATATTCTGAATAGGTACTTCTGGAGTTCGACCTTGGCCATTTCGTGGGCCAGGGTGCCCTCCTCGGCATAGGGGGATGCCGTCTCGGGAAGGCTCTCTTCCAGTCTTGCCGAGGGCGGGCACGCTAGCCAGCGGCTGGCACTGCTGGCGCTCAGAATCGCGTGTTCGTTCACTGTTTGGCCTCTTCGAGCACGGCACTGTAGTGCTCCTCCTTGAGCGCAGATACGCTCGCGGCACCGTACTTGGCCAGTAGCGCGATCGCTTTCTCCCGGTTGGTCTTGACCAGAGCGGCCAGGGCCGCGCGGACTTCGACCACCGTCGGCTTCTTGTCAGAAGGGGAGGCATTCGTCGCAGAACCAGCGGTTTCCTGGCTGGAATAGGGCAGGGTATTCGTACTTGGCGGGGGCGCCACAGACGAAACAGACTTTCCCGGCGCCTCGGCAGTGCTGGCCGGCGCCTCTTCCTTCTTCGCGGCAGGAGTCTTACGGGCCGCACGGGTGATCGTGTTCTCGGCAGCGAAGGCAGCGGCCAGATTATTGATCGCGGCAAGCAAATCGGGGCTCGCGGCCAGATTGACATTAACATCGAACTGCATTTTGTTTCTCCAGAAAAATGGGGCGCGAACGCCCCGATGTTGTAAAGCTGAGTCCCGCGGGCCATTAACCCGTCAGGTGGTTACATGGAAAAGCAAGGTAGGTTCCCGAACTTTAGGTACGACGGTTCAGGAACCGGCACGGGGGGCTTTCTCATCAATCTTTCCTTTCTGCCACAAGAGTGCAGAACACCGGGCCTTGGGGGGTCTCAACATGTCCTGATCGAATACAGTCACCAAGGGAAGGCACCGTAGGCTCGGGATCTGGCCAGACACTCAGAATCGCCCACAAGATGACCCCCCATGAACTCAGAACGATCAACAAACCGGGGAGAAATGCTCCACTGTCCGAGCTATTCTTCATCGTTACTCTCTGTTACTGGAGCGGGGACATCAACCGGAGTAGCGCCTCCACGAGACGCACGGAGAATCTCCAGCGCCTGGGCTAGGGGGATTTTCTCAACGCGAGCGCCATCCTGCCCCTCAGAAATGTCAAAAATATCCATGTCAATCCTTCACAAGAAGAAACCCCGTTGGTGAGGGCGGGGTTTCGGGGGTTGATTAGTCTTCCGTTTCGAGGGAATCAAGGACCCATTCAAATGTGTCGGGGAGGCTATCGTTATCGATACGCATAGGCATTACCAGAGCCTGGATATCGCCATCCCCAAAGAAGACTACAGCGGCTTTTTCCGGGCCGTTTTGAGCGAGAACGGGGGAGGTTTTTAACCCCAGAAGTTTCTGCACTTTGGTCAAATCCCCCAGATACCGCAGGTCAAAGTGCCCGGCTTTGAAGGAAACTTCACGGGGGAACACTCGGCGCCAGTCAACCCCACATTCATCCAACGAAACGCCTTCTTTAGTCATCCCGTTCCAGTTAATATTTACTTTCCGAGATAATGAGCCCGTATTTGCTTCTTCCAGAGGCGCTTCTAAACTGATGAGCACCGACCCAAAAGGTTTGATGTGTTCAAACATCACCAGGGGGATAACCGCTTTTTGCACCTCCTGAGTGTCGGAAGCCTCCCCATTAACTCCCGCCCGAACAATCGCCATTCGGTGACCATCGGTGGTCATCAGACGGGCTTCCTTGGCACTTGCCTCTACTGATATCGCCACCAGACGCTCACGTACATCCTTTACCGCTGCGAACAATTTCAGCGCCGCGATGTATTTCGCATCGACAATGATTTGACGCTCCATGTTTTTACCCCCTTGAATGAAAAACCCCACCCTCATCGGCGGGGTTTCGAGAGTTGATCAGGCGGCCATCTTGAGCTTGGCGAATTCGTCGGCCAGCTTCCAGAGTGCCTTGTTCAGGCGGACGTTTTCATTCACCCCGCCAACCTCGCAGGTCCGGGTCCGCCGACCGCGGGTACTACGGCCGCTCAGACCCCCCTGGATCACGTTCTCCTGGATCACGTTGAAGGTGGTCCAGAGATCAGTCTTGGTGTCCTCCCGCCGGCGTGGCCGGTTGAGTTGGTCGAAACTGTGGATGGGTGCCAGGCTGTTGCCGGTCTCGGGGTCGCTGCCCCACCGGATTTCGGCGGCGGCTTCGGCCAGCAGGAGTTGTTCAGGACGGCTAAGGGAAATCGCCCTGTACCCCTCGACCCGCTCGCCGACCCTCTTGATGTTGTCGAGCACGCGGAAGCTGCCCTCGATCACATCCTGCACGACGTTGCCACTGTGACGGATGCGGATGTCGTCGCAGATGTCACCAGCAATCAGACCGTTGCTGCAGACCATGCGGAACAGCCCGGACATGAGCTGATAGGAGGAACTCCCATCATGGCTGTTCAACAGCACGATCTCGGGAACCTCCTTGCCGCCGAACGTCATGGCCCCGGCATCCGGGTGGCGCAGGCGAACGAGGTGCTTCGTGTGCTCGCGCTTGCCTTCGTCGCGGCAGCGGGTCTGGCGGACCTCATAGGGTTGGAAACCCTCGGCGCGCAGCCCGTCGAGCACGTTGATCGTCGGGATGAAGGCGTAGCGCACTCCGCGGGATTCATGGGGCTCGACGGCCAGGACGCTCGGCGCGTGCCGGGCGATGTCGTCATTGCTCAAAGGGGAGTCGCTGCGGAAAGTGGTCTGCTTGCTGGAGGGGGTATAGTGACGGGTTGCATACATGGTGAAGCTCCTCGTTGTGACGCGTAGAGTGCGCGGGTTCTCAGATTCTCAGGTTTTGGTTCAAGTTACTGCAGGGCGTTTTGGGGAACCTGCTCGACCGTGAAGCCGAGTAGGCGAATGTTCGCGAGGTCGTTGCTGGCCAGGGTCTTTTTCCCGGCGATGGCCGCGAAACGTTTGGCTGCTTCGTTGATCGGGTAGATCAAGTCGTTGCCGTAGACATTCCGGACTTGGATTTGAACAACTGGGCCATTCATTTCATTCTCCTGATTCACGGGTTGAACTGATTTTGGTTTTGCTGATGACCAGCATCGAATCCCCCGGTCCTGCGGACACAAGAGGCCCAGAGGATTCGATGCTGCCCCTCGCAAGCGGGACAGCCCCAGTTCAGCCTCCCGGCTGCTGCCTCTCGCCTCACGTCCTCAGATTCACTGGTTTGGACGATCATTGGGTCACCGGCTTTCTAGCATCCGGCTGCTGTCCCCTGTCACCCGCGTGGCTTGGGTCGGAGTTTGGTGCTGGCTGCTCCGAGCAGACTGGCCTTTGACGGTGTTGCGGTGTGTTGCGTTACGTCGGTCAGTGAGTGCATTATTCGACTTGTCGAATTTCATGTCAACAATTTTTCGTCAAACTATCGAAACTTTTTCACGCACGAATCCGCCAGGCGCAAAAAAGCCCGCGGTCAGCGGGCTCGGGGGTGGGTCAGGGGGCTGTAGCTAGATGTGCTCCGTCTGCCGGTAAACGATCCGACCGATCAGCCCGCAGTCCTCACTGCAGCGCTTATCACCGTAGCGTGCCTTGTCAGGGCTGTCCGAGGACAGGAACCACTGGCCGGCATCTCGACGCAGGCGCTTGATCACCAGCTCGCCCTCGTAATTGGCGGCATAGACCTGGCCATCGCGCAGGTGGGTGTCCGCGGTGTTGATCACGACCAGATCACCATCATACAGGCTGGGCTCCATGCTGCGCCCCGACACTTTGACCGCCAGCAGCATCTCGGGCCGGTATCGGTGTTGATCGAACCAACGGCGGGCCATAAAGATCGGCTCGGCCTCGCCGTTGTCGTACTCGATCTCGTACCCACTGACCCCGGCGGACAGCTTGAAACGCACCCGGCGGATGGCGCAGCGGGTGTCGCCGGGGAACACCTCTTGTGCGACCTCTCCCTTCCGGGCTCTCGGCCCCCTGCCTTGCTGTAACCACAGCACCTCGACTCCCAGGGCGTCGGCGATCGCGGGCAACTGTGGTGAGTCGTGAATCTCCCCGTTCTCCATTTCAGAGAGTGTCGAGGCACTACGCAACCCAGCGCGGCGCATCAGCTCGGCTTTTGACCAGCCCTTTGC
>DIME01000120.1:9054-27741 GCA_002425405.1 Candidatus Accumulibacter vicinus
AAGAGTAGGATATTCGACAGATCGAATTTTAGGAACTGAGATGGATTTCAAACAGGTCATTGAAGACCTCCTGGCGGCAGGTATGACACAAGCAGGCATCGCTAAGAAGGTGGGCCTCACGCCCCCGTCTATCGTCGATCTCACCAGTGGGCGGCAGAAGTCCGTCAAGTGGGAAGTCGGCGACGCGCTGATTCGGCTGCACTGCGAAAAGTGCAAAGAAGCACATGCCTGAAAAGCACCTCCGAACCATCGGTGTCTGCCTCACCCCGGCGATGGACCGGCAGGCGCGGGCACTGGCGGCGTCGCTTGACCTGGGGGTATCGGAGTGGGTGCGGGGTCTCATTGAGGATGCCCTCGAAAAAGAGCGGGCGAGATACCGGGCTCTTGAGGACATTTTTGGTCGGGATGACCCTTGATGCAAATGCAATCGCATTGCAGCAGACAAAAGAAACGCCTCGTGGACTAGACGAGGCGTTTCCGGGCTGTTGGGGTTCTCTCCGACCGACAGCGGGCAGTAGCGGAGAGTCAAAACGACGAGGAATTATAGCTTATGGGCGCACTGGAAGTCATCGGAGAATCCTCCGAGTTTTTTGCCCCTGTCGCCACGGATTTGATCGATCAACTGATCGGGCAATACCGGGGCGAACTGGAAAAAGTCAACCAAGCGGCTGATCTGTTCGCCGGCGACATGGGCGGAATCGTCCGCTATTTTCTCCAGGGAAACGGCTGCGACAAGCGCGGCTACTCCCCGCTACGGGCAGAGCGCCTGTTCCAACGGAAAGGTGCTGTGGCCGCACTAAACGCCACGTACTGGTCGAAAGCGCTGGCCCTCACGGATGTGCTCGACGTGATGCCCCAAAACCGGCGGAATGACTGGCATAAACAGATCACGGAAATGGAAACGCCGGAGTTCTCTGAAGACACGGTACGCCCAACGCTCTATGGTCTGTTGTCGGCGCGGCAACAATTCTTGGCTGAACGTGTGGATGGCATCTTCCACAATCTCTCCGGAGAACACGTCACGAACTCGCCGAGGGGATTCGGCAAGCGAATGATCATCGCTTACATTCTCGATGCGAACGAGATGACTTGCTATTCGCGAGTCGGGTATATCGATGACCTGCGGTGTGTCATCGCCAAATTCATGGGGCGAGACGAGCCCAAGTATCACGCCAGCGCAGCGCTGATCTCGACGCTCAAAAGTTGTTGGGGTAAATGGGTGACGATCGATGGTGGTGCACTGCGCATCCGGCTCTATCACAAGGGCACAGCACATCTGGAAGTGCATCCGGACATGGCTTGGCGACTGAACAGGATTCTCGCACACCTACACCCCTTGGCGATTCCCGCGGAATTCCGGACGAAACCGAAAAAGACGCTCAAAACGGTGCCTTTGATGCTCCGCCCCCTACCTTTTGCTGTACTGGAAACACTTTCGAAAAAACGTTTCATTGCAGGCCGGATTAATACTCCTGAGCTGGATATGGGGCGCCACTACAACCGTAGTGAAAACCCAGCGGCCTGGGACGAGGCCTGCCGCGTACTAGAGGGTATCGGGGGCACGCAAGTAGACAGTGGGGTTTACCGGTTTGAGTACGCCGCAGGAGCGGTCATCGACGAAATCATCGTCAGCGGCTGCATCCCGGACAAAGTGTCACATCAGTACTACGCTACCCCCGCGAACATTGCACAGGAGGCGATTGCCTGGGCTGGCATCGGCGATCGAGACACTTGCCTGGAGCCCAGCGCCGGGCAAGGCGCTCTTGCGGAATTCATGCCCAAGGACCGGACACTCTGCGTCGAAATCAGCGATCTGCATTGCAAGGTGCTACAGGCCAAAGGCTACACCGTTCAGAAAGCGGATTTTCTAGCTTGGGGCGAGGGCCGGTCATTCAGCCGCGTGGTCATGAACCCTCCTTTCAGTGACGGGCGGTGGCAAGCCCATCTGGCACACGCCGCCTCGATGGTGATTGCCGGCGGTTGCCTGGTGGCGATCCTCCCGGACAGTGCCCGGAAGTCGGCCAATCTCCCTGGCTTTGATCTCTCGTTCTCCCGGACTTTCTCGAACGAGTTTCAAGGCACCTCGATTTCCGTTGTCATTTTGAAAGCCACAAAGCGATGACCCCTCAAACCGAAATCACCCGTTGGTCGGACCTCACCTCGGATCAACAACAGGCGATGCTGACCCTGCTTGAGAAAATGGAACAGGGCCAGAGCCTCCTCAGTTTGAGCGGTCACGCCGGCACCGGCAAGACCACGGCACTCCGGGTGCTGGTGGATTTACTCGTCGATCGGGGGATTATCCCCGTCGTGGTGACTCCGACCAACAAGGCGGCCACGGTCCTGCAGAGCAAAGGGGTTTCCGCGGCCACGGTGTTCGCGCGGTTTTTCACGCTCGAAGAGGTCAGCCGCCGGCCGAAGAAGATGACCTTCGTTCCCAACCATCAACTGGAGAAACTGGGCGCCGGAAAAATCTCCCAGGCCGACGTGGTGATCGTGGATGAGGGCTCGATGCTGAACTCCTGGGTCCTCAAACACCTGCAGAAAATGGCCGACATCCTCATCCTGGTGGGGGATGGCGCCCAACTCCCGCCGGTAGGGGACATCGACAACCCGCGGGGTTACTTCTGCACGCGGAAGCATGACGCCGAACTGACGCAGGTATTGCGCAACGACGGTGCCGTTCTTCACCTGGCCACGGCTGTCCGGACATCACAGGATGGCCGGCGCATTGGCCTGGATATCGATGCCTACTACCCCGGCGACGACTTCGAAACCCTTTTCGTCCTGGACCGTCCGCAGCTCATCTGCTGGCGCAATGTGATCCGTCGTGCGCTGAATGTGCGCGCCCGCAAAACCCTGGGAATCACCGGGGTCCTGCCCGTGCCGGGGGATTTGATGATCTGCCGGGATAACTACGATGACCTCCTGCTGAACGGCACACAGGCCACCCTTGAATCCTTTACGTGGGATGGCTCCGGGCGTACCGCCGAGGTCGACCTGGTGTTGCCTGACGGCACGCGGACGCTGGCGGACATGGACATGTTGAGGTTTTTCGAGGATCAACCCCCGGCGCAAGTGCGGCAGTACCTTGATCTGATCGAGCGGTATTCCCATGGTGACGAGGAGGGCGCGGCGCTGACCTATGGCTACGCCATCACGGCGCATGCTGCTCAGGGCGGGGAGTGGCCGCACGTGGTGGTTGTCGATGAGCGCGAGGGTATCTATAGCACGAGCAAGAGAAACTTCGCCGAGAACCCGCGCAACGTGCCTCCGGATGATGCGTGCCGGCGGTGGGCATATACCGCCATTTCAAGAGCGCGGGAAACCGTCTATGTGGCCGATGAACGGTGGATGAAATATTGACATGGCCAACACAACAAAAAGAGTCATAGGGGCTGATGATTTTCGGTTTTGGTCGTACGTCAAGGTGACAGGACCTGACGAATGTTGGCTATGGCAGGGAGCACGCGCAGGGGGCCGATTTCGCACAAAAGGCTCCCCTGTTTATGGAACCTTCAAGACCAAAAATCCGCGCGCCCAAGTCTTTTCTCACCGATTCAGCCTTGCACTTTCTCTAGGCGTGCTTCCCCACGATCTGCCTCAAGGGAAGGTAGTTCGCCATTCCTGCGACAACCCTCTATGTTGCAACCCGGCGCATTTGTCACTTGGGACACAAAAAGAAAATATGAGCGACATGGTTGCCCAAGGGAAGCAGCGCAAAGGAAAGGACGTACCTGGAGCCAAATTGAATCCAGAAAAGGTGCAGGAGATAAGGGAACGGGTTGCCGCCGGAGAATCAAGAGCATCTGTGTCTCAGGAGTTCAATGTTTGCGTGACGAACGTCACCAACATTGTGAACCGTAAAATTTGGCGGCACGTAGCATGAGTGCGCTACCCGAGCCTGCGCCGGTCACCGGCGGCGACACCCTCACCGTCCTGAAATCCATCGGGCCGAAGCTGACCAAATCGTTCGACGGGGACACCGTCATCCCGTATGGTCTCGCCAAGACGTTCAGCGTTGAATCCGTGCCCGTCAAAGACATCGACGGCCTGTCGATGCGCCTCAAGTATCTGGCTCCCAAACCTCTGCGCTGCATTATCCGTGGCGCTTTCAAAGGAGATGCCGCGGCGCAGACGCTGGCGCCCCCGACCCGGCCGGGGCAGTATCAACGAGTCGGCGAACTATTCGACGAGACGCCCCATCACTGGTGGTGTGCCGACCACGACGACTTCGAGCCGATGCTCTGGGACCCGGTCACCCATCCCGAGGAAGCCATCCGGGAGCTGATCGAGTCCGAATATCCGCCGGAGTTTCACACCGCCAGCTACCACTGGCAGTTGTCGGCTTCCGCGGGGCGCAAGCCTGGCGTGCTCAAAGTGCATCTGTGGTGGTGGCTGGAGACCGCCTACACCGGGCCGCAGATCGAAGCCTGGGTGCGCGCCACAAAGGTGAAAGTGGATATCGTCACCCTGCGCAAAATCCAGGTTCACTACACCGCCCACCCGATTTTCCTCAACGGCACCCCGGACCCGATGGCCGGCCGCCGGTGCGGGCTGCACCGCGGCGAGATAGCAGCTGTCCCGCTGATCATCCCTCAGGACGTGCTCGATGCCAGCGACCAGCGCACGCACGCCGGCGGCGATCTGGACCTCACGGACCCGACCACAAAGCCGGGGGTCATCGGTGCGTTCTGTAAGGCCTACCCCATCAGCCGGGTGATCGCCGAGATACTCCCCGACCTGTTCGCCTATGCCGCGGGCAGTGATCGCCGGGTGACCTGGTTCGGTGGCAACGGGGCGGCAGAGGGCTGCTACGTCACAGACGATGACTGGTACCTGGGCAACAGCCACAACACCAGCCCGCACGGCGATCGCCTACAGAACGCCTGGGATGTGGTGCGCCTCTACAAGTTCGGGCACCTCGATGAAGAGGGGGATGCCGACGACCCGATGATCGCCGTCCATGAACTCGCTTCACACCGGGCCATGGTGGCCTGGGTTGAGGGGTTGCCGGAGATCAAGGGCACCGTCGCCACGACGGCGCAGACGGCCTGCACACAGCACCTGGCCGCCATTGAGGCCGCGGTGGAGGTTTCCGTGCTGCGCTCGACGGTGGCGCCGGCCATCCAGGCCGCGAAGGACCTGGAGCCCCTTGACCGGGAGCTTTTGGCCCAGGCGCTCAAATCTCGTTTGATCGCACTCACTCACTCCCCAGTGGGCATCGATATTGCCCGCGACATGGTGGCTCCGGTGCGCAACGCCGATGCGCCGGGAGAGGATCACGTACCCGAATGGGCCAAGCCTTGGGTATTCCGTACCGACAAGGACCATTTTTTCAATCTCGACACCGGCGAGTCGGTCAGCATCACCGGGTTCAATATGGTGCATGACCGGGAGATGCATCGATTCATGGACCGGGACGGCAATATTCCCGCGGCGAGCCAGTACTGCAAGCTGTTCTGGAACGTGCGCACCGTGGCCGGGGTGGGGTATATGCCGGGCGCTACGCCCGTGTTCGAGATGCTCGGGACGCTGTGGGCCAACAGCTACAGCGACAAGGACATTCCCGCGGTTCCACCGGTACTCACCGATGCCGAGGGGGCCGCCGTGGCCATCGTGCAGGCCCACCTCCAGAAGATGCTGCCGGACGATCGGGAGCGCGAGCTGTTGATCGCCTGGCTGGCGCACAACACCCGACACCCTGGGGTGAAAATCCGGTGGGCGCCTTTCCTGTCGAGCGCCCCTGGTGGGGGGAAAACCTTTTTCCTTGATCTCCTCGGCATGGTGATGGGATCGGGCAACGTGGCGCCTCTGGACGCCGGCGTCCTGTGCAAAAGTGATTTCACCGGTTGGGCACTGGGCGCGGCCGTGCGCTGCATCGAGGAAGTCAAACTGCACGGCGAGAACGCGCACGACATCACGAACAAGTTGAAGCAGTTTCACACCAACAACGTGATCGACGTGCACCAGAAAGGTCGAGACCCCTTCCGGGCGATCAATAAAACGAACTACCTCCTGCTGTCCAACTTTGACGACGGCATCCCTTTGGAAAAAGGCGAACGACGGTATTTCGTACTGCAGTCGGCAATCGGAATCGACGAGACGCAGGCGATGAGCGAAGACGGTTATTTCAAGCGCCTCTTCACGGCCGTTCAGACCTTCCCTGGGGCGATTCGAAAATGGCTGCTGGAGTGCCCGATGCACCCCGATTTCGACCCGGATGGGCATGCCCCGATGACCGGCGCGAAGGCCCACCTGATCGAGCTTTCCAAGAACTTCGTCGTGGTGGCCGCGGAAGAGATCATCGAGGAGGGCGGGGTTGCCGGCGTATCGAAACACGTCCTCTCGTCAAACTGCCTGATTGCGGAGATTTCCGAGCGGACGAAGAAAACCATTTCCGGGCCAAATGTGCATGCGCTTCTGAAAAATCTTGGATATCACTTCGTCGGAAGGGTGAAGTGGCGCAAGAAACCACACCGTTTTTGGGTGTCAGTTGCGGCCAAAGATTTCACTCAAGAGCAGATGCGGCAGACGCTAGACAACGCGATGGCGAATAACGACTTCCTGGATTGAAGAAGGGTACCGGATAGACCGGTACCCTGAAACAACTGGTACCTGTTTTTTCTTTTATTAATCAACAAAGTACCAGTAGGTTCCAGTTAGATAAGTAGATTGGAAAGGGGAAGAAACGGAGAAAAGATATAAGTGAATACTAATACAAATGTATCGGTTTACGTATACAGGGGGAGTGTGAAAATCGGTACCAACTGGTACCGGTACCTCCGACCCAAAAACGGCCATGAGAAAGGAAGAAAAATGCAACTGAGCAAAGAAGAGATTGAACAGTTGGAAACCAAAGTGCGCGCGGCTGCGCAACAGGCGATTGCGTATCCCACCGACGCCTTGCCTGACGGCATGCGAACGCTAGTGGACATGCAGTTGGGTACGTACCACACCTACACCCACGTCGCGGCGTTGACCCTTCTTCACCTCGCCCGCCTAGCCACCGCTGTCGAATCCCTCGCGAAAACCCTGAACGGGACGGCCGCGAGTGAGCAAATTGACTGGGATACACGGACACCCCCCCAGGCCGTGGAGGTGCATCTCGACCCGCCGGTGATCGATCCTGCGAACTCCGTCGTCGACCCGGACCACTACGCATGAGCGCCAAGGTCCTGATTACGACACGAGAGGCCGCCGCGTTGATGGGCATCCAGGTCAAGACCCTGATTGTGATGCGCTGTATCGACAAGGATGGCAAGTACCGGGGCGTGCTTCCGATCAAACGCGCCAATGGCCATTTGATGTGGCCCAAGGCAGATTTGGAGAAGCTGAAAGCCGCTAAAACCAATCATTAGATTTTACTTATATAAGCATTCGCTTATGTGTCATAATTTCTCAATCCGTAATGGAGTTACGTATGCTGGAACAAGCCCCTCTGGAATCGACTGTCGAGATATACCTGGTTCGCCGGGTCAAGGCGCTTGGCGGCAAGGTTCTGAAATTCGTTTCACCAGGTAACGCGGGGGTTGCAGACCGTCTGATTCTGCTGCCCAAGGGGGTTCATGCCTTCGTTGAGACAAAGCGCCTGGGCGAGCCCCTGGACCCCCTGCAGGAGAAGTTCGCGAGGGATTGCAAGGCGCTCGAGCACGGCTGTTATCGCGCCTCCTGCGTGACCGCGGTGGACATCCTGTTGCAAAAGCTGGAGTTTGAGCTCGCGTTGTGCGGGGGGATCGATGACTGAGTCCCTGGCGCTCAGGCCCTATCAGGACCGTATGCAAAAGCACCTGATCGCCCACCCCTATTGCGCGCTGTGGGCGGATATGGGCGCCGGCAAAACGGCCACGGTGTTGTCGGCCATTCTCCGGCTTGTCGAGGACCTCGATGTCGCGCGGGTGTTGGTGGTGGCGCCGAAACGGGTGGCCCTCAACATGTGGCCGGCAGAGGTCGCGAAGTGGGCGCAATTCCAGGGGCTCTCTGTCCGCGTGCTCACCGCCAAGGATTTTGGCTTGCAGTTCCGCGAGGTGGCGATCAAACGCCGGGGAGAGGAGACTCTCGTCAAACGGCTGACCCCCACAATCGCGCCACAGGCGTTTTTCACCGGTGAGACGATCACCACGATCAGTCGAGACCTTCTGCACGTCCTGGTGGCGCTGCTGGGCCGCCGGGGGTGGTGTTTTGACATGCTGGTCCTCGACGATGTGGGGATGCGTGACTCCGGAGCGAAGAAGTTCGCGGCAGTCAAAGCGCTGCGCACGCACGGCTGCCTGGGCCGGTTGGTGCAGCTCTCCGGCACCCCTCGCCCGAAGAGTCTGCTGGACTTGTGGCCACAGCTCTATCTGCTCGACCAAGGCCAGCGACTGGGCCGCACGATGACCGGGTACAAGGCGCAGTGGTTTGTGCCGGATAAGCGTAGTCGGGATGGTCGTCAGGTATTCAGCTACCGCCCGATACCCGGCGCCGAGGACGACATTTTCAAGCGTGTCTCGGATATCTGCGTGAGCCTGCTGCCTGAGGACGTGGTGCAACTGCCCGAGCGCACAATCAACGTGATCCCACTGCAGCTCACCGGCCGAGCGCGCGAGGCGTACCGACAGATGGCCCGGCATCAACTTTTCACGGTCGACGGTGCCGATATCACCGCCGGCAATGCCGCGGTGCTGGTCGGCAAGCTGCTGCAGCTGGCCAGTGGCGCGGTCTATGACGAGGACGGGCGGGTTCAGCGCATTCACGACGTGAAGATGGAATGCCTGGAAGAGGTGATCGAATCCCTCAATGGCGTGCCGCTACTGATCGGGTATTGGTTCGCACACGAACGCGATCGAATCAAAGCCCGGTTTCCGCAGGCGGTCGAACTCAACGATTACCCCGACACAGAGGACCGCTGGAATCGCGGCGAAATCGACCTCCTGATGCTGCACCCCCAGGGTGGCGCGCACGGGCTCAATCTCCAGTTCAACGACGGCCAGGGATTCTGGTTTGGCCCGATTCATGATTATGAGCTGTGGCAGCAGTGGAACAAGCGGCTGCATCGACCGGGACGAAAAACCCCGGTGATGATCCACGTGCCGATTATCTCCGACACCATCGAGCGCGAGGTGCTGGAGAGTCTGGGGCCAAAAGGGGAAGGTCAAGACAGACTGCTGCGCGCAGTACGGATTGAGGTGGAGAAACTCACAAAGGTGGCGGCATGAGCGCGGACATACTCGACGACGCTAGCGCACGGGAGCAGCAGGCACGCGACAGGGCGATCGCCGCGGCTCGCCAGGCCTCGCGCAGCACTCGCCCCGTGATCTGGCACACCCACTGCGCCTGGTGCCATGAGCCTTCGCCCGACGGCCGGGAGTACTGCAATTATGGCCAGGACAGTTGTGCGATGGACGCTCGCCGGGAGCAGGAGATCAAAAAGAGGCAGGGGTTGCGATGAGCGTTCGCGAGGGAGGTCTGACCCTCCCATCTCTGCCAAGTGACGGGGGTCACTCTTTCAAAATTTCCACTATCATGATAGATATAATCAATCGATAATTGGATTTACGATAGATGATGGCTATTAGTCTGGTGCCATGCCTTGAGATTGTGTCGCAGATCACGATGGCCGCGGCGGCGGCCGAGCGGGATCAGAAGGATTGTGAGATGGCTGAGCCAAGGCGCCCATCGGCTATCCGATCAAAGGTGACGGCCTCCGTGCTTGATTTCTTGCGGGTGTCAGGAAAATTCGTGCGGGAGCACGAAGTGCGCAGGGCGCTTGGGATCGCGCATCCGGCGGCTTGCTGGGCTCTGCTCAGTCTGCGGAAAAATGGGCTGGTCGATGCGGTACCGGATACGGCGCGGAATTCTAGGTATTTGCGGTATCGGGCGAAGCGGTCGTAAAAAAGGAGCCGATAGGATATGCCGTTTGTCAAAGGGCAACCGAGAACTCCTGGGTCTGGCCGCAAACCTGGGTCGCAGAACATGACGAGCCAGAAGCTAAAAGAGCTGATATTCAACGCTCTACAGCAGCAGGAGGGAGGAGCGCTTGCGTATCTCAAGGCGAGAGCGACTGACGAGCCTCGGGCGTTCATGGCGCTGCTAGGGAAACTGCTCCCTACCCAGATCACTGGCGACGATGAGGGTGGGCCTGTGCGCATCGAGACGATCACCCGCCGAGTAATCAGGCCGCCGGACGCTGACTAATGGGCGGGCGAGACCTGGTCCTGGATACTCCAGCGGTGTTCGAGCCTCTGCTGTATCCAGGTATGCGATACAGAGGCGCACATGGCGGCCGGGCAAGCGGGAAATCCCATTTTTTCGCTGAGAAACTGGTCGAGGAAGCGGTTGTGTCGCCAGGGGACCGAGGCGGCGAAGGCCTGCGTGCGGTGTGTGTGCGAGAGGTGCAGCGGACGCTGGCCAGCTCGTCGAAACTGCTCATCGAGGACAAGATCAGGAGGATTGGCCTAGGGCGTCTGTTCCGGATCTATGAGGATCGCATCAAAACTCCCGGAGATGGACTGATCATATTCCAGGGGATGCAGAACCACACCGCCGAGTCTGTCAAATCACTGGAGGGATTCCGAGTAGCGTGGATCGACGAGGCGCAGTCGATCAGCGGAAGGTCGCTTGATCTGCTACGGCCGACGATTCAACGAGTGGCCGGCGCCGAGATTTGGGCAAGCTGGAATCCGCGCCGGCCGACAGACGCAATCGATGTGCTCCTGCGCGGCGCTGAGCAGCCGACCGGATCAGTTGTGGTGCGCGCGAACTGGAGGGACAACCCGTTCAGGACGCCAGAGACCGATCAGGAGCGCGCCGACTGCCTGCGAATCGACCCTGACAGCTATCCGCACATCTGGGAAGGCGAGTATGCCACGGCGCATAAGGGCGCATATTTCACCCGCGAGCTGTCCGCTTTGCGTGCCGAAGGCCGTCTGTGCGCTGTCCCCGTCGACCCTCTCATGACAGTGCATCTGTTCTGGGACATCGGCGGCACAGGCGCCGCTGCGGATGCGTGCTCGATCTGGGCGCTGCAGCGGATCGGCCGAACAATCGGCGTCATTGACTACTACGAGGCTTCCGGTCAGCCGCTCGCAGCTCACGTCGCTTGGCTGCACTCCAGAGGATACAAGCCTGGCGCCAATGTCCAGCTATGGCTTCCGCATGACGGCGTACAGCACGACAAGGTGTTTCAAGTCACGTACCAGAGCGAACTGGAAAAGGCCGGGTACGACGTGACCGTCGTCAAAAATCAGGGCGCAGGTGCTGCCATGGCGCGCGTGCAAGCTGTTCGCCGACTCCTGCCTCAGTGCGCCGTCGATCCGCGATGCTCGCCAGGTGTCGAGGCGCTTGGTTGGTATCACGAGAGGCGCGACGAGAACAGGAATTGCGGACTCGGACCTGAGCACGATTGGTCCTCGCATGCCGCGGACGCATTCGGCCTGGCAGCTATCGTGATGATCGACGCACTGAGCAGCGGGACACCGACAGGGTCGCCGACGATGCAACGGGCGCGTCGCCCAGCGTGCTGGAGATCCTGAGAATCAATCATGGTATATCTGCTAGCTGAATAGCATGGCGCGCGCACGATGGCAGAAGAACTTTCGCTCGACGAGTACACCGATTTCTGGACTGAAATTCAGGAGCAGCCGCCGTGGCGCACAAAATCCGATCGCGAGGCTGACTACGTCGACGGCAATCAACTGGATGCTGAGATCCTGCAGAGAATGGCCGAAATAGGAATCCCGCCGGCCATCGAACCTCTGATGGGGCCTGTACTGTCCTCGGTCCTTGGCATGGAAGTGCGGAATCGCGGGGACTGGATCGTGCGGCCGCAGTCGCAGGACGATAGCTCAGATGTGGCTGACGCGCTTGGCTTCAAGCTGCATCAGGCAGAGCAGCGGTCAAAAGCAGATGTCGCCTGCTCCGAGGCGTTCAAGACACAGATCGGCCTCGGAATAGGTTGGTGCTATGTGGGTCGGGAAGAAGATCCGTTCCGTTATCCGTACAAAGTCGAAGCTGTCCACCGGAATGAGATTTTCTGGGACTGGTTCGCAAAGCCGGACCTGTCGAATGCCCGCTATCTGATCCGCCGGCGCTGGTTCGACAAGCGCATTCCAGAGCTGATTTTTCCGAAGCATGCCGGGTTGATCCGGCATACGACGAGCGGATGGTTCGATTACGGCGTGGGCCATTTCATGACCGATGCGGCCGGGTCGCTGCCTGATCTGTTCGCCAGCCAGGAACAGGAGCGCACATGGTCAATCGAGGAATCGCAATGGCGCAATTCGTCGCAGAACCGTGTCGCCCTCTGCGAGTGCTGGTATCGCCGATGGAATCGCGTCACCGTCATCAGATCTCCGGACGGCCGAGTGGTCGAGTACGACCGGAAAAACTCGGCGCATGTGGTCGCAGTGGCAAAAGGGATTGTATCGGTCGATAGCGCGATTGTGTCGCGAGTGCGATTGTCGTGGTGGCTCGGGCCGCACAAGCTGGCGGATGTCGATCATCCAGAGCAGCACGGAAAATTTCCGTATGTCCCGTTCTGGGGGATGCGCGAGGATCGGACCGGAGTGCCGTTTGGGTTGGCTCGTGGGATGGTCTATTTGCAGGATCAGATCAACGCTCTGCACAGCAAATCGCAATGGATGATGGCGGCTCGCCGAGTAGTCCGGACTCAGGGCGCGGTGGTCGGGGAGGATGAGCAATTCAGGCAGGAGGTTGCCAGGCCGGACGCGGACATCATACTGGACGCGAAGGCGATGCGCGACGGCGGCATTTTCAAGGTCGAAACGGACTTGGAACTAACGCAGCAGCAGTTCCAGCGTCTGGCCGATTCGAGAGAGGCTATTCGGCGAGTCGGAGGAATCTACTCTGAATTCCAGGGACAGAACTCGAACACAACCAGCGGCGTGCAATTCAACAGCCAGGTTGAGCAGAGCAATCAGAGCCTCGCCGACATCCTGGACAATTTCAAGACGGCGAGAACGGAAGTGGGCGAGATTCTGCTATCTCTGATCATCGCGGACACGATCGGAAAACAGGAGGACGTTTTCCTGGATGGCGGCGGGTTGGTCGATGACCGCACGATCGGAATCAATGTTCCGGCCGTCGACGAGGACGGTTTCGAGTACCTCGATAATGACGTTTCCCGCGTTGCGCTGACAGTAGGGATTGACGACGTTCCGTCTGCCGCAACGTTCAAGCAGCAGCAGCTCAACGCGATGACCGAGGCGTTCAAGGTCATGCCGGCACAGTATCAGTCGGTGATGATTCCGTTCCTGCTGTCGCTGATGGATCTGCCGAAAAGTGCCGATCTGATCAAGGAGATCCGTGCGGCAGCGTCTGCTTCTTCGCCTGAACAAGTCGAGCAGCAGATCAAACAGGCTGTCGATCAGGCGCTGGTCAAATCACGAGCAGAAATAGAGCTGGAAAAGCTTCGCCAGAACAAGCCGCTGATCGATGCGCAGGTCAGCAAACTGGCCGCCGAAGCGGCAACCAAAGCTGTCGAGGGATTTTTCTCGGCAACACAGGCGGCCAACCAGATTGCCATGCTGCCAGGGCTCGCGCAATCAGCGGATCAGATATTGAGGTCTGCTGGAATGCCGGACCGAGATGCAGCGCCGCTTATCGCGCCAGTTCCGAATGGAACGCCTTCGGCTGACCTTCAGCAAAACACTTCCCCGGCCTTCCCTGCCAATCCGTCTGTTGGGCTCAAGACCGGGATAGAGGGCGGGCAACAACCCCCATTCAGTGAAGGGTAATCATGAGTTCATTGCAAGAAACCGCTGTTCGCTACGGCGCCGTGACGCCAAGCGACTCGACCGAGTTGAAATTCAAAGCGCTGTACATCGGCGGCGCAGGATCTGTAGTGATCCGGCAGGCTGGGTCTGACATCGGAGCAGTAACGTTTGCCGCCGTTCCTGCTGGTACGCAGCTCTTGGTGTCTGGAAATCGCGTGATGGCCGCCAGTGGCGCAACCAATATCGTATGGCTCGATTGGTAGTCAAAATCAATCATGCTAAAAAGGCAGCAGCCCGCCGTGATGGCGCGCGATCCGCAGCAGATGGAGGCGGAGGCCCTTCGGGGCCAATGCCATTTTCGTAACGCCCGCTTACATCTCGCCCGCAGCACAAGCGATATGTGACCGGATAGCCCGCCGTGATGGCGCGCGAGTCCTGTAGATGGAACGGTAGATGGAAAAAGATTTGTCATACTTCATGGAGCACCCTGAAGAATTCGACCAGCTTTCAGACGAAGATCGTATGTCGCTGCATATCGGCGAGTCGATCGAGGGCGAGATTACAGGCGAATCGCCCGACGCCAGCACTGAAAAGTCAGCCGAAGGTGCGACAAAGAACGAAGCGCAGACAGCCGCAGAGGAACCCATTGTCGTGGTGGCCAAGGACGGGAAGCACACGATCCCGTTCGAGGAACTGCAACGGGCCAGAGACGAGGCCAAATACTGGCAGGCGCAAGCCGAGGAAGCCAGCCGGCTCGCTCAACAATCCCAATCAGAGCAGCAGCAGAATCAGCCAGCCGCCGTCGATCTGAAGCAGCTTCGCCGCGAGCTTCGCGAGGCGATGTTGCTTGAGAACGACGCCAGGATCGAGGAGCTTGAGGCGCAGATTGACGAGGAGATCAGCTGTAAGGCTGAAGCCAGGGCAATCCAAGTCCTTCAGCAACAGGCGGCGCAGGCCGAAGAGCGAGCGATTTCAGCTACTGCCGAGATCCTGATCAAAACATATCCCGACCTGGATCACACAAAGCCTGGCGCCAACCTGGAAGCCATCGCGACCGTGCAGGCGCTGAGTGCGATGTACGTCAACAAGGGCTCTACTCGCGCTCAGGCGCTGGTGGACGCTGTTGATCGGGTGGCCAAGCTCTATGGGATGGGAGAGAAGGCGAAAGCTGACCTTCCGGATGAAGCCGCGATGGCGAAGGCGGAAAAAGTTATCGCACAGGCCAGCGCAAAGGCAAAGGTGCCGTCAAGCCTTTCGTCAATTCCTGCGGCAGCAACCCCACCAACAGATGAGTTGCAGGCGCTGTCGTCGATGTCTGTGCAGCAGGTTCAGGACAAGCTCATGAGCATGCCGCGAGAAAAAATATTGGCCGTTCTGTCTCGACAGATGTAGCCGGCCATTTTGATTCACCGCCGTGATGGCGGAATTTTCCTCATACAGGAGCAGTAAAAATGGCAACCACAGCAGTCCCTTATGGGTCTGACCAACAGGTCAAGATCCAGTCGGTCGGCCTGTTCGCTGCATGCATGCAGCGCAAGACCGGCCTCAATCGGATGGCCGGCGCAATGTCCAAGCAGGCAGACGCCAGCGGCAATATTCGACTCGTCAGCACCAACAAGAAGCCGATCGTTCGGGTTCAGGAACTCTCCAAGTCGGCCGGCGATGAGGTGACATTCGACCTTGTCAACCCGGTCAGAGCCATTCCGATCATGGGCGACGAGTGGGCGCAGGGGAAGGGCTCCGTGCTCACGTTCGCACAGGACCGGCTGCGGATCAATCAGGCTCGATTCCCGATCAGCGCAGGCGGCGCAATGTCGCAACAGCGCACGCCGCATCAGCTCCGGCCGTTAGCACAAGATGTCGCGCTATCGTCACTTGAGCGATTCTCGGATCAGGCATCTTTGGTCCATCTGGCCGGCGCACGAGGATTCCACGACAACATCGAGTGGTGCGTTCCGACCACGGCGCATGCCGACTTCTCGAAAGTGATGGTCAACATCGTACGCGCTCCGACCAGAAACCGCCATTTTCTATCGACCGGATCTGGCCTTGAGCAGGTGCCAACCGGAGGCTATACGATCGCCACGACTGACGTGATGAACTCTGATGTCGTGGACGGCATCGCCACTTGGCTGGATGGCATGGCCCTTCCTCTGCCTGGGGTCGAATTCGAGAATGACGAGGCGGCGGCTGATTCGCCTGTGCGCGTGCTGATGGTATCCGCCGAGCAGTACAACTCGTTCATCCAGAGCACCAATTTCCGGACGCTGCAAGCGCAGGCCATCTCTCGGGCGCAAATGGCCAAGAACCACCCGGTTTTCCTCGGCGACGCGCTGCTCTGGCGAGGGATTCTCATCCTCAAGATGCCGCGGCCGATCCGTTTCTATCCTGGAGATACGGTCCAGTGGTGCGCGTCCACCACCTCGGCAACCGAGACGGCCGGGACGATTCCTGCGCTCGGCTCCGGGTACGCAGTCGATCGCGCCATTCTGCTCGGCGGTCAGGCGCTCGCGGAGGGATTCGGTCGGCACAACGGAAGTGGAAGTTCATATTTCACCGCAGAAGAAACGACCGACTTTGGCAATCAGCGTGAGTACGTCGTGGGCGAGATCGCTGGTCGGTCGAAAATCCGATTCCTGGTCGATCATGGGAACGAGCAGCAATATACCGACTACGGCGTTGCGGTGATCGATACCGCTGTCCGTCTGGCCGGCGTTTAAGGAGGTTTGACAGATGGCAACAGTTACTAAGAAATCGCTCCGACAGGAAATCTCTCACGCCGGGGCATTCGGCAATCGCTGGTCGCAAACCTATACGTTTGAGACCAACTCATCCGGCATCTTTGTCAGTTCCGACTTGGCAACGGCCGTACAGATCGGTGATGTGGTCCGGTTTGGAATCCTGCCTGCGGGAGTGCGAATCTCCGACGCCCTGGTCATCATCTCGGATGCCTTCGCCGCTACGACTACGTACAAACTTGGGTTTGCCTATGTTGATGGGGTCGATTCAACGGTGGTTCCGCAAGATGATGACTACTTCATCGTGGCGGGTACTGCATCGTCTTCTGCTGCTCGCACGCCGGCGAACAACACGGCGGTACGTCCGCTCACGCTTCCGAAGGATGCGTATCTGATCCTGACACGGGCAGGGGCTGCTGACTCAGCGGCTGGAATTATGGATGTCGTGGTCAATGGGACTCTGGTTGGCGTGTAACGCAACAGACGCCGGTGGCCGCAAACTTCCGGCGCGTTCGTTTGGAGGGGGAACATGCAAGAGACAAGAACTATTGTCTATATCGGACGCCGAGTGCACCACAAGGATGTGACCTACGGGACCGGGGAATGGGTTCAAGGACAGCACAAACTGGTAGACGTTGCGGTCGCGTTCAAGATGCTGCGCCATCCAGATGTGTATGAAGCCGGCGTTGTCGAGGCGGTTTCGACCGTTGTTGTTCCAGAGTTCAAGAATCGGGTTCCTGAGCATGAGTTGGAAGAGACCGTCGCGGCGCTGGATGCGATAAACACGATGGATCCGGATGCGCTGTGCGATTTCGTCTCGAAAAACTTCAACCAGAAGTTGGACCGGCGCAAATCGGTGGCTAACCTCCGGCGTGATGCATCTCTACTGGTGCATCAGTTTGGGGTTATGGATGACACTCGCTGAACTCATCAGCGCGTTTCGCGTCGATGAGCGCGATACCGTTGAGCCGTATCAATGGTCAAGACTTGATCTGGCTCGATGGTACAACGAGGCGGTTGAAGAAGCGGCCATTCGCAAAAGCCTGCTGCGTGAAAACCTAGAGTTTGTGTTGTCTGCCGGTGATTCTGAGGTTTCATTGCCACCACGAATCATCGAGGTGAGGACCGCTCGAATCGTCGAAGGCGGGGCTACTTACTGGCTTTCGCCCAGCAGCCGGCACGAGCAGGACAGGTTGTTCAGGAACTGGCGAGACACCGTTGAACGGCCGAGCGCATTTATCCACGACGACATATCGATCACGCTGAATCGGATCGTTTTGGCCTCTTCCGTGCTGAAACTGGAGTGCTGTCGAACTCCGGTGAATCCGATGGAAATCGATGAGGATGAGCCTGAGATCGCAGCGGTGCACCATCGTTATCTGGACGGATGGGTTCGGTATCGGGCCTACAGAGTGCCGGACGCGGACTTCATGGACAAAGACCGTTCAGATCGTGGGCTGGCCGACTTTGAAGACTATTTTGGCCGGCGGCCAACTGCAGACCATCGGCGGGACAACAACGCGGATCGGCCGCACAGGGTAAAGGCGTGGTGATGAATGGAATGACATCTGATCCTCGGGATCATGAAGCGTTCGTTCGAGAAATCGACTTGGGGGCATATGAATCCGCTGTGAGCAGCCTCCCGAGAGGAGTCATTCCGCGCCGCAAGGGGATGACGTGGAGGCAGCATCTGGGCGCCGAGATTGAAGCAATTGGGGGGAGAAAGCCGGCCCCGTATACCCCGCATTCAACCACGTGCTATCTGTTCCGTCATCCAGCGACGCTGAGCACGCATCGCTACCTGAACGAGTACCAGTTTTACGTCCCGCTCGAAAGCGATCCTGCTGACGGCACGAGATGGTATTACGGGATGTTCCTCGGAACCAGGAATGTGGCAGCCATGGTGCCGAGTATGAGCGACATCTGCCTGGCCAAACTGGCGAAATGCGTACCTCACACGTCGATGACGAAGGTCGGGACTTGGACGACTAGCCCCGCAAACCCAGCTGCTGGGGCGTTTAGCGTATCCGGGGCAGCGTATTCCGCGACGGCAGGAGAAACCGCATCTGGAGTCGTCCGCGGTCGAACTGTTGGACTTTGCACTCACATTTTCTAGGATGTTATACACACACATTGCAGATGCGCGGTTATGAGCATGAATAAGCTGAAGCTTCCGTCAATGCGCCTCGGGGCCTCAGCGGACATTCAGATTCGCATTGAGACAGACGAGATTG
>DIME01000183.1 GCA_002425405.1 Candidatus Accumulibacter vicinus
TTCGTGCCTCAGCCCAACCTACGGGCTCATCGGTGGTCAGGGCGGCACGTTCGATCACCCCGCGGCCACCGACCTTTTGCGCCGGCAAGCGCCCCTGTTCGATCATGTACACCACTTGCCGACGGGTTTTTCCCAATAAAGCAGCGGCTTGGTCGAGAGACAAGTGCATGGCGTCGTTGAGGTTTCGACAAACGAACGGAGCAAACAGACAAAGGCTGACCAAGCGTGCGCAAAACAGCACAAACCGACAAATTCGCGCGCCGCGCTGCGCGCGGCGAATCAAGAAACCAATCAGGCAATGGCTCAATGCTGGGGCGGGACACGCACGCACCGAAACCCATGGTCCCAGTACCTGAGCACGGGGTCGATGCCGAACCGGAACGCGGAGCGCAGGGCCGCGGGCGAAAAGAAGAACGAACCGCCGCGCAAAACCCGCCTCCCGGCGGCCTTTGGCCCTTCGGAATCGACAAAATTCCCGGCCTGGTAATCGCCATACGTGTCGAGGGTCCATTCCCAGACGTTGCCGTGCATGTCGTACAGACCGAGTGGGTTCGCCTGCTTCTGCTTCACCGGCCGCGCGTTACTGGCGTTGTCGGCAAACCAGGCATGACGGCCAAGCTGGCTCTCATCGTCGCCGAACGACCAGCGCGTGCGGCTGCCGCCACGCGCGGCGTACTCCCACTGCGCTTCGCTGGGCAGATCGCCGCCGAGTTGCTGGCAAAAGGAGCGGGCTTCCTGCCAATTCACGTCCACAACCGGTCGGTCATCCTTCTTCGGATGCCCGGAAACCCCCTGCGCGTACTGCGCATTGGTTGTTTCGCTGGCGGCCATCGCAAAGGGCGACAGCGTGACCACGCGCGCCGGTTCGACGATTTCGTCCTGCTGGGCCATCGCTTCGCCCTGGCGCGAACCCATCGTGAAGCTGCCTGGGCAGATCGAGACCCACTCGATGCCATTCTCCGTTCGGCTGGCCGGCCCGCCGTAAAGCCGGGTTTCTCCGCTAGTTCTGAGCACTCTCCAGGGCAGGCCGGCGTGCTCGTCGACCGGCCTCGCGCCGGGAAAATCGACGGCGCGGGCGAGCGCGGCCAGGTCGTCGGCGGTGATGACCGCCCAGGCTCCCGGATGATCGGCCAGCACGCCGGCAGTCGTGTTCGCGTCCTGCCCCGGCGGCAGGATCACCAACACCTGCGTGTTCCGGTTCAGCGCCTGACTCGGCCCGCGCCACGCGTTCAGATGCGCCTGCCAGTCGACGCCGACGAGCACCTGATCGGCGCTGCCCTTGTCAAGCAGCCGAATCGCCAGTTGCCGGGCAGCGGGATCGCTGTAGGGCGTGGCGATGACGGCGAGCGAGCGCTGTGGCCAGCCCTTGCCGCAGGCACGGATCGGCTCCGCGAGCGCGCCGGCGCGCAACAGGAAACTGTCGCCGCCCCGGAACTGCACCGGGTTGCCATCCGCCGCCCAGCGCCAGTTCACGCTGATCTCGGCGCCGGCGGGAATCGGCGGCAGCGTGACGCTCGCGCGCGGGTTGCCGAGCGTGAGCTGGTAGGTGTTCGCCCCGGCCGCTTCGATGACGCGCAGCGTCTGCGCCGCCAGCGTGGGGTGATTCTGAACCGCGTCGGTCGGCAGCAGGCGGGGGGCGTCGCCGGCCACCCAGCGATGGATCGCGACCGCGAAAGCGGCGAGCGCCAGCGTGCTCAGCAGGGTCGTCGCCAGCACCAGACGCGGCGCAGCGCGCAGGGGCGGTGGTGCGCTGACGTAGAGACCAGCGGCAAAACCGAGTTGGCGCAACTGGTGACGCGTCGTGGCGGGTTGGTCGGCAAAGCGCCAGGTCAGATAGACGCGCGCGCCGTCGTCGTCGCGGTCGGCCGGCCGGTGATCGGCAGCGGCGAATTCGCCGAGGCGGTGGGCGATCTCGCTGCGCAATTCCTCGTCGGCGAGTTCCGTCAGGCGAACGGCGGCCGCTTCGGCGTCAGTGTACAACTGCAGCAAGGCGTGCTCGACCTGCCAGCGCCGGCTCGCGAGCGAGTTGGTCCAGGGCAGCAAGGGGTTTTCCTGCGCCCGCTTCTGCTGGTCAGCCTCGACATGGCGCTCCTGCCACCACGTCAGCGCATGTCGCGCCAGACTGTCGCGGCGCAGTTGATGGTCGTCGTCGCGCGGCTCGCTGCGCAGGAGCCAGTTGATCAGGCGCCGGCGGTCTTCGGGCTGGGCACTGGCGGCGAGCACCCGGTCGATCTCCCAGGGGCTGGCCGGCAGGTCGAGGACGGCGCGCAAGGTGTGCGCCGTGGCGGCATCGGCCTCGGCGCCGCCGAGCGCGACGGCGGCGGCCCATGGGCGGGTGGCGCCAAACAGGCCATCGTCCGCCGGCGCGCGGGGCGCTTCGTCGCCAGCGACGGCGCCGAGCCAGTCTGCCAGTTGGGGCAGGGGAACGACTTCGAGGCGCAGGCGCTGCGCTGCGAACAGCGCGGCAAGCTGTTCGCCGCCCGGCGAGCAGTCGACGAAACAGAGTCGCGGCCAGTGTTGCAAGGAAACGAGGAGGCGGCGCGTCTCTGCGCAATGGAGTGGATGTTCGAGCTGGCGGCGCAGGCCGGCGCCGTCGGAGAAGATCGCGACCTGCGCCTGCCGGCCGTGGCCCTCTTCGGCGACCGGCCGGCAGGCGGGCTGGCCGGGCCAGTCGACGCGCCGCGGAGCGTCGGTAAAGAAGCCTTGCCGCGCCTCCAGTCCGGCGGCACGCAGCGTGGCGGCCAACTGCGCGGCGATTTCCCTCGGGGTCGGTCGCTCGAGGTGGCGGTCGAGCCAGAACCAGATGGCGCGCTCGTAGACGGCGCGCTCGAAGCAGAAGCGCACGAAACCACCGGCGCGCGCGCTCTGCTCGACCGTTCTGGGCAGATCCAGGCGGCGCGTGGGATCGTCGGCGACGAAGCGTTCGATGTTCCACACGAGCTGGCGGCGCGCGCGCGCGTCGATCAGCGCGCCGTCGTCGCGCGCCGGCGGGGGCAGCGGTTGCCAGCCGAAGCCTCGGTAGGCTTGTGGGGTGGCCTGGATGATCGGGAAGCGTTGCCGATAGTGCCGGCACAGGAAAAGCACCAGCGCCAGCGCGATCGCGCCGAGCAGCGTCAAAGCGAGCGGACCGAGCCGGTTCGGTACGTGGATGGATGCGGGCGCAATGTCGTCGATACGCCAGCTCCAGAAGGCGTTGACCGGCTGGTCGGGGAGGTCCGGGTCCTGGTTCGCCTGGTTCGGTCCCGGAGCAGCCGGCACGGTCGGCAGCTTCACAGCTTCTTGAGGCTTCGTTTGGGGCGGCGACAACGACCAGATCAACCAGGCGACGAGCAGCAGCCCGACACCGGCGAAGAGGAGTCGCCTGATCCAGTCGGGGGGCGGCGGCGGAGGGGGCGGCTCGAACAGCGATCGGGCACCGTCGTCAGTGGCGGGCGGCGGCGTCGACGAGGAGGCTGCGGTGGGTTCCGGCTCCGGCCAGTCGGCTTCGTGGTCAGGGCACCAGGCGGCGAAAAGTCCTTCGAAGGCTTCGCGCTGCGCCGGGGTCTTCACCAGCAGTGCCGCCAGCAGCGCTTTCAGGCCCGCGTGCTCGAGGCGCGGCTGGCACGCGAAGAGGTGGCGCAGGCGTTCGATTTCGCCCGGGCCCACCGGCACGCCATTGTGGCGCAAGGCCGCCAGGAAGTCGCCGAGTTCGGCGAGGCGGTCGCGCCCGTCGCGCGGCATCGCTCAACGCAACCGGGCGAGGTCGCCGGCGTCCTTGATCAGGGCGCCGAGAGCCGGCAGGTTTGTAAGCCGGCAGCCGTCCAGGGTCTGCGCGTCGACGCGCTGGGCACTGAGGATGCTCAACCAGGTGAGCAGCTCGGCCGTCGAGGGTTTCTTGTCCAGCCCCGGTATCTCGCGCAACTGCCAGAAGCGCCGGCGGGCCGCGGCGCGCGCGTCCGCGTCGAGATGGGGGAAACCGCTGCCGTCGGCGCCGGCCATGCTTTCGACCGCGGCTTTGACGAGATCTTCGTCGAGTTCGATGCGATGGAAGATGCAGCGGCGCAGAAAGGCATCGGGCAGGCGGCGTTCGTCGTTGCTGGTGACGATCACCAGCGGCCGCCGCCCGGTGCGCGGCGCGATCCACTGCCGGTGGTCGAAGGGATGCGGAAAGCTGTGCTGGTCGAGTTCGTGCAGCAGATCGTTGGGGAAGTCGCGCGAGGCCTTGTCGATCTCGTCGATCAGCACCACCGCGTCGCCGTCGGTGTCGTAGGCCTGCCAGAGTGCCCGCTTGTGCAGAAAGCCTTGTCGCACGGCGACAGCTTCTCTGGTACTGGCTCTCCCGCTGCCTGGCCGCGCATCCGTCGGGCGGCGGTCCGACTGCGCCCAGTGCAGATAGCCGACGGCATCGAACTCGTACATCAGGTCTTGCGCGGTGGAGGTCGATTTGACCAGGAACCTGAAGATCGGGATGGCGAAATACGCACTGACGAAGTCCGCCGCCTGCGTCTTGCCGGTGCCGGGCTCGCCGGTCAGGAGCAGCGGACTGCCGGTATGCAGCGCCATGTTGAGCGCCAGCAGCAGGTCGTCGGAAGGCCGGTAACGCATGGCCGCCTGGTGGTGGCTGCCGAGGAACGGCGGCGGTCGGCGGCGCGCCAGGAGTTGTCGTCTGGCGGTGGCGTCGTGGGTCGCAGGGGGCGCCGGCGGCTGCTCGATCAGCTCGAACGGCAAGAACGGTAAATCGTCAGCGGGCATCGCGTCGGCTCCAGAAATTGGCGTCGTAATGCGGCGGCGGCCAGGCGCCGGTAGCGGCAAGGTCCTTCAGTTCGTCGACCAGATTGCCCCAGTTGTCGGGTTCGCCGCGGCGGATGGTGCTGACCGCTTCGTCGAACGGCATTTCCTTGCGCTTGCCGAGCAACAGTTCGGGAAACTCTTCCCGGTAGCGATCGTGGCAACCACAGAGGGTCTCGTTGCGGAAATAGGTGCGCAAGTCCGAGCGGAGCACGGCGGCCAGGCGTTCGAGTCTGGCAAAGTGAAAGCATCGTTCCGCGTCATACGCTTCGATCAACTCGTCGACCGTGTTCGCGAGTTCGTCGGTCCGTTCGGCTTCCAGGGCGACGATCGAGATCACGCGGACCCTGGCTTGCCATCCGTCCGCGCCGAGTTCGGCCGCCAGCCGTGTGCGGCACCACTCGGCGACGGTGCGCAACAAGCGGGGGGCATCGCCGCTGGCTTCGCCGGCTTGCCAGCCGAGCACGAGGAAGCAGAACGCCGTTCCGGCCAGCGCCTCCCGGTCGAGCAGACCGTCGAGCACGGCCTGGCGGGGGGTGAGCCGGAAACGGCGGCGCACCCGATCGTCGACGCCTTGCACATCGTCGATGCCGGGAGTCAAATCGACCGACTGGTAGTAGTAGACCTCGCCCTCGCGCTGGTTGCGGACCAGGTGTTGCTGGATCATCGGCGGGAAATCGCGGGTTCGGCAACCGGGTGTTCCGAGCGCCACGACGTGGTGAATCCGGCGCACGGTATCGGTATGGAACTCATCCCTGGCGCCTGACAAGGTGTCGCGCTGCTGTTTGCGATCGAGCAGCAGATTGACCAGGTCGGGGTTCTGCAGACGCGCGGGCTCGACCGTCTCCCAGGTCGAGTAGCGCGTCCAGGCGCTGATGTGTCCGCAGCCGTGCCGGTGCAGGGCGACCACCGGATCGATCCGGCGCGAGAATACCGCTTCCAGCCAGGCCAGGCCGGCCCTGGCGGCGGCGTGGGCGGCGGCACGCGGGTTGCATTGAAAGAGCACTGCGCCCTTGACGGTGTCGAGCAGGAGTGGCCCGTGCGCGAGCGCCTCGTCGCCCGCTTCATTCACGAGGTTGAGAAAGAGCAGCGAGACGGAGCGGGATTCCCGCAACCATTTGGCCAGCTCCGACCACGACACGCACCCGCCATCGGCCGCATCCTGCAACAGCAGGCCATCGCGCGAGGCCGGCCCGTAGTAGTACACCAGCCGTGTCGAGCCCACTTGCAGCGCGCCGCGCAAGGCGTCGGCATCGGCGGCCAGCGCCGGCTCGGGATTTTGCGGCCAGTGGCGCTGAAAGAAGTGCCGCAGGTCGTCGAAGTGCGCGGCCTGTCGGCGTTGCGCGCAAGTCGCCAGCAGCAGCCGGCCGGGGAAGTGGCAGCGATGGCGTGGATGGTCCGGAAACTCCGGCTCGCCCGGCGTGTGGAACTCGACTGTCCAGCCGACCTGGCTGAGCGCGCGGCCCTGGTAGGCGAGAGTGCTCCAGGGCAGGCGATGCAGTTGCTCGCTGGCCGTGAGCAGGTGTACGCGCAGGGGTCCAAGCGTCGGTTCGGCGGCACCGTTGGTCGCAAATGCCAGCGCGAAGAGGTCCCCGAAGGTTGCGGGGTCGCTGCCGAAAAGCAGGTTGAACAGGAACTCGCCGTCGAGATCGTAACCGATGACCGTCGCGGGGGCCGGGCAATCGAGTCGGGGCCGGATCGGACTGGCATGCGTGCCCATGCAGAACTGGTGTTGCCAGTGGTCCCGGCGAGCTTCGAGGAAGATCGCCAGTTCGGGGCGCGGCCCGCTGGCCTGAGGCGCCGGCAGCGACACCGGGGGCAACTGCCGGCCAGCCCATTCGACGACCTTGCGATAGAGGAGATCGCGATCACTCCGGCTCTTCATCGCGCTCAGCGGCTTCGTCGGGTGGTTGAAGCTGTGGGTCCTGAGCAGTTCGAGCCGGTAAGGCTTGCCGTCGTGGTCGACGCGGTCGGACGACAAGGCCGCGTCGGGGACGGCACCGAGGTATAGGATGCCAAGTTTCAGGCCCTGGCATTCAGTACGGCGCAGCAGGAAGGGCAGCTCGCGTCGAGTGACGTAGTCGGAGTTCAGAAAATGGTTGCTGACGAGCAGGATCGCAATGGCCGAATCCACCATGGCTTGCTGTATCACGTCGTCGAACCGGTCGCCGACCTCGATGCCTTGCTCGTCGATCCAGAGTCGATCCCGAATGCCGGGGACCGTTCTCAGCGCCTGCAGAAGCTCGGCGATGAAGTCCTGGCCATCGTAGCTGTCCTTGTCAGCCCGGCTGTAGCTGATGAAGATCTGGCTGCCCATTGGCGTATTCTCCCGTAAAAGTCGCTCATCGCCCCCTGACTTGCTCAGGCGTCGATTTGCCGCTCGCGCAGCCAGCGCCCGAAGACCGGCACGAGCAGTTCGCCGTTGTCGCCGGTGATCTGGCGGCGGCGCAGGGCGGGCAGCGAAACGCCCGCGGGTGGCAGGGCCTGCCCCTGGGCGGCGGCCAGCACGACGGCCTGCGCCGCCGGGCCGAGGTCGCTCCAGACGTTGCGGAAGTAATAGCCGGCCTGGTCGAGCACGTCTTCCTCGACGGCGGCGAGGTCGGCCGGCGTCGCCGACTGGCGCCTGTCGTCGTTGAGGCGGTCGACGAGCAGCGAGCCGTAGAGCTGCGTCAGGTAGGGCTGGCCGCCGCTGCGGTCGACGGCGGCTTCGGCGATGGCGAGCGGAATCGTTCCCGGCGGGAATTCGTCGATCGGGCGGGTCAGCAGGCCGACCGCGGTCGGGCGGTCGAGGTAGCCGATGCGGATTTCGCGCAGGTTGATGAAGTGGTCGTTCCACAGCGCGTCGAGTTCGTCGAACGGCGCCGCGCCGGCGACCAGCAGGCGGACGCGGCGGCGGTGCTGGATCGTCGCGCGCAGCAGCCCCATGAACTGCAGCAGGTCCTGCCCCTGGCCGGGGAAGAGGCTCGCCAGACGTTCGAACTCGTCGATGCAGATCAGTACCCTCGGCACGGCGGTGAAATTCTCGAGCGCGTCGAGCCAGACGCGTAGCGCCTCGATCGGCGGGCCCTCGGGAAATGCCGGCAGTTCGAGGTGGCGGTCCTGATCGGCCTGAACGCGCGCCTGTTCGGCAAGCGCGCGGTAGAAGGCGAGCGGCGTCGTCGCCGGATTGTCCTGCAGGTCGAAGAGAACGATCTGCGTATCCGGCAGCATCAGCCGAAACATGTTCAGCAGCGAGGACTTGCCGCAGCGGCGCGGGCCGATCAGCGCCAGCGAAGTGCTGGTCTGCTGAGTCCCGAGCAGACCCTCGATCTGGCGCACGACGGCTTCGCGGCCGCGGAAGACCTGTCGGCCCCAGTGCATCCTGCCGGAGATCGGGTTGGTGGTGACGAAGGGATTGGGCAGCATTTCGGCCGCGGCGCGCGCGCTGCTCTCGCGCAGCACAGTCAGCGCGCGGCGGTAGCTGGCGAGCGTGTCGGGAACGAAACGGGCGAGCGGCTCGCGCGATTGCAGGCGGAGGATGTCGATGGCCTTGAGTTGTTGCTCGGCGTCGTTCAGGTGTTGCTGCGCGAGGTGGGGGAGGTAGGTGCTGCTCGCCGCGGCCAGGAAGCGGGCCGCCTCGCCGAAAGCGCGCAGCAAGGCGCTGTCGGTCCCCTGACCGGGCAACCAGCGGCCCTTGAGGGCGAGCGCGTCGGCAAAGCGCGACTCGGCGATCAAGCGCCCGAGTTCCCTCGCCTGCAACTCGGCCAGTGCGCGTGCGCCGATCTTGCGCTGGCCGGGCGCGATGGCGCAGGCTTCGAGCACCCGGCCGGCCAGATCGGGGTCGCTGTCGGCGGCCTCGACGATGTGCCGGGCGAGAAAGGGGATCGGGAAATAGCTCAGGTCGTGGAACAGCACCGGAGCATGACGCAGCGTGCGCGCCGGGGACCGGCCGCCGGCCAGGTACAAAGCGCATTCGAGCAGGCATTCGAGAGGGTAGGCGGGGAGGCGCAGGTAAGCGATGACCCATCCTGCGCCGCTCGCTACGCCGCTCGCTACGCCGCTCGCTACGCCGCTCGCTACGCCGAACGCTACGCCGAACGCTACGCTGAACGCTACGCCGCTCGCTACGCCGCCCGCTACGACGCCCACTACGCCGGCCGCTACGCCGGCCGCTACGCCGAACGCTACGCCGGCCGCTACGCCGACCGCTACGCCGCCCGCTACGCCGACCGCTACGCCGCCCGCTACGCCGAGCGCTACGCCGACGGCGGCACCCCGCGCTATCCTGCCGATCGGCATCTCCAGTACCCAGAGTTCGCTGATCAACCCCAGCGCCACAACGCAGACGACAGGAACGACAAACAGCAGCGCGATCAGCCGTCTGAGGTAGTCCCGGTAGGCACGCGTCAGCTCGTGCCGGCGACGCCAATAGCGCCAGCCGGAGATATCCGGGTCTTCAATCCCGGCGGCCTTGAGCCGATGGTGCAGCGTCACCGGCTGCATGAAAAACATCCACGCGAAGTGCCAGTAGCCCGGCAGTGCAGGTGTGCTGTCGTTCATTCCTGCCGAGCCAGCCATTCGCCGAGCACCCGGCCGAAGACCTGACCGTCGTCGAGCAGACCGCGTCGCGTCAGCGCGCGATCCGTTTCCCGCATCGCTCCTCGGCCGGCGTCGGCCAGGAGCCGCTGCTCGCGCCTGGGCAAGGCACGCCAGCACTCGCCCAGGCGCTGAAAGGCGTTTTCCTGGAACTGGTCGAGCGCCTCCTGCGTGCTCTCGCCATGGCGCCGCGCGTCCCACAGGTAATGGCCGAGCAGGCAGAGGTAGAAGGGATGGCGCCCGGCCCACTCGCGCATCGTTCGGCCGTCGGCGGCCGACAGCACGCCGCTGCCGAGGCCGATCAGGGCGTCGACTCCCGCCGCTTCGAGCAGTCCGAGACGCTGCACCTCAAGCCGGTTGAGCAGCGGCGAAGTGAGATGATCCTCGCGCGGGATGTCGCCGATTTCGTGGCGTGTCGCGAACACCAGGCAGATTCGCCCGAGCATGCCGCGCAGGCGCTCGAAGAAGCGGTGAGGAAGGTGCGAGAGTACGCGTTCGGCTTCGTCGATCAGGAGCAGCGGCGCCAGTTGGCCGGGCGCCCGGTCGACCCAGTCGGACAAGGCATCGGCGGCTTCGTCGGCGGCAAGGTCGGCGCAGGCGGTCCCGCCGACCGCCTCGACGAGAGCGCCGCACGAGCCGGCTTCCGGCCCTTCGCCGCTGAGGACGCTGACGATGCGCCCGCCCTGCCGTGCGCGTTGCGCCCAGGTTTGCAGAAGCGACGACTTGCCGATGCGTGCGTCGCCGACCAGCGAAACGCTGCCGCCGCGATCCAGCGCGCCTTGCAGCTTGCGCAGCAAACGGTCGCGGCCCAAGAAGCGCGGCGGGGTGGCTGGCGTCCAGGGGTCGAAGGGATTCTCGGTCGGCGACGCGCCGGTCGCGCCTGTTGGGCCGTGGACTACACGCCGTGTGGGCTTTTTCCCGGTGATTCCCCAGACCAGCCGGCCGAGATTGTGGTCGTTCAGCGCCGGGCGCAGGTCCACCCAGGTGCGCGTAGCAAGAAACAGCGGCAATTCCGGTTGCCCCGGCGCGTCAGCCAGGAGGACCGGGATGACCGGGATGACCGGGCGTTTGTCGCCGACAGCAAGCTTCAGCGCGGCCTGAATCTCTTCATCTTCCCAAGGCCCCAGGCCATCCTTGCCAATCAGCGCGGCCACGCTGCGGCAATGGCGGATCGCTGCTGCCAATAGCGGTTGCCAGTTCCGCCCCGGCGGCAATTCGTCCTCGTCGAGCCAGACCTTCAGGCCGTGGCGTTCGAGCGCGGCCTTCAGTTCGCGGACCGCCGGCTTGTCGCGGCTGTCGTGGCTCAGGAAAACGTCGAAGCGGACGGGTTGATCGGCGGTGGCGGTCATCGGGTGTTTGGCGGCGGGAAATGGCAAGGGATCGGGCGATCTGTCTACACCCCGAAGTATCTGCGGGTTTTCCCGTCGGGGTCAATGCAGAGCCTGGTCGGATCAGCTCCGGTCCCGACAGGTCGTGCGGCCGCCTGCCTTGCTGACCGCCCTGGCGCCGGCTCGCTCGGGATGCGTTCCGTATTGACTGAAGCCTTGCTAGACTGCCTTCGCAGTCCCCGATCCATCATCAGGCCCCGAGAGGCAATGACCAGCAAGCGCGCACTTTGCATCGACATCACGACCGTCTCCTCTTGCCGCCTGACGATGCGGGGCAACTGGCGCTCGACGATGTGGCACGCGCCTGCGCCCGGACTTTCGACAGGAACCCGACATGAAACCACACGCTTTCATCGCCATGCCCTTCGGCAGCAAACCCGGTCACGATGGCCGGCCGATCGACTTCAATCGCGTCTATGCCGAGTACATCCGGCCGGCGCTGGAGGCGGCGGGCCTCGAGGTCTTCCGGGCTGACGAGGACACCCGCGCCGGCGATATCCGGACCGACATGTTCCAGGAACTGCTGGTCGCCGATCTGGTGGTGGCCGATCTGACGCTCGACAACGCCAACGTCTGGTATGAACTGGGGGTGCGGCACGCCTTGCGCGCACGCGGCGTGGTCCTGGTGCAGGGACCGCGGCCGAACCAGCCGTTCGACATTTACACCGATCGCAAGCTCAATTACTCGCTGCTCGACGGTGCCCCCGACCCGGCGAAGCTGCCGGCCGAGCGTGACGCGCTGACCGCGATGGTGCGCGCGAGCATGGCGACCTCGACACGGCGGAAGGTGAGCCCGGTGTTCCAGTTGATTCCCAACCTGGAACAGCCGGAATGGCGCCGGCTGCTGCTCGCCGAGCGCAACGAGTTTTCCGATGCTTACGATAGCTGGTCAAGCCGCATGGAAGTCGCGCGCCAGAAAAACCGGCCAGGCGACATCCTGGTCCTCGCTGACGAGACGCCGATGCGCGCGCTGCACATCGAAGCCAGGCGCAGCGCCGGCAACGCCCTGCTCAAGCTTCAGCAATACGAACTGGCGCTCGAGCAGTTCGAACTGGCGCTCGACATCGATGCCGACGACAAGGCCAGTCGGGAAAAGAAATCGATCTGTCTGGGCCGCCTCGAACGCTTTGAAGAGGCGCGGGAATGCGTCAGGCAGCTCACCGACGATCATCCGCGGGACGCCGAATCCTGGGCGCTTGCCGGCCGCGTCGAGAAGGAAAGCTGGATGGCCCGCTGGCGCCGGCCGGAGCTGACGCCGGCAGAAATGCTCACCTTGGCGAGAGAAGAGAATGCTGCCCTGGGCGAGGCGATCGATCCCTATTACCGCGCTTTCGTCACCGACCCGACGCATCACTACTCGGGGATCAATGCGCTGACCCTGCAACTGCTGCGCCGGCACTGTGGTGGCGATGCCAACCGGAGCGTGATCGACAATCTGATCGGCGGCGTGCTGTGGGCCAGCCTGACCGCCCAGGAGCGGGACCGCAGGGATTACTGGGCGCGCGCCAGCTACGCGGAACTGTGCCTGCTGGTCAATCCGCTCGACAGTGTCCGCAAGGAGTACGGCAACATGGTCGCGGCCGCCAACCGCGACTGGTTTGCCCTCGACTCGAGCCGGCAGACCCTGACCCTGCTGCGCGACCTCGGTTTTCGTCCGGACGAGACCGCCGTCGCGCTGGCCATCGTCGACCGCGAGATCGCCCGCATCACACCGCCGTTCGAGCCGCGGCAGGTGCTGCTGTTCAGCGGCCACATGATCGACGGCCCGAACCGGGTGCCGCCGCGCTTTCCGGCGGAACGAGAGGCGCTGGCGGCCGAGCGGATCGGGCAGGCGCTCGACCAGCTCGGCGCCGGGCCCGGCGACCTGGCGCTGGCGCAGGCCGCCAGCGGTGGCGACCTGCTCTTCCTCGAAGCCTGCCAGGCGCGCGGCGTTCGCCTGCAACTGCTGCTTCCTTTCGAGGAACCGGAGTTCATCGAACGTTCGATCCTGGCCGCCAGCAATGGCGAGCAGTGGCGCCAACGCTACTTCGCCGTGACCGCCGCCGCCGAGGTGACGCGCCGCCTGATGCCGGACGAACTGGGTCCCTTGCCGAAAAGCCGAAGCGGCGAACCGGCGAACGCCTTTGAACGCTGCAATCTCTGGCTGCTGTACACCGCGCTGGCCTGGGGAGCCGGCAAGGTGCGTTTTGTCTGCCTGTGGAATGGTGGCGGTGGCGACGGGCCGGGCGGCACCGCGCACATGTACAACGAAGTGAAGCGCCGCACCGGCCGGGTGACCTGGCTCGATACGCGCACCCTGTGGTGAGCGAACCGCGCGACGCGGCATTCGCTAGAACGGCGGCGGGCAGCAGAACGCCAGCGGCCGGGCCGTCTCGGGGTGCGCGAAGGCCAGGGACTCGGCGTGCAGCAGCAGGCGTTGGCCGGCACCGCCAGCCTGGGCGTAGAGTCCGTCACCGACGATCGGATGACCGATCGCCAGCAGGTGCACGCGCAACTGGTGGGTGCGACCCGTATCCGGCCACAGCGCGAGGCGCGTGGTGTTGGCGAGCGGGTCATGGCTCAGCACCTGGTAACGCGTCCGGGAGGGCTTGCCGGCCAGCGGGTCGACCTTCTGGCGCGGGCGGTTGGGCCAGTCGGCAGCGAGCGGCAGGTCGATTTCGCCGGCCAGCGGCGGCAATCCTTTCACGACCGCCACATACCGCTTGTCGACCTGACGGTTGGCGAACTGGATGCCCAGCCGCCGCTGCATCGTCTTGCCGCGTGCCAGAACCAGCAGGCCCGAGGTGGCCATGTCCAGACGATGGACGATCAGCGCTTCCGGGTAGGCTGCCTGCACGCGTCCGGCGAGGCAGTCCTGTTTGTCCTCGCCACGGCCGGGAACCGAGAGCAGGCCCGCGGGCTTGTTGACCACCAGCAATGACGCGTCGAAGTAGACGATGGCCAGTCCGTCATCGCGTGGCGCGGGGCAGGTGAGGGCGGCAAGGGCGGGGGTACGGGTGAGGCGCATGTCGGCGGGCAGGGGTCAGACTGGATAAGCGAATCGACACGCCTCCGTCGGAAGACGGACCCGGCCCGGCACCCGCGCGTGCATGGCCGGCGTCGGGATGCTCTGGCCGGAATTCTCGCCAGGCCCGCCTCCGGATGTCGGTGCCGGCATTCCTCGGCCGGCTCACACCGCACCGCCTGGCTGGCGCCGCAGAGTGCGTCATAGACTGTCCGGCATTGTCACAGATCGGGTGCTGCGCATGCAACCAACCCATAACCCCCCCCCACGTCGCCAGGAACCGGGGGACGGGTCGCTGCTATGGCATAATTCGGCGCACACCATGTCGCCGACCGGAGGGGGGACCGCAGGGTGACGAGTACCCGCAACGCGTCAAGGAACGCCGCACGCATCTTCATCAGCTACCGTCGCCAGGATAGCGAGGCGGCGGCGAGCCGGCTGGCCGAAGACCTGCGCCGGCACTTCGCTGACGAGCAGGTTTTCCAGGACTTTTCCAGCATCGATCCGGGCGCCGATTTTGTCGACGCCGTGCAGCGCGGGCTCGATACCTGCGCCGCGGTCGTCGTGGTCATCGGACCAGACTGGCTCAAGGTCGTCGACCGTAACGGCCGCCGGCGCATCGACCTTCCGGAAGACTGGGTCAGGCACGAGGTAGGCGAGAGCCTGCGGCGTCCGGGTGTGCGCGTCTTTCCCGTGCTGGTGGGCGGCGCCGACATGCCCGGCGTCGCCGATCTGCCGGGCGAACTGCAGCCCTTGACCCGCAGGCAGGCGTTTCCGCTGACCGTCCGCCACTGGCCGAAGGATGTTGCGGAACTGGTCGAGCACTTGCGGCGGGTGCCGGGGCTCGATCGGCCGCAGCACGTGACCGGGCTCGTGGACTGGCTCAGGAAGATCGGCGCTGGGAAGGGGTGGCGATGGTCGGGAGTCGCCGTTGCCGTATTGGCGGCCCTGGGCTACTGGTGGTTCTCTTCCCGGGAGCCCGCCGGTCCGCAGGTGACCAAGCCAACCGATCCGCCCGTGGCCAAGCGAACCGATCTGCCCACCGCCAAGCCAGCGGCGGCAGCGCCGTGGCTGGAGCCTGATCCCCTTGCCGACAAGGCGAACGCCTTGCTGCAGCTTGTCGATCGGCAGCGCCGGGAAGTCGCCGAGGCGGCGCAGAAGGCTGCCGGCGACCGCGATCTGATGCAGAAGCAGCTCAAGGCGGCGCGTAGCGACGACGATAGGCGAGCGCAGCAGGTAGCCTTGTTCGAGGCGCAGGAGCGGCTGGCAGTGGAGCAGGAGCTTGCAGCCCTGTACCGCAAGGAGATCGAGGGTCCGCAGGGAGTCGCCGCGCTCACGGCCAGTCTTGGCCAGGCTAATGCGGCGGCGAAAGCCGGCGACTTGCCGCAGGCCAGGGCGCAGTACACGGCGGTGATCGCGGCGCTGACGACGCTCCAGGCCAGGCCGGCAGCGCTGCGCGAGCAGATCGTCTCCCAACGCGACCGGTCGGTGCAACGGCTCGCCGGCAACTGGGCGCTCGACGACTGCACGAAGGCCGCGAAGTTCGTCGTCAACGGGCGCAGCCTGCAGATCGCCTGGCCGCCCTTTGGCGATTTCGAGGAACGGGTGCTCAGCGCCGACCCACGCGAGGTGGTGAGCATGGTCGTCAGCGCCGGCAAGTACCAGGGACGGCTATCCGGCTACGCGCCGACGGCAAAGGGGCTGACGATACGGAGCATCGCCGCCGACGGCCATAGCGAGACGCTGAAGCGTTGCGATTGACGGCGGCCGAGACTGTGGAGGGCGAACGGAGATGATGAAGAGCACAAGACCCGCCGCGGCGAGCGTGAATGCCGCAAAGCCGCTGACGACGCTTCACCTGGCCGCTGCGGGGACAAGGGCCGCCGGGCAGCGCAACGATAGCCGCGTCAGGACTGGCGCCGACTGGCGCGACCTGATTGGCGTCGCCGTTTCGGCTGCGCTGTCGCTTGGTGTCGCTGGAGCGGCATGGGCGGTCCTGCCCGACGAGTTGAAGCCGGTGGTCAAGTCCGAGCCAAAGCCCCCGGCGAAGTCGCGGTCCAAGGCGGAGACGACGCAGGCGGCCAGTTCGGCAAGGAAAGTCGGCGAAGTCTTCCGCGACTGTAGCGACTGCCCGGAGATGGTGGTCATTCCTGCGGGCCGATTCCTGATGGGGTCGCCCGAGGGCGAATTGGGGCGACGCAATGAGGAAGGGCCGCAACACGAGGTGACGATGGCACGGCCTTTTGCGGTCGGGAAATACGAGGTCAGCTTCGCCGAGTGGGATGCCTGTGTGGCGGCCGGCGGCTGCCTGCACAGGCCCAACGACGAGGGCTGGGGTCGCAGCAGGCGGCCGGTGGTCAACGTCAGTTGGGAAGATGCACGGACCTACATCGTGTGGCTGGCCAAGAAGACCGGCAAGGGCTACCGTATGCTGTCCGAGGCCGAGTGGGAGTACGCGGCGCGCGCCGGGACGACGAGGGCCTACCCGTGGGGGAGCGAACCCGGTCAGGGCCGCGCCAACTTCTTGGGTTCGGGCAGCCAGTGGAGTGGCAAGCAGACGGCACCGGTCGGCAGCTTTACGTCCAACGACTTCGGGCTGTACGACATGATCGGCAACGCCTGGGAATGGACGGAGGATTGCTGGAACGAAAGCTATACGGGCGCGCCAGCCGACGGGTCGCCGTGGCTGAAGGGCGACTGTGGCCGGCGGGTGGTGCGCGGCGGCTCCTGGGGCATCGATTCGGGGTACGCGCGGGCGGCCTACCGCAGCAGGGTCGAGCCCGGGAACCGGTACGACGTCCTGGGTTTCCGCCTCGCCAGGACGCTCTGACCTCCTGCGTCTTTGACTCTTTACCTCTTGCCTCCACCCGATGACCACTTCTCCGCAAAGTGACGAGCCGCGCCGACCCGGTGATGCGGCGCGACGCTCCGGTCCAGCACTCGAGGCGATGTTCCGCTTCGTCGTCTGGCTGATCCCGACGCTCGAAAAGCTGCCGCGCAGCCAGAAGTTCCTGCTTGGCGATCGCATTCAGGCGGCGGCACTCGACGTCTTCGAGCGTTTGATCGAGGCGACGTACAGCAAGGCGCGCGAGCGTGCCTTGAGCGACGCCAACCTCGGCCTCGAGAAACTGCGCTTCCTGTTTCGCGTCTGCGCCGAACTGCATTACCTCGACCTGCGCCGCTACGAGTACGCGGCGCGCAGCCTCGACGAGATCGGCCGCATGGTCGGCGGCTGGATCAAGGCCAACCGTGCCGCGCAGGCTTGACGACCTGTTCGGCGAAATCGCCAGCTTCCGCGCGCTGCGCGAGGCCGCACTGCGCGCGGTGCGCGGCAAGCGGCACAAGCCCGGCGCGGCAGCTTTCTTTGCCAATCTCGAGCGCGAAGTGCTGCGCATCGAGCGCGAACTGCGGGCCGGAAACTGGCGGCCGGGGGCTTACCGGACGTTCGAGGTGCACGACCCGAAGCGACGCCAGGTTTCCGCGGCACCGTTTCGCGACCGGGTGGTGCAGCACGCGCTGTGCGCGGTCATCGAGCCGCTATTCGAGCGCGGCTTCATCGACGACAGTTTCGCCAACCGGCTTGGCAAGGGGACGCATCGCGCCGTGGCGCGCTACGAGCAGTTCCGCGACCGCTGCCGGTACGTGCTGCGTTGTGATATCTACCGCTATTTTCCCGCCATCGACCATGAGATCCTGAAGCGGGATCTGCGGCGCCGGATCGCCTGCGCGCCGACCTTGCGCGTCATCGACGCGATCATCGACGGATCCAACCCGCAGGAGCCGGTGAACCTGTATTTCCCGGGCGACGACCTGTTCTCGCCGCTGGCGCGGCGGCGCGGGCTGCCGATCGGCAACCTGACCAGCCAGCTCTTTGCCAACATTTTTCTCGACGGCCTCGATCACTACGTGAAAGAAGTGTTGCGGGCGCCCTACCTGCGTTACGTCGATGACTTCGCGCTGTTCCACGATGATCGTCACGTACTCGATGACTGGCGCGGCAAGCTCGACCGCTATCTTGAAGGCCGTCGGCTGGTCCTGCATCCGCGCAAGACGGTCATTCTGCCGAGCAGCGAGCCGGCTGCCTTTCTGGGGATGGTTGTCATGAGCGGCAGGCGGCGGGCTCTCCCGGAGGAGCATGTGCGGCGTTTCCGTAACCGCCTGCGCAGCCTGCGTGACCGCTGGCGCGCCGGCACAGTGACGCAGGAGGAAGTCGAACAACGCGTGGGCTCCTGGGTAGCTCACGCGGCGCATGCCGACACCTGGCGGCTGCGCCGAGCAATCTTCCGTGGTGGCTGGTTCGATCCACTGTACCAGAAGCCATAGAAGCCTGACGGGGTCCCTTGTGGCCGGCGGGTGGTGCGCGGCGGCTCCTGGAACAACAAACCGGAGAACGCGCGGGCGGCCTACCGCAACAGGAACGAGCCCGGAAACCGGAACAACAACCTGGGTTTCCGCCTCGCCAGTACGCTTCCGGGCCGGAGCCGGGGCGGCCAAGGCTGCCCCGGGTGTGCGTGAGAGCGTCCAGGCCCCGTCATGATGAGCACGGGTCCGCTTGCCGCGGACCCCGGAGCCGCGCCCGTCCTGGCCTTCGGGCGACGGGCGCGGTGTCCTCTCCTGCTTCGGTGGGTTGCGTCGGAACGCTCGCGCCGGCAGTGGCGCGGCCGGCGCTGATGCGAAGAGAGCCTGAAACGCCGAGGTCTGCGCGTCGTTCCCCTGCTCGTCGGGACGGCGACGATGCCGAAGGCGGCACAACTGCCCGAAACGCTGCGCCCGCTGGCTCGCCGCGTCGCGCACGAGATCACCGACAAGCGCTGGGATTACGATGTCGGCGAGCTGGTCAAGGCGCTGAAGAAAAGCGGTCTGGGCGGCGGCGGGCCGAAGCCCGATCCGGAGCCGCTTGTCGTCCGACCCAGCGAGTGGCTGCCCGGCAAGGTGTTCAGAGACGGCGACGGGTTTCCCGAGATGGTCGTCATTCCGGCTGGCGAGTTCGTCATGGGTTCACCGGAATCCGAAAGGGGGCGCAGGGACAACGAGGGACCCCAGCACAAGGTGCGTATCGGCAAACCCTTTGCGCTTGGGCGCTATGCCGTGACGGTCGGCGACTTCAAGCGCTTCGTGCTGGCCAGCGGCTACCGGAGCGAAGCCGAGCGCAATCCCGACGAAGGGATCTGGGCGTGGGATGCTGCCAAGGGCGATTGGGGTCCGTCGAAAGACAGGAACTGGCGCGATCCGGGCGTTGCGCAGGATGATCGTCATCCGGTGGTCGGGGTGAGCTGGAAGGACGCGCTGGCCTATGTCAAGTGGCTGGGCGAAAAGAGCGGCAAGACTTACCGGCTACCGAGCGAGGCCGAATGGGAATATGCGGCGCGCGCCGGGACGACGACGGCCTACCCCTGGGGTGACGACCCAGGCTCCAGGTGCGGCAACTTCTTCGGTTCCGGAAGCGCCTGGAGCGGCAAGGGAACCGCGCCGGTCGGCAGCTTCGCCGCCAACGCTTTCGGTTTGCACGACATGATCGGCAACGTCTGGGAATGGACGCAGGACTGCTGGAGCGAGAGCTACGTGGGCGCACCCGACGATGGAAGGTCGTGGGAGAGCGGGGACTGTGGCCGGCGGGTGGTGCGCGGCCGCTCCTGGGGCGACGGTTCGGGGGTCGCGCGGGCGGCCTTCCGCGGCAGGAGCGGGCCCGGGAGCCGGGACGTCAACCTGGGTTTCCGCCTCGCCAGGACGCTCTGACCTCCTGCTTTCTCGCTTCTTTACCTCTTGCCACCAACGTGTGGCGACACGGTGCGGGTAAGCCAGACACTCTCCTCGCTCGTCGGTATTCCTTCGTGACCGCGCGCGGCGGCATGCTGAAGCAGTCATGGCAGGTGCCGAGGGCGAAGCAGGAAAATCCCCAGGCGGCGGCGAAGCTGATCCAGCGCAGGGGGGCAACGGGAACGATCTACCACCCCTAGTAATCGACCCAGAGCGAAGTGTAGCCCCGAGTATGCTGCCAAGATTGGCCACTCGCGGGATGGCGTGTCCGGCATTGGGTCGCGCGGGGCGGCATCGGTGAGGGTGTGCGCGAGGGAAGCGCTGGAAGGGCTCGGCGGCGGAACTCGGGAGCAGCGACCGGCCGGTCGCGCCACGGGCCGACCGGCGCAGCACCCGGCAATTCCATTAAACTTCGCATTCCGTCGGCGTCGCTGACGAATCTCTACAGGAGAAAAACGTGAGGATCGCCATTCCCCCCTTGACGACGATTGCCATCGAGTTCGCGGATGGGATCGCCGAGATCCGGCTGAATCGTCCCGAACGTTCGAACGCGATGAACGAGGCGATGTGGCAGGAACTGCGCACGGCCTTCGACTGGGCGGACGCGACAGCCGAGGTGCGCGTCGCGATCCTGAGCGGCGCCGGGCGCAATTTTTGTGCCGGGATCGATCTGGCGATGCTGGCGGGGGTCGGCCAGGCGGTCGCGCATCGCGACCCGGCGCGCAGCCGCGAGGCGCTGCGCCGGCTGATCCTCGATCTGCAGGATTGCCTGTCGACCGTCGAGCGTTGCCGCAAGCCGGTGCTGGCGGCGATTCAGGGCGCCTGCATCGGCGGCGCGATCGATCTGGTGAGCTGCTGCGACATGCGTTACGCGGCGGCCGAAGTGCAGTTTTCGGTGCGCGAGATCGACGTCGGGATGACCGCCGATGTCGGCACCCTGCAGCGTCTGCCGCGGCTCATCCCGGATGGCGTCGCGCGCGAACTGGCCTACACCGGCCGCAGCGTCGATGGCGCCGAGGCGAAGGCGATCGGGCTCGTCAATCAGGTCTATGCGACTCCCGAGGTGCTGCTCGACGGGGTGCGCACGATCGCGCGCCGCATCGCCGCGAAATCGCCGCTGGCCATCCGCGGCACCAAGGAGATGCTCAACTACGGCCGCGACCATTCGGTGGCCGACGGGCTGAACTACGTCGCCACCTGGAACGCGGCGATGCTGATGTCCGCCGACCTCGACGAAACGCTGGCCGCGATGCGCGAGCAGCGTCCGCCACGCTTCCTCGACTGACCGGTGCTGCCGGCGGCATGCAGACGTTTGTTCATCACGTCGAACTGGCGGCACCGCTCTTCGTCCTGGTGCTCGTCGGCTATGTGCTGATGCGCGGCTTCGCCTGGCCGCAGGCGATGTCCGACCACCTGTCGCGCTTCGTTTTTTCGGTCGCCCTGCCGGCGATGCTGTTTCGCCTGATGAGCGACCTCTCGCAGTTGCCGCCGGTCGATGCGCGGCTGCTGCTCGCCTTCTTCGGCGGCTGCCTGATCGTCTTCGTGCTTGGCCGTCTGCTCGCCTGGAAGCTCTTTGCGCTGGACGGCGTCGGGCAATCGGTCTTTGCCCTGGGCGGGGTGTTCTCGAACAACGTGCTGCTCGGTCTGCCGCTGGCGAAGATCGCCCTCGGCGATGCGGCGGTTCCGTCGGTGGCGCTGGTACTGGTCTTCAACGCGCTGATCCTGTGGACGCTGCTGACGGTATCGATCGAGTGGGCGCAGCATGGCAGCTTTTCGCTACAGGGTTTCGCCCAGACGGCGCGCGGCGTGCTGACCAATCCGATCGTCGCCGCGATTCTCGCGGGCACGCTGTTCGGACTGACCGGCGTGCCGCTGCCCGCTCTCGTCGCCCAGCCGCTGGCGATGGTCGGCCAGGCGGCGGCGCCGATGGCGCTGGTCGCTCTGGGCATGGGACTCGCCGAATACGGGGTGCGTGACGGTTGGCGGATCAGCGTCGCCATGACGCTGATGAAGCTGGTTGTCCAGCCGCTGGTCGTCTGGCTGCTGGCACGCCTGATCGGCCTGCCGCCGATGGAAACGCGGGTCGTCGTGCTGTTGGCGTCGCTGGCGGTCGGCGTCAATGTCTATCTGATGTCGCGCCAGTTCAACACCCTGGAAGCGCCGGTGGCGAGCAGCCTGGTGCTGTCCACCGCGCTGGCGGCACTGACGACGCCGTTGGCGTTGGCGCTGACCGGGGCTTGAGTTGCCGGGGGCGGCCGGCGACCGAGAGAGGGCCTGGGGTCACCCATTGGAGCGTGTCCTCAATTAAGTCAAACGACGGTTCGGAGCGAGCCATCCCTCGGCTGCACCGCGCGGCCGGAGCGGGAACGCAGAGGGTCCTTGTCGTCATTGCAGCCACGGGTCCGCGGACAGCGCCAGGATGCCGAACATCCGGTGAACCATCACTTTGGTATTGCCCTTGACCCGGCAGGTCTTGCCGCCGCATCGCATTCATCCTTGCGCCGCGCGTTGCTGCGCTCGGCGCTGATCAGCGACAGGGGAATGGCAGCCAGGCTGTCGTGTATCGATGCGCTGGAGAGCAGTGCGGCAATTGGTACGCCACAGTCGGCGGGATCGAGATGCCGCTTGTAGCCGGTCCAACGCTTCTTGTTGCCTTGAGCATTGCACTTCGTGCCGCGATCACACTTTCGGAAAATCGTGGCCGCCCGGAGGCGCGGGTGTCCAAACTCTGGTCGGAAAACGGCGAATTGGGTGCTACAGTAAGTAGGAGTAGGAAATAAAATCGACCGCTTGATCGAGAGCGTCGACAAACGGGTGAATGATCGCTGGCTGAGAGAGACCCATGAGAATGCGAACGAGGCGCTATTGGCTGGTCCAGTGGCTAAGCGTGCTATTTCTGTGTCTCGGTACAGGGGGCTTGGCGCCGGCAGGCACCGAGTCCGTAGTACCGGTTCAGGCATCCGGCACCGGGCAGATTCCACCGCTCGAGTTGACCCCGGACGAGCGCGCCTGGATCGCGGCCCATCCCCGTATCGTCCTCGGCATCGACCAGACATGGGAACCCCATATCCTGAAGGCGCCCGATGGCAGCTTGACGGGTATCGACGGCGATGTCGTGGCGCGCCTCAACGCGCTATTGGGCACGCGGATCACCTTCGAGACCGGCCGCTGGGCGGACATGGTCGACAAGCTGAAAGCCCGACAGATCGACGGGCTTTCAGCGGCCGCCGTGCACGAGGAGCGCCGCGCGTTCGCCGATTTCACCCAGCCCTACATGACGCTTTGGAAGTACATCTACGCCCGCAGCGACAATCCGGCAAATATCCGCTCGCTTGAAAATCTGGCTGGCAAGCGGATCGGTTACCAAGCCGGCAATCTGTTCGAGAAAAAAACGCTGGCCTCCGTTCCGGGCGTTTCCGCCCTTCCCGTGGACAGTCCTCAAGCCGCTTTTGCCGCCGTCCTCGACGGCGAGATGGAGGGTTTCATAGGCTCCATCATCACCGAGTATCAACTCAAGAGAAGCGCGACAAAGCGTCTCCAGCCGCTTTTCCGGATCGGCCAGCCGCTTGAACTGGTCTTCGCGATCCGCAAGGACTGGCCCGAGCTGACGTCCCTCCTCGACAAGGGCATCGCCGCGATTTCGGCGGAGGAGCGGCTGCGCATCAAGGATCGCTACTATCGGGAGATCGAACGGCGCCTGATCCAAGCGACGGTTTCGCTCACCGACGCGGAGCGCGCCTGGATCGAGGCGCACCCGAACATCAGGATGGGTATCGACGCAGGTTGGCAACCCTACATCATCAACAATCCCGATGGCCGCATCACCGGGATAGAAGCCGATTTTCTTGCCCGCATCAACGCCCTGACCGGACTCAACCTGCGCATCGAACAAGGCGTCTGGAAAGACATGGTAGAGCGGGCCAAGCGCAAGGAAATCGATGGCTTGCTGGCCTTGACCTACCAGAAGGAGCGTGAGCCATATTTTCTGTTCAGTGATCCGCTCTACAGCACCTACCGAAATATCTTCGTGCGCAAGGGCGATCTGGACCGCTATCGGGACATGGCCTCTCTGGCCGGCAAGCGGGTTGGCCATCAGGCCGGCAACGCGCCGGAGGAAAAGCTGCTGAAAAACCATCCGCGGTTGATCGCGGTGCCCAAAGCGGAAAACACCGATCTGCTGGATGCCCTGCTGCAGGGCGAGGTCGACGCCGTGCTCAGCGGCACCGATTTCATGTATCTGATGCGGCAACGCACCGTGACCGAGGTAAGAGTGGCGTTTTTTCCGCCGGACAGTGAAATAGTGCTGCGCCAGGCGTTCCGCAAGGATTGGCCGGAACTGCAAGTCATCGTCAACAAGGCACTGGCGGCGATTCCGGCCGAAGAACGCCTGGCGATCACCGAGCGTTATGTCGGCAACATCCGCGGTGTGAAGCCCGCCGAGCCGGCGCTCGAACTTACCGAGGCCGAGCGGCGCTGGCTGGACGCCAAACACACGGTGCGGGCGAGGGTCGGCAATTGGCCGCCCTACATGTTCGTCAAGCCGATCCCGTCGGGAATATCGGTCGACTACCTCGACGCCATCGCCAAGCGCTTTGGCTTCACGGTCGAATACGTTCCGCCTACCGTCGGCTGGCCGGATGCGATGCGGGACGTCAAGGAGGAGCACCGCCTTTTCGACCTGCTGCTGACCATGCAGCGCACGCCCGAACGGGAAAAGGAGTTCGCCCTGACCAGCGACTACCTGCGCATGCCCTGGGCGCTCTTCGCACGCCGGGACGCCCCCTTCCTCAGCGGCCTCGACGACCTGAAAGGCAAGACCGTCGCTTCGGAACGGGAGTATGTCATGACGGGCAGACTCAGAGCAGACCATCCGGAGATCAGGATTCTGGAAGTGGCCCTGCCCGAGGACGCGCTGCGCGCCGTAGCCATGGGCCAGGCCGACGCTTACGTGGGCAATCTGGTCAACGCCAGTTTCCTGATCCGGGAACTGGGGCTGTCCAATGTCGTCGTGGCTGCTCCGACGCCCTACGGCGACCACACCCAGGCGATGGCGATCCGCAAGGATTGGCCGGAACTGGCCAGCCTGATCGACAAGGGTCTCGCCAGCCTGACTTCCGAGGAGCGGCACGCGATCAACGCGCGCTGGGATCCGCAGCAACTTCTGTCGCGCATCGACTACACCCTGGTCTGGCAGATCGCGGGAGGGGCAACGCTGATTCTGCTGGCGTTTCTCTACTGGAACCGCAAACTGACGCAAGAAATCGCCCGTCGCCAGCACATCGAGGCAGACCTGCGGTCGTCCGAAAAGGAGCTGAAGGCATCCGAAACCGAACTGCGGCGATCGAGGGACGCGGCCGAGTCGGCCAACCGCGCCAAGAGCATGTTTCTGGCCAACATGTCGCACGAACTGCGCACGCCGCTCAACGCCGTTCTCGGCTTTTCCCAGATGCTGGCGCGTGACGCGAAAGCGACCGAGGATCAAAGGCAGAAGCTCGGCATCATCAACCGCAGCGGCGAGCATTTGCTGGCGATGATCAACGACATCCTGGACTTGTCCAAGATCGAGGCGGGCAAGACCGAGTTGCTCAACGAGCCCTTCGATCTGCCACGCTTGCTCGAGGACAGCGCGACGATGATCCGCGCCCGTGCCGAAAGCCGAGGCATCGCACTGACCGTGGACATCGCTTCGAACACGGAACGTTTCGTCACCGCCGATGCCGGCAAGCTGCGCCAGATCCTGATCAACCTTCTGGGCAACGCGGTGAAATTCACGCGCCAGGGCAGCGTCGCCTTGCGCGCGCGGACTTGCGTGGAAGAGGAGCGGACGTGGTTGGAAGTGGAGGTCGAGGATACTGGCTCCGGTATCCCGCGCGAATCGCTGGAGAGCATCTTCCAGCCCTTCGTCCAGGTCCACTCCGCCATGGAGAATCAGGGGACCGGTTTGGGCTTGGCCATTACCCGTTCCTTCATCGAGATGATGGGTGGCCGCATCGTGGCGGCGAGTACGCCCGGCCGCGGCAGCGTGTTTCGGGTCAGGCTGCCGCTCGAGCGTTCGTCGGCGGAGGCAGTGGCTGTGCCCACAGCGCCCGCCCCCGAGGTGATCGGTTTGGCCAAGGATCAGCCGACGCCGCGCATCCTGGTCGTCGACGACGTGCTGGAAAACCGGCTGCTGGTGACCGGCCTGCTGACGCAGGCCGACTTCGCCGTGCAAGAGGCCGGGAACGGCGAACAAGCCCTCGCCCTGTTCGAGCAGTGGCGACCCGACCTCATCCTGATGGACATACGCATGTCGGTCATGGACGGCTTCGAGGCCACCCGGCGCATCCGGGCTCTGCCTGGCGGTGACGTGGTGAAGATCGTGGCCCTGACTGCCGGGGCGTTCAAGGAGGAGCGCGCCGCCGTCCTGGCGTCCGGCTGTGACGACATTCTGCTCAAGCCATTTCGCGCCGAGGAGATTTTTTCGATGCTGGCGCGACATCTGGTGCTGCGTTACCGCTATGCGGCGGCCACCGAGGATGTCTCGGCGCAACCCGCCGCGGCGCTCGGCAGCGCGACCATGGGGCCGCTGCCCGAGGAACTGTGTCGAGAACTCCGCGTGGCGGCGACGGCACTCGACATTGGTGAAACCGGTGCGGTGATTGCGAAAATACGCACCGTCGATGTTCAGGAAGCGGCCCGCCTGCAAGCGCTGGCGAACGACTACCGTTTCGGCGAGATTCTGGATCTGCTGGACTCGTCCCACCAGTGATCTCGGCGAGTTCTATGCCAACAGCGACTGGCTGCGGCGGCTCGGTCGCTACCACCGCGGCCCGGACGCCGTCTTCCGCGCCTGGTACAACACCTGGCTGTTCGCCCGCCTGCTGTTCCTGAGACCGCCGATGGCCGTGCGTTGCGCCGGCGGGTCCTGGTCGCTGGCGAGGGGAACCCCGCTGCCGGCAACGGCTTCGTCGGCGTGCTTGTGGAGCGCCTGAAACAGCCAGCCGCCCAGGTTGGTTGGTGGTGCGCCTGATTATGCCCCGCCTGGCGCCCGCGCAGGATGGACCCGCGCGGAAAAATGCGGCACCATCGCTCGCTCGCTCGTGGCGGGCTGGCGGAACGTCGCCAGGCGCTTGCACCGCATCGCTTCCCATGCCGGCCCGTCATTCGCCTGCGTCGGCGGCATGCGCTCGGGATCGAGCGCCACCGCCCGCTCGGCGGGCACCGGCAAGGGCAACGCATCGGCAACAGGAGGAGTCAGGAATGGGACCTCGGGTTTTGGCGATTACCCCGGAAATCAGCCAGGTCGGCGGGCCGGGCCTGACGCACGGCAACGATGCGGCGGTCTACCTCGTCCACTTCGGCGAGCATGCGGCGCTGATCGACGCCGGTTGCGGCCGGGCGACCGATCGGCTGCTGCAGAACATCGAAGCGGCCGGCGTCGTGCCGGAGCAGATCCGGCACCTGCTGCTCACGCATTGCCACTACGACCACAGCGGCGGTGCCGCCGGCCTGCGACGGCGCTTCGGCTGGCCGGTGGCGCTGCACGCGCTCGAGGCGCCGTATCTGGAAAGCGGCGACGATCGGGTGAGCGCCGCCGCGTGGTACGGCGAGCATCTCGCAGCCTGCCCGGTCGATGTCCGGCTCGCCGACGGCGAGCGCTTTTTTCTTGGCCAGCGATCGCTTCAGGCGCTCCACCTGCCGGGGCACTCGCCCGGTTCGGTCGCCTATCTGGTCGAATCGGACGGTCGGCGAGTCGTTTTCGCCCAGGACGTGCATGGACCTCTGCACCCGGACCTGTTGTCCAAACGAAACGACTATCAGGCATCGCTGCGCAAGCTCCTGGCGCTGGAAGCCGACATCCTCTGCGAGGGGCACTTCGGCGTCTTCGTCGGACGAGCGGCGGTCGCCGCTTTCATCGAGCGCTTTGTCGAAGACTGACTGCTCCGCGGCCGGGAAGGCGTCGGCGGTTGTACCGCATCATGGACAGGAGAATGGGCATGAACACTGACGGAAGGCGGGCTTTCCCACCCGGCGGTGGACGATGAGCGCCACGCGCCGCGAGCGGGATTCCTTCGGCGGCATCGAGGTGCCGGCCGACCGGCTCTGGGGAGCGCAGACGCAACGCTCGCTCGAACACTTCTCGATCTCCAACGAACGCCTGCCCGAGGACCTGGTTCTGGCGCTCGTCGCGGTCAAGGCGGCCGCCGCACGGGTCAACGGCGAGCTCGGGCTGCTCCCGGCCGACAAGGCGGGCGCCATCGCCGCCGCCGCCGAGGAAGTGCTCGCCGGCCGCCACGCGCAGGAGTTCCCGCTTTCGGTCTGGCAGACCGGATCGGGGACGCAGAGCAACATGAACGTGAACGAAGTGCTGGCCAACCGGGCTTCGGAGCTGCTCGGCGGCGAGCGCGGCGAGGCGCGCGCCGTCCATGCCAACGACGAGGTGAATCTCGGGCAGTCTTCGAACGACGTCTTTCCCAGCGCCATGCATCTGGCCGCCGCGACCGGCATCGCCCACGCGCTGCGGCCGGCACTGGCGCGGCTCAGGGCGACGCTGGCGGCGAAATCGGCCGCCTTCGCCGAGATCGTCAAGATCGGCCGCACGCACCTGCAGGACGCGACGCCCTTGTCGCTCGGCCAGGAGTTCTCGGGCTACGTCGCGCAGCTTGAGCACGCCGAGTCGCTGCTCGACGGCGCGCTGTCGTCACTCTATCCGCTCGCCATCGGCGGTACGGCGGTCGGCACCGGGTTGAACACGCACCCGGAATTCGGCGCCCGCGTGGCGGCCGAACTCGCTCGCCGCAGCGGGCTGCCGTTTTACAGCGCGACCAACAAGTTCGCCGCGCTGGCGGCACGCGACGGCCTGGTCGCCGCGCACGGCACGCTGAAGACGCTCGCCGTGGCGCTGCTGAAAATCGCCAACGACCTGCGCTGGCTGGCGTCGGGGCCGCGCTCGGGAATCGGCGAGATCAGCCTGCCGGAAAACGAACCCGGCAGCTCGATCATGCCCGGCAAGGTCAACCCGACGCAATGCGAGGCGCTGACGATGCTGTGCTACCAGGTGATGGCCAACGATGTCGCCATCGGCCTGGGTGGTGCCGCCGGCAACTTTGAGCTCAACGTCTGCCAGCCACTGATTGCCTACAATTTTCTGCAGAGCGTCCGGCTGCTGGCGGACGGCATGACGAGTTTCGAGGCGCATTGCGTGCGCGGCATCGAAGCGCGTCGCGAGCGTATCGCCGAACTGCTGGAGCGCTCGCTGATGCTGGTCACGGCGCTCGTACCGCATATCGGCTACGACCGTGCGGCGGAAATCGCGCGGCATGCGCATCAGCACGGCAGCACGCTGCGCGAAGCGGCGCTGGCGCTCGGCCAGGTAACGGCAGAGGACTTCGACCGTTGGCTCAGACCGGCAGCGATGCTGTCGGGCAGCGACGGCGAGGCGCGCTGACTCGCCGATCAGCTGTGCTTGCCGCGGCTGCATACATGAATGCCGTTTTAAGCTGATCACCCGTTTCCGCGATGTCGCCGATGACGACTCGCTGATCGGGAGGTTCGTCTGGCATGTGCCCGCACCCGTTCCACCCTCCGGGTACTGCTACAAGTACCGATTGGTATCTGTTGTCGCTGGGCAGCGCGTAATCGATTTTGACAACGAGAGCGGCAAGGGCGATCGCCACCCTGTAGTCTTGCCCCGCGGGCGAAGATAGGGCCACTGATCTTCCGCGCTACTGCCCATCATCCCTTTACGCTCCAGTCCTGGATGACGCAGGCCAACCGACCCGTGCCAGGGTTTCGATCAAGGTGCGCTTGACGCCGAAATTGCGACACGCCGCCGCCTTGGGTTTTCCGACATGTCTCGGCATAACGATGGCCCGCCTTGTAACGTTCTGTGAGTAGCGCCAGGTAATGACAGCGTATATTTCATTAGTATCAAATGACAGGAGGTTCCGATTATGCCGAAACAAGTCATTTTTACGATGAAGCTGGAGCCCGAGTTGCGCGCCGAGTTCATGGCCGAAGCCGAGGCGGCCCATCGCCCGGCGTCGCAAGTGCTGCGCGAGCTCGTTCAGCGCCAGCGCGAGTCGCGCGAGTACGACAAGTTCTTGCGCCGCAAGGTCGAGGCCGGCCGGGCATCGATGCGCGCTGGATTGGGGCAGCCGAACGATGAAGTTGAGGCCGAATTCGCCGCCTGGCGTGCCAGTGTGGCAAGCCAGGCGTGAGGGTTGTTTGGACGCCTGAAGCGCAGCACGACCGTGCCGAAGTGTGGGACTACATCGCAGCCGACAATCCGCGCGCGGCGGCCCGGATAGATGAGATTTTGAGCGACGCGGCCGCCCGGTTGACCCAGCACCCCATGCTGGGCAAGCCGGGAACGATTCCCGGCACACGCGAGTTGATCCCGCACAAAAGCTATCGCTTGGTGTACCAGATCGACGGCGAAACGGTGTGGATACTGCCCGCCTGTGGCCGCCTGTGCGCGATTAAGAAAGGATCATGGCCACGATGAAACGGCGCGTTGACCGACTGCTTTCGAGCTAGACCGCGGCCGGCGGTAGGCGGCCAGAAGCGGTAATTCGTCCTCTGCGGTGAGCTGCCGGTGAGAGGGCTGCTCAACTCTGAAAGCGGCTGAAAGGGCAACGGAAGAAGGTCGGCCGAAGCCGTCGTTCGGCATGGTCCAATTCAGCGACCGCTAACGGCAAAGAACAGTATTCCAGAACAGCGCCAAAACGCCGGACACTCCGTCGGCCGCCAGTCTATTCGCAATCGGCGCGGCGTGGAGTTGCGTGGTAACTCCAGGATGCATAACCGCAAAATGGGAATGTTCGAGATAATGCATCCTATTAGGGGGAAACCATGATGAAATCGATCAGCGCTTTTGTAGGGCATAGCTTCACGGAGGACGATGCAACCGTTGTTAACGCGGTTCTAAACTACCTGTCACGTGTGGCCGAGTTGAATCCATCCTTTTCGTGGACTCACGCAAAGCACCCTGAACCTATATCGGTTGACGAAAAGGTCTTGGCTCTTCTCGAAGGAAAGAACCTATTTATTGGCATCTGCACACGCAAGGAACGAGTCGTTTCTTCCAATGCGCTCTCGTCTTGCTGGATGTCTCGCCAGAAACTGGCCGTCAAGGCAAATGCCCTTGAATGGAAAACGTCCGATTGGATAATCCAGGAAATTGGATTGGCCATCGGTCGCGGGATGGACATCATTCTTCTCGTCGAGGAGGGTATCCGCTCGCCGGGAGCGCTACAAGGAAATATCGAGCACATCTCACTGCACCGAGATGCGCCCGAACGATCATTCGACGCCTTGCTGGCGATGCTTGCTACCCTTACTCCTCGGCCAACTGACGGTGCTGCCGCAGCCGTGCCTCCAAGTTCGAGCGAGCCGGAAAAGTCGACCGATCACCCTGAACATGATCGGATTACGCCCAAACCCGAGTGGAATCGAGACGACTTCGAATTTGCAATGATGCATTGCGTTGCAACGAAGAACGATCAAGCGAAAGAGGTAATCGATAATGCGTTCCTTGCGTCCAAGGCAGGTGCCTCTGAAAAAGACAAAACGGAATGGTTAGCCTACAAGGAATATATCTGCATCGCACTTGGGCGTGGCGGCGATCTCTCAAGGCTTGAAGCGATTGCAACTGAATTGCCAGACAATGCCAACGTAACACTGCATCTGGCACGGAGCTATGCCCGATATGACGAACACGGAAAGGCTGCGTCTCTTTACCAGGCCGCCGCAGGACAGACCAAGTCAGTTATCTCCAAAATTGAACTGCTCGGTCAAGCAGCCCTATGTTTCGAAAAGGCAGGCAAGAAGGCAGACGCCGATCGATTGGCGAGCCAAATCCGGACTATCTGTGCAGACGCACATGAAGGTGAGATGGAACTTCTGCGCGCCGAGAAGGGCCTCGCGGAGTTCCGAAAGGATGATGACACCGAAATTGGATTGATGGAACGGCAGCTTGAACTGAATCCTACTGACAACGAAACCCGGTTTGGCCTCGCGTACAAGTACTCAAGTATTGGCCGGGCCAACATGGCCGCTTATCACTACTCACGAATTCGAACGTCTGCGAGAAGTGCTATTGCATGGAACAACTTCGGCGCCGCGCTTGAGTCGCTGAAATTGCCGGTGAAAGCCGTCAAGGCCTATCGGAATTCTGCTCACTTCGGCGAGACACTCGCCATGAGTAATCTTGCGCACCAATTTCTGAACGCCGGTTTTGTTGACGAAGCCAAACAGGTTCTTGATGAAGCTTTGCGCGTCACCGACCACCACAAGAACGTTGACAAGGCCTTGGGAGTTATTCGTGACCGTGTGGACGATGAAGAAAACCAGGAGACGTCGGTATACGAAAAGGCAAAGCCCGTTAGCGAATTCTTCCGATCTTTTGGGCAGGCACGAATCAAACCCCTCGTGATCGGATTGCAGGGAACATGGAAAACTCCTAGCTGCGATGTTGTAGTTCAGATAGATGGAACTTCTGTCGTAGCACGTGGCACGTATGAGGTCACGGCAACCGGACTTCTTGCAGCCGCGTTTATGGATACAAGAGCACCTGACTCCGCGCCGGTGAAATACTTTTTGGAATATCGGGGCGATCTCTACGGCCAAACGGTCAGTGGAACTGTTTCTCGCGGACCAGTCAGCACCACAAAATCGGCTGCCGCCTCAACACTCCTTGGTGCCGAAACCAAACCGACGTTCTTGATGTGGCTCGGCGATTCCGGAACTGTGATTTACGTCATGGAACGTCCAACGCCAGACGGATCTCGCTTCTATCAGCTCGAGAGAATTTAGCTTCGACGACTTCAAAGTCACTTACGCGCTCGCGTTTCATGGCCTCAAATCGATAAAGTCGAGCTCAGAGCTTCCCGCTGCTCAGGCGCAGCATCAGCGTCATGGGGTGTGCCGGCGAAGCCCGAAATCCGTAATGCTCGTAGAACTGCCTGGCTTGGTCGTGAATGGCGTGCACCAGCAAGGCTCTGACTCCCGCGTTTTGCGACACGACCACCGCCCGATTGACGGCATCCTGCAGCAACGCGGCGCCAAGTTTGATGCCTTGGGCGCGACGATCGACGGCGAGCCGGGCCAGCACCATCACCGGCCCTGGGTCGGGCCTATTGCGCCGCACTGAACTTGTGGCCCCGTCTGGTGTGACACAGCGCCGGCAGCCATCGCGTAATAGCCGTGGATGCGAAGGCCTTGATCGGTGACCACGAACGTGCGGCTGGCGCCGGTCAACTGGTTGGCCATGGCCCGTCGTTTGAGCCACTCATCGAGCACATCTTCGCCGCACTCGAATTCATCCGTGCGGTGCGCCGCCGTCAGTGGCTGCGGCGCGCCGAGTTGAAGGTTCATGCCTGGGTGGCTTCTGTTTCCCAAGGCGCCTTGACGGCCATGAGGCGCTCAAGCCCCGGATTGTCGGCGGGTGGCGCGTCGAGCATAGCGGTGAACTGTCGGAACTTGTCGGCGTCCAGATTGAAGAAAAGCTGGTCGAGCACCACCGATTGAGCTCTGTCGCAGGCGGCTTCGAGCATGAAGTCGGACCGGTTCTTGCCCAACAGGCGTGCCGCGTGATCAATCAAGTCGCGCTGCTCGGGAAGTGCACGCAGGTTGATGGCGGCAGCACGCATGCGATCCTCCTTTGACATCTACACAAAGAACACCTCCATCGTATGGTCGTGTGTAGCTGTGGTCAATACGCAGCCTTGTCCAGGCCACCAAGGAAATGGTTGAATCCTGAGCCCGCAACGCATCGGGAGGTTGTCTTATGCCGGAGTTTTGGGTACATTCGCGCCCTTGCGTTGCAGGGATTGGCAACGCTGATCCTGGTCCGTGATCTTGCGGCCATTGTGCTGCGCTACGGCTGCTGACTCATTGCTCCGCCGAGAGAGAGCGTCAACTGGAAACCATCGAAACCGCCTCTCGCCGGGCTCTTCCGCAGAAGCACATGCCGCCACGACCGGCATGAGCTTGCTCGCTACCCCCGCAAACATCGACCGCGCGCCCGTGCGGGGCTGGTGCCTGGCCGCCATTGCCGCCGCGCTCGCCGATGTCCTGATGTTCGTGATCCTGGATCGTGCCGGCGTGTCGCTCGAGCCTGCGCAGGCGCTGGCCTTTGCCGCCGCGCTGTTGGCCGCGCTCGGCGTGCTACGGAGCTTCGCCTGCGAGCATCGCTGGACGACGCTGTGCTTTGTCGTCGCACTCGCCTATCCGCTGCGCGCCGGCGTGCTCTCGCTGTTGGCGGCGCAGGGGTCGCCTCTCGTCGCGATCGTGCCAGCGGCGCTGGCGGGTGCGCTGACCCTGCTGCTCGGCGGCAGGGTGATTGCTGCGGGGACGCGCCGCCAGGATTTCGCCATTGCGGTGCCGCTGGCGGTCATCTATCTGCTGGTGCTGCGCCTGGTCTACCTCGGGCAGATCGAGCTGGCTCCGCAGGAGGCGTACTACTGGAACTATTCGCAGCATCTCGACATCGGCTACCTCGACCATCCGCCGCTGGTCGCCTGGCTGATCGCCGCCACCCTTGCCCTTGGCGATGGCGAGTTCTTCGTGCGCCTGCCGGCAGTGCTCTCCTGGGCGGTGATGCTTGCTTTCAGCGTCGCTTTTGCGCAGGACATGGCAGGGCGCGGCAACGCCCTGCGTACCGCCCTGCTGGCCGCGACGCTGCCGTTCTGCTTCGGCATCGGAGTGATGATCACGCCCGATGCGCCCCTCGCCGCCGCCTGGGCGGCGGCGCTGTTTTTCCTGCAGCGCGCACTGCTCGGCGAAAGCAGGGTGGCCTGGCTCGGCGCCGGGCTGGCGATCGGCATCGGCATGCTTGCCAAGTACTCGATGGTGCTGGTGCCGGCAGCCGCTTTCGTTTTCATGCTCGTCGATGCGCGTTCGCGCCGCAGCCTGCTCTCGGCGTGGGCCTGGGGGGGCGTGCTCGTCGCGCTGCTGGTGTTCTCGCCGGTCATCGTCTGGAACCTCCAGCACGACTGGGCGTCGTTCGCCTTTCAAGGTTCGCGACGGCTGGCGGCGCGGGCACCGCAGTTCAGTCTGCCGGAGTTCCTGGCTGCTGCGCTCCTGCTGCTGACGCCGCTTGGCGTGCTCGCCCTGTGGCGGCTGTGGCGACCGCGCGGCGACATGAGTGCCACTTTTCAGGCAACGCTGGCCAACGACGAGCGGACCTTGCTGACCGGACGGCGACGCCTGTTCATGCTGGTCTTGACGCTGCTGCCGCTGCTCGTCTTCGCGATATCGAGCCTGCGCGCGGAGACCAAGTTTCACTGGACCGGGCCGATCTGGCTGGCGATCCTGCCGGTGCTCGCGGCGACGATGACCCGGCCGGGACTCGGCGAAGGCACGCTCGATCGCCTGCTCGCCCGCGGCTGGGTGCCCCTGCTGCAGGCGCTGATGCTGGTCTACGCCTACGGCCTGTTCTACTACCCGGTCTGGGGGCTGGCCGGCCTGCGCGCCCACCACGACTATCTGGAAATGGGTTGGCGCGACCTGCGCGAACAGGTGCAGGCGATCGAGGAAGCGGTACTCCTTGAAACCGGCCGCCGTCCCGCCGTCGTCGGCCTCGACAGGCACAACACCGCCGACGAAATGGCCTTTTACGATCCGCGTGGCGACGGTGCCCGCGACACCGCCAGCCGGCACCTCTTCTTCAATGAAAACGCCGTGATGTACGAATTCTGGTTTCCGCGTTCGGCATTTGCCGGGCGCGATCTGATCGCGGTCTCGGGCTGGCGCGGCAACCTCGAAGATCCGCGTCTGCTTGCCACGGCCACGCGCCTCGGCCCGGTGCAGGCGCTTACTGCCAGGAAAGGCGGGGTCATCGTCGCTACCTACCATGCGCGGGTGGTCTATGGCTATCGTCCGGCACCGCTGCCATGATGAACATCAAGCTTCAGCGTGCCATCGATCGCTATCTCGGCGTGCCGCTGTGCGCGTTCGCGTCGCTGCTCGAACGGCTGCGCGCGTGGCGTGCGGCGCCGCAACGACCCGTATCGCCACCGCAGCGCATCGTCGTGATCCTGCTCTCGGAGATGGGCAGCCTGGTCCTCGCACAACCGATGTTCGCGCTGCTGCGCGCACGTTACCCGGCAGCCTCGCTGCATGTCCTGCTGTTCGGCAAGAATCGCGAGGTTCTCGATCTGATGGCCAGCGTCCCGCCGGAGAACGTCATCGCCATCGACGACCGCTCGCTGGGTGGGCTGCTGCGCACACTCCTCGCCGCGGTCCGCAGCTTGCGCCAGTTGCAACCGGATGCGGTGCTCGACTGCGAACTCTTCGCACGCATCAGCAGTCTGCTGTCGTGGCTGTCCGGGGCGCCGCTGCGGGTCGGTTTTCACCGCCACACGCAGGAAGGGCTGTACCGCGGTTCGTTCATCAACCGGCCGGTGCTCTACAACCCGTATCGCCACCTGTCGCTGCAGTTCCTGACGCTGGCGCGGGCGATCGAATCGCAGACCCATCCGCTCGACAAGGAGAGCCTCGACGAGGGCCCGCTGCCGTTGCCGGCGCTGTTGCCGGCATTCCGGACGGGCGAGGTCGAGGCCTTCGGCACGCGCTTTTGCGAAGACTTTCCGCTCATCGCGGGCCGGCGGCTGGCGCTGCTCTATCCGAGCGGCGGCATTCTGCCGATCCGCGCCTGGCCGGTGGCGAACTGGCGGCAGGTGGCCAGCGGTCTGCTCGCCGAGGGCTACGCCGTGGCGATCATCGGCCTGCCCTCCGACAAGGCGCTCGGTCGAGCACTCGCCGAAGCAGTCGCACATCCCGACTGCATCGACCTGACGGGGTACACGAAATCGGTGCGCGAACTCGTCGCGCTGCTCGGGATCGCCGCGCTGCTGGTCACCAACGACGGCGGGCCGGCGCAGTTTTCTTCGCTGACCGGGGTGCCGACGGTGGCCTTGTTCGGCCCCGAGACCCCGCTGCTCTACGGCCCGCTCGGCGAGCACGCGTGCTGCCTGCACCTCGCACTTCCCTGCTCGCCCTGCCTGACCGCGTACAATCACCGCAACTCGCCGTGCGACGGCGACAACCAGTGCCTGCAGCGGATTGCGCCGGCGCAGGTGCTCGCCGAGGCGCGCATCGTCGTCACCCGTGCCCATCCGCCGGCTGATCGGGATGTGGCATGACGTGCTTCGAGAGGCTCCGGCAACTGCCGCTGCTGGGCCGTCTGTTGCGTCACCGATTCATCAAGTTCGGGATCGTCGGCGCGTCCGGGACGCTGGTCAACGTGGCCGTCCTCTATCTCGCGCAGGAGACCCTGTGGGTGACCATCACGCCGCCGTCGCTGCGCCTCAACCTGTCGCTGGCGGTCGCGATCTTCTTCGCCACAATCAACAACTTCCTGCTCAACCGCGCCTGGACCTGGCTCGATCGGCGGCCGCATGTGCACACCCCGATCCTCCTGCAGTTCGGCCAATACACGATCGCCTGCTGGCTGGGCATCGCACTGCAGTTCGCGCTGACACACGCCTTCGCCAGTCACCTGCATTATCTGCTGGCGAACGTGCTGGCGATCATCATCGCCAGCATCGCCAACTTCGTGCTCAATGATCACTGGACCTTCGGCCGCCTGCGTCTGCTGATCCGCCGCTGGCGTCGCCAGCACCCGCAGCACGGCGAGTCGATCGGGCCGCCAAGACGATGAACAAGCTCTGTTTTCAGTCGTTGCGGCGGCCGCCGGCGATGGCGCGCAGGAACTCGTTGCGCAACTGCGGCGAGTGCTCGAATTCGCCGCTGAACGACTGGGTAATCACCCGCTCGTCACCACGCCGGTCTTCGCCGAGCAGCAGGCACAACTGCTCGGCTTCGACCACGCAGGCCGCTCCGCGCGCCTGGCCGTGCTGCATCAGCGCGTCGGCAATATCGCGGGTCATCCATTCCTGATAGGTGAAGCGATGACCAATCGCATCGACCAGGCGGGCGATGCGACCGAAGCCGTGCAGGCGACCGCCGGGCAGATAGGCGACGTGCGCGACACCGCGAAAAGGCACCAGGTGGTGCGGGCAGACGCCATGTACGGCGATGCCGCGCACCACCACCAGATCGCTGCGCTGATCGGCAAAGCCATCGCCGAGCGCGGTCGCCGGGTCGAGGTCGTAACCCCCAAGCAGGCGGCGCTGCCAGAGTTCGCAGACGCGCTGCGGGGTTCGCCCGATGTGCGCGGCATCCGGCGCAATCCCGCAGGCGGCCAGCAGATCGCCGACCGCGCGCTCGAAAGCGGCCGGGTCGAAGGCATGCTGGCGTGGAATGCCGATCTCGTTTGCGGATGCGGGCGCGGGGTCGGGGTGGCTGCAGTCGGACATGGCTTGCTTCCTTTTGGCATGGCGGGCAGGGGAGATGATACACGCGTGATTTCGTTTGACGCAGCAGGCCATCCAGGCGGTTGATGAGCGATAATGCCGGGCTTGGGATATTTTCGCGATTGCCGGTGCCGGTGCTGGCGCTGGCGTCGCTGCTTCGGTTGGGAAGGACCGGCATGAAGAGCGTTGATGATTTCCGTCTGCAGTTCGGCAAGAAGGAACTGGTACCGATCGTGATCGGCGGCATGGGTGTCGATATTTCGACCGCCGAACTGGCGCTCGAGGCCGCCCGACTCGGCGGTGTCGGACATATTTCCGATGCCATGGTCAATACCGTTGCCGATCGGCGGTTCAACGCCAAGTTCGTCAAGGACAAGCTCCGGCAGTACAAATTCAACGTCGCCAATACCGACAAATCGATGGTTCGTTTCGATCTCGGGCAGCTCGCCGAGGCCACCCAGATGCACGTCGGCAGAACCATGGAAGCCAAGCGAGGCGAGGGCCTGATCTTCGTCAACTGCATGGAGAAGCTGACCATGAACGCCCCGCGCGAGACGCTGCGCGTGCGCATGGCCGCAGCGCTCGACGCCGGCATCGACGGGATCACGCTGGCGGCCGGCCTGCATCTCGGTTCCTTTGCGCTGATCGAGGATCATCCGCGTTTCCGCGATGCCAAGCTCGGGATCATCGTTTCCTCGCTGCGCGCGTTGCAGTTGTTCCTGCGCAAGACCGCCCGCTGCCGGCGATTGCCCGACTACGTGGTGGTCGAAGGACCGCTGGCCGGAGGACACCTGGGTTTCGGCATGGACTGGGCAAATTACGATCTGGCAACGATCTTCGCCGAGATTCATCGCTATCTGCAGGCCGAGCAGCTCGATATTCCCCTGATTCCGGCGGGTGGGATCTTTACCGGTAGCGATGCCGTGTCGTTTCTCGAAAGCGGTGCAGCCGCCGTCCAGGTGGCGACGCGCTTTACCGTGTCGAAGGAGTGCGGCTTGCCGGAGGACGTCAAACAGCGTTATTTCGAAGCCAGCGAAGATCAGATCGAGGTCAACCAGATTTCCCCGACCGGCTACCCGATGCGCATGTTGAGCAACAGTCCGGCGATTGGCGACGGAATTCGGCCCAATTGTGAGGCCTACGGCTATCTTCTCGACAGTACCGGCAATTGTTCGTACATCAGTGCGTACAACCGGGAGGTGGAAGCGAATCCCGGCGTCAAGAAAATAACGGTCCGCGACAAGACCTGTCTGTGTACGCAAATGCGCAACTTCGATTGCTGGACCTGCGGCCACTATGCGTACCGCCTCAAAGACACCTCCAGGCGCCTGCCGGATGGCAGCTACCAGTTGCTGAGCGCGGAGCATATCTTCCGCGATTATCAGTTCAGTACCGACGGCAAGATCGCGGTGCCGGCATAGTGCGCGTGCCGCCGGGCGTTGTTGCCACCGCAGGGCAGGGTTCTGGCCGATGCTGAGCTATCGTCACGCCTTTCATGCCGGCAACCACGCCGATGTCCTCAAACACCTGGTGCTGGTGCAACTGACGCGCTACCTCGGCCAGAAGGACAGCGCTTTCTGGTACGTCGATACGCACGCCGGGGCGGGGGCTTATGCGCTCGATTCCGGGCATGCAGCCAAGCTTGCCGAGTACCGGGACGGCATTGGACGGTTATGGGGGAGGCAGGATCTGCCGTCGGCCCTGCAGGACTATCTCGGCCTGGTGCGCGCAGCCAATCCCGATGGTCGTCTGAAGATCTACCCCGGTTCGCCTTCCCTGGCGATGGCGACGATGCGGACACAGGACCGCCTACGGTTTTTCGAGCTGCACAGCCGCGATGTCATGCGTCTGCGAGACCATTTCGCGGCCTGCGGCAAACGCGTGATCGTTGAGGAGAGCGACGGATTCGCGGCCCTCAAGGCCTTGTTGCCGCCGCCGCCGCGGCGAGCAGTGGTCCTCATCGACCCGCCGTACGAGGAGCGGCGCGATTACGATCGGGTGGTGCATTCGCTCAGGGAGTGCCTGTCGCGCTTTCCTGGCGGCACCTATCTGCTGTGGTATCCCCAACTGACCCGGCTCGAAGCGCACCATTTGCCGCCGCGCCTGAAGCACCTGCCGGCAAGCCGCTGGCTGCAGGTTACGCTACGCGTCAGAACGCCAGCCAGCGACGGTTTCGGGATGCACGGCAGTGGCCTGTTCGTGATCAATCCACCCTGGACCCTGGAAGCGACCTTGCAGGCAGTGATGCCCTGTCTGGTCGAGCGACTCGGGCAGGATGCAGGCGCGGGTTACACGCTTGAAAGTCAGGATTCCGCCCGCTAGGGATGGCGAGCATGGGACTCAAACTGCCAGGCTTCATCGCGCTCCCCGGCCGCTGTCGTGGCCGCGCAGGGCAAGGGTGTCGGCTTGCTTGGGCGCCATCGACAGCAGGTGCGGCGGCATCACCAGTGTACAATGGCCGCTTTGAACCATGGGAGAAGCGATGATGACTGCGACAAAGGGACTTTCCGATCCGGCCACGGGTCAACCGGCCGTATCCACCAGACCCCGTCGGCTGGCCCACCAGGCCACGCTCATCGGCGGCATTGCCGGCACCCTGCTGCTCGGCGGCTGTGCCGAATTGACGGGCCCATCGGGCGACGTGACGGTCAGTGATCCGACACGGATCACGCGCAGCGGCTTTCTCAGTGACTACCCGCGTCTGAAGAAAGCGCCCGGTAGCGACGGCGCGCTGTGCTGGCGGAACCCCGATGTCGACCTCAAACGCTACGACAAGGTGCTGATCACCCGCATTCTGGTCAGCCTCAAGGCGGATCAGCAGGAGGCGGTCGACCCGACCGACCTCAAGGCACTGGTCGATTATTTCCACAATGCCCTGAACAAGTCCCTGAAACCGCAGATGCAGATCGTCACGCAACCCGGGCCGGGGGTCCTGGTGTTGCGGATCGAGCTCACCAACCTGGTGCCGACGCAGGTCAGCCGGAGTCTGGCAGGCACCGCGATCCCCTACGGCTTCGTCGCCGAAGCTGCTTCCGGTCCGGCATCGGGGAGACCTGCGGGTTCGACGCCTTATCTTGGCGAGACCGGCATCGAAATGCAGTTTCTCGACGGCGCCAGCAACGTCGTTCTTGGCGAGTGCGCCGATGCGCAGATCGGCCGCAAGTACGCCGCCGACATTGATGCCGGCGCGGCCGCTGCCACCAATACCTGGATCAAGGGTTACATGAGCTCGTTCCAGAGCTGGTCGTACGCGCGCGACGCTTTCGACAAATGGTCGTTGCAGATCGCCGATCGATTGGCCGTGCTGCGCGGGGTGAAACCCCGGTAGCCCGTTCGGGTCAGGACAGCATGAGCATTTCAACCAGCAGGCCGACGACGGCGCAGGCCGCGATGACGACAATGACATTCTGCCGGTAGCAAAACAGCGCGACCGCGGCACCGAGAGCGATCAGCGCGGAGATCCAGTCGAAGCTGCCGGCGAAACCTCGCGGCCAGAGGACATGGTAGCCGAAGAACAGCGCCAGATTGAGGATCACGCCGACCACCGCCGCGGTGATGGCGGTCAGCGGTGCGGTGAATTTCAACTGGTTGTGGGTGGTCTCGACCAGCGGTCCGCCGAGCAGGATAAAAACGAACGACGGCAGAAAGGTGAACCAGGTCACCAGCGAGGCAGCGACTGCGCCGGCAAGGAACAGGCTGTCCGGGCCGAAAACGGCCTTGAGGTAGCCACCGACGAAGCCGACAAAAGCGACCACCATGATCAGCGGCCCGGGCGTGGTTTCTCCGAGCGCGAGGCCGTCGATCATCTGGGTCGCAGTCAGCCAGCCGTAGTGTTCGACGGCCCCCTGGTAGACGTAGGGGAGAACGGCATAGGCGCCGCCGAAGGTCAGCAGCGCGGCCTTGGTGAAAAACCAGCTCATCTGCGTCAGCGTGTGCTGCCAACCATAGGTCGCAGTCAGCAGGCCCATCGGGATGGCCCACAGAAGAGCCGCGACGATGAGCACCCTGATCAGTCTGTACCATCCGAAGCGGGCATGCTCGGGAGTTGGCGTGTCGTCGTCGATCAAGGCCGGACCGAACACGGCTTCGACCGGGCCGTGGCCGCCGCCAAGCTGGAATTTCTCGGGGGCGACATGTCCGCCGATGTAGCCGAGCAGTGCGGCTACCGCGACGATGACGGGAAACGGCGCGGCGAGCGCGAAGATGGCGACGAAGGAAGCCGCCGCGATCGCCCAGAGGAACGGGTTCCTCAGGGCACGCAATCCGATCCGGTACGCCGCCTGGACGACAATGGCGGTGACTGCCGGCTTGATCCCGTAAAACAGACCAGCCACCAACGGCGTCTCGCCGAAGGCGATATAGACCCAGGACAGACCGATCAGAAGCAGCAGCGAGGGCAGCACGAACAGGGTTCCGGCGACCATGCCGCCACGCGTGCGATGCATCAGCCAGCCGATGTAGGTGGCCAGTTGCTGGGCTTCGGGACCGGGGAGCAGCATGCAGTAGTTGAGTGCGTGCAGAAAGCGACGCTCGGAAATCCAGCGACGGCGTTCCACCAGTTCCGCGTGCATCATCGAAATCTGTCCTGCCGGGCCGCCGAAACTGATGCATCCGAGCTTGAGCCAGAAGGCAAACGCCTGCCAGAAGCTGACTGAGGGGGGGGCTGCAGGGTTCGCGAGGCCGTGGTTCATGTCATTTCCCCCCGAATCAGCGCCACCAGATCTTCGGTCGATGGCAAGGCACTGGCTTCGCCTTCGGCAAGAATGCTCTCGGCGAGCGCGCGTTTTTCATGGTGCAGGTCGACGATGCGTTCCTCGACGGTGCCCCTGGTGACCAACCGGTAAACGGTGACCGGTCTGGGCTGTCCGATGCGGTGCGCACGTCCCGTCGCCTGATCCTCGGCCGCCGGGTTCCACCACGGGTCGGTGATCACCACGTAGTCGGCGGCGGTGAGGTTGAGGCCGAAGCCGCCGGCCTTGAGACTGATCAGGAAGAGGTCGCCTTCGCCGGCCTGGAATGCGGCGACCCGGCGCGTTCGCTCGGCGGCGGGAGTGGCACCGTCGAGGTACTGATAGCGGATTCCGGCTGCGTCGAGCGGTTCGCGGAGGATGGTCAGGAAATCGACGAACTGGCTGAAGACCAGCGCCTTGTGGCCGTTGGCAATGAGCTCGCTGGCCAGTTCGCCAAAGGCCTGCACCTTGGCACCGCTGATCCCGAACTCCGGGCTGCACAGGCGCGGGTCGCAGGCGGCGCGCCGCAGGCGCGTCAGCTGCGCGAGGATGTTGAAGCGGGATTGAGTTTCCGGCGTGCTGTCGAGCGTGCTGCTGATCTCGTTTGCGGCTTCGCGGCGCAGGGCTTCGTAATGCGCAGCTTCGGCACTCTCCGGGCTGACCGTCAGGATCAGCTCGATGCGTGGCGGCAGTTCCTGCAACACTTCCGCTTTGCTTCGTCGCAGCACGAAGGGACCGATCAGGCGCTTGAGGACATGCTGGGCGTCGCGGTCGCGGTTGCGTTCGATCGGACCCGCGAAGCGCTCGTTGAAGCGGTTGACGGTGCCGAGCAGGCCGGGATTGGCAAAACGCATGATCGACCACAGGTCGGCGAGGCGGTTTTCCACCGGCGTTCCGGTCAGCGCCAGGCGAAAATCGGCCTTGAGCTCGAACACCGCCTGCGAGCGCTTGGCGGCTGCATTCTTGATCGCCTGTGCTTCGTCGGCGATCAGCGTGTGCCAGTTGCGCCCGGTGAAGCGTTCCTGCGCGAGTTGCAGCAGCGTGTAGGAGACGATCAGCAGATCCTGCGGCCCGGCCTGGCTGACCAGTTCCTCGCGTTCGCTGTCACCGGCGTCGCTGTAGATGCGGGCGTTGAGCGTCGGTGCAAAACGACGTGTTTCGGCGAACCAGTTGCCGCATACCGAGGTCGGTGCGATGACCAGCGCCGGCCCGCTGGCGGCGCGCTCGAGCAGCACGGCGAGTGCCTGCAGCGTTTTGCCCAGGCCCATGTCGTCGGCCAGACAACCGCCCATGCTGGCGGTCGCCAGACGCATTGCCCACTGGTAGCCGTCTTCCTGATAGGGCCGCAGCCTGACCTGCAGCAGGCTCGGCAGTTTCGGTTCGGTGGACTGGGCGCTGCGCAAGCGCTCGAGGGCCTCGCGAAAATCCTTGCCGGCGTCGAGCCGGGTGCCATCAAGAATCTCGTCGAGCCAGGCGGCGGCGATCGTGGGTGCCTTGCTCCCCTGCTTGTCGGTTTCGATAACCGCTGCGAGTTCGCTGAGCTTTTGTTTGAGTGAGCGCGTCAAGGCTGCATAAACACCGTCACCCATCGGGATGAAGCGGGATTTTTCGCGTGCCGCCGTCAGCAGGGTTTCGAGCTGCAGTACCAGGCCCTCGTCGAGCGTCACCTGCCCGGAGAGGCGGAACCAGTCGTGCTCGCGGCTGACGCTGACACCGAGCTGCCGCGTATCGACGCTGACGACGCGAACGGCCTTGCCCTTGGGCCATTCAACCGCGGCAATCGCGGCCAGCGTCGGCAGCGTTTCGACCGCCCCGAGTGCCTGCTCGGGGTCTTCGATCAGCCACTCGCTGACGCCGTCGCTGCCGTCGAGGAAGGGCAGGGCGTCGAGTACCGCTTCGAGATGCTGGCGCTCGCTCTGGAGGTTGCGTTCGGTGCCGACGCTTTCGCCTCCGAGCACGCTCATCAGGCGGAGTCGGCCGCTGCCTGCCGGCAGGCGCGGGCCGTCGGGCCCCAGCGGTGTCACTACCAGGCGCAGCGCCAGGTGCTCGCCGACCGGCGAGAGTTCGGCACGCAGGCGTGAATCGCTGGCGACCTGTCGGGAAGCCTGTGCCGAGTCGGCGTGTACCTGGAAACGTCCGGACAGCGCACGCAAGGTCTTTTCGACTTCGGCCTGCGCTCCCGGCGCATTGGCGGGAATGGCTACGCGCCTCGAGATGAGCTGCGCAGCCTGCTGCTGCGCCGTCGAAAAACGCACCAGCCGGAGACGCTGCGGGCCGTCCTGGACGAGCGTGAGCAGGCGCAGCGCTTCGTTCTCGCGACGCATCTCAGCGTCTTCGACATAGAGGTACGCGCTTTCGACGACGGGTCGCAACGGTGGCTCGATGCGCATCACGAAATGTTCGCCCTGACGGACCAGTTCCAGCTCCGGCTGCGTTTCGCTGAGTTCGACGAATTGTTCCGGCGCGTTTGCCAGGACGATGCACGGATGGCCCACCAGGGCGACGATCGCCGTTGGCAGGTCGATGCGATAGCGGTTGCTGTAACCGCGCTCGGGGCGCAGCGCGCGCGCCACCTTGGCATCCCACGCCGGCAGATGTTCGTTGCCGAAGATTTTCACGAGGCTCAGCACGCGGGGTCGGCCCCAGCCGCGCTGAACGCGCTTCTGTTCGAGCGGTTTGATGCCGAGCAACTGGCCCTCCTTGCCGATCTCGATGGCCCAGAGCAGGCGTGTCGTTTCGCTGCCGGCGTCGGCAGCAGTCTGCTCGCCGCCGAGTGATTGCAGGGCGTCGAGAATCACGCGCCATTGCTCGCCAGCCGCGGCGACAAAATAGCCGGTCGGTGGATCGCGTCCGGAAAGCAGCTCTTCGGCGCCACGCAGCATGTGGCTTGGCAACTTCAGATGAGCGTTCAGCAGTTTTCGCCGCAGGGCCATGATCGTCTCATGCCAGCCGCTGGCCGTATGCCGTGTAATCTGCCTACCTGGCGCAGTGATCGTCTCGCTACCCAGCCAGGCCGAGAGCAGAATGGCCCAGAACGAATCCAGTTCCCAGCACTGTTCCTGGTTTCGGACCGGCTGGAAAGCGGCATGGATGATCGGCGTCTTGCCGAGACGAACGTCGATGGCATGGACCCAGCGCCCCCATTTGCTGAATACACTCGGATCGCGCTGGCCGGCTTCGCCGATGCAGAACTTGCGCGCCAGTTCCAGATGCTTCGGGGTCGACTGGGCGAGCAATGCGAGTGGGTAGAGCCAGCCAATACTTTCGGGCAGCAGGTGTTTGCTGCCGCCGATTTCGCCCTTGCGCTGCTTCAGTGCTGCCTCGAAGGCGGCCTGCCCGGCTGCCCACTGGCTATCGACGACCAGGGCTGCGGCCCGGATCGCGGCAGCGAGGCCGTTATCGAGCCCCTGCAGCGTTTCCTGCAACAGTTCAGCGTCACTGCGTTGCAATGCCAGCTCGGCAAGCGCCGAACGCAGATCGTCGGACACCTGGTCGGGGCGCCGCCTGAGCTGGTCAAGAGCCCACTCCGCGATCGGGTTGAAATCCGGCGCCCAGTTCAAGCATATCGATGCCACGCCCAGGCAGGCGAGCCGCGAGCGTTCGACCGGATCGATGGACTCGAAACTGGGGCCGTCGAAGCCGAGCAGGAGGGCCTGCGTGAGGATGAAGTTCCAGTCCATCGAACGTGCGACCCGTTGCCGGATCGCTGAGAGCTCTTCGCTCGGTGTGCCGGAAAAGAACTTGGCGCGCACATAGGCAATGGTCGCCGGAAGACTGCTGCTCGGCCAGTAGTAGCCGAAGCGCGTGAGGTCGAAACCATCGAGTTTGGCGATCAGACCCGGCAGGCAGTTTCCTGGCCGGGTCTCGAGCAACTGCCGGTAGAGCGGCGCACGCAAAGCGTCCACGAGTTGAAAGGCGGTGGGGTGGCGCGCCGCATCGTCGAGCAGCAGTTTCTTGTCCTTGAGTTCTTGGACCGCGTTCTTTACATCGTTGAAGGTGAACGCTCTTCCGGTGCTGGTGGTCAGACCACTCAAACCGAGCAGGTGGTGTACGTCGGTCTGCGTACGGGCGGTCCACAACAGTGCGCAGGCCAGGGCTGCCTTGTGCGTGTCGGGAGTCAGTCCATGCTTGTCGAGTCGCTCGATGGCGGTGTTGTTCAAGGCGTTCTTGAGCATGGCGGCAGCTTCGGAAAGGGGAGGATAGGTTTGTGAATGAATCAGCCGCGGTGCAGCAGCATGGCGTCACCATAACTGAAGAAGCGATAACGCCGATTGATCGCGTGCCGATACGCGCTGCGGATGGCATCCAGTCCGGCAAAAGCCGAAACGAGCATCAGCAGCGTCGATTTCGGGAGGTGAAAATTGGTGATCAGCCGGTCTACGACGCGAAAGTGGTAGCCCGGAGTGATGAAGATGTCGGTTTCGGCCGCGCCAGCGTGCAGCTCGCCGTGCGCTGCAGCCGCTTCGAGCGCACGCAGGCTGGTCGTCCCGACGGCGATGACCTGGCCGCCGCGGGCACGCGTGCGGGCGATCGCAGCGGCCGTCGCCGGCGGAATTTCGAAACGTTCGGCGTGCATGCGGTGCTCGGAGATGCGCTGTACTCGCACTGGCTGGAAGGTGCCGGCACCGACGTGCAGCGTCAGCCAGGCGATCTCGGCACCGCGCTTTGCGAGTTCGGTCAGCAGCGCCTCGTCGAAGTGCAGGCCGGCAGTGGGCGCAGCGACGGCGCCGGGGTGGCGGGCGAAAACCGTCTGATAGCGCGCTTCGTCGGCAGCGCTGGCCGCGTGCGTGATGTAGGGCGGCAAGGGCAGGCGGCCGTGGCGATCGAGCAGGCTCCAGAGATCATTCTCGCCGACTGGTTCCAGCAGTTCCAGGTCGAAGAACTCGTGCTGTTCACCGCTACGCCCGCGTACGCTGAGCAGGATGGCATTTTCAAGAAGGATGCGGCTGCCGGCTTGCGGCGCTTTGCTGGCGCGGATTTGTGCCACGGCATGGCGAGCATCGACGATGCGCTCGATCAGAACCTCGACCTGGCCGCCGCTTTCCTTCCGCCCAAAGAGGCGCGCGCGGAGCACGCGCGTATCGTTGAACACCAGCAGATCGCCGGCATCGACGATTTCCGGCAGCTCGCTGAAGTGGCGATCGTGGATGGTGCCGTCGGCCAGTTGCAACAGACGACTGGCGGTGCGTTCTGCGGTCGGATGCTGGGCGATCAGTTCGCCGGGAAGATCGAAGTCGAAATCGTCGAGTGTCAGCATGCGTGGGGGGTCTGTAGAGGGTGGCCGGGCAAGCGCCGGCGCAGAACGGAATGTTATCTGCTTGTTCCTGACTGGAGAATCAGCGATAATCAGAGCCTCTTCCGGCTCGCGAGTTGCGAGCCACAGCCGAGATGGCGGAATCGGTAGACGCAGCGGACTCAAAATCCGCCGGTGGAAACATCGTGGGGGTTCGATTCCCCCTCTCGGCACCATCCAGAACAGCGCATGCTTGCAAAGCTTCGGATTGTAACACGCCCATTAGAACGCCCATCAAGGTCTGTGCGTCGGTGTTACGGCGTGCATGCCGGTGCCGCTAGCGGAACCCTGCCTTGAACTCACCAGAGCCAGTTCAGTCGCGTATCGTCATCGCCTCGCGTGAGTCGCGCCTGGCTCTGTGGCAAGCCGAGCATGTCCGTGGATGCCTGATGGAGTTATACCCACGGAGTCGCATCGAGATCCTCGGCATGACGACTCGCGGCGACCAGATCCTCGACCGTCCGCTGTCGGCGATCGGCGGTAAAGGGTTGTTTATCAAGGAACTCGAAGTGGCGATACAGGAAGGCCGTGCTGACCTCGCCGTGCATTCGATGAAGGACCTGCCGATGGAAATGCCTGCAGGCTTCACCCTCGCAGCCATTTCGGCGCGTGAAAATCCCTGCGATGCCTTTGTTTCGAACCGCTTTGCCGGGCTCGACGAGTTGCCGGCCCAGGCCGTGGTCGGAACTTCCAGCCTTCGTCGCGCAGCGATCCTGCGCGCCGGATATCCGCAACTTGTGATCCGCAGCCTGCGTGGTAACCTCGATACGCGGCTCAGGAAGCTCGATGCGGGTGAGTACGATGCGATCGTCCTCGCTGCCGCAGGCTTGATACGTCTGGGCCTGGCAGCACGGATCAGGTCTATCCTGACGCCAGAGCAGTCACTGCCAGCACCAGGGCAAGGAATCCTCGGGATCGAGGCCGCATCAGGGCGTGCTGACATCATGGCCCTGCTGGAACCACTCAACGACAGCGAGAGCGCGCACTGTGTGCGCGCCGAACGGGCCTTTTCGCGTGCTTTGGGGGGGAGCTGCCAAGTCCCGCTCGCTGCCTACGCGTTGCTCGATCGCGGTCATCTCTGGCTGCGTGGCTTCATCGCGACGCCGGACGGCAAGCAGATGATCGCCGGGGAACAGTACGGTGCGCCGGAAGACGGCGAGTCGATCGGTTACCTGCTCGCGCAGAGGCTGCGTGAACAGGGGGCCGAGGTCATCCTGGAGAAACTCGCCAGCGGCCAATGAAGCAGCCCTTGCGCGGCCTGACGATCGTCGTGACGCGCCCGCGCGCGCAGGCGTCGCGCCTGGCTGGCTGGATTGCCGAGCAGGGCGGCGAGCCGCTGATCTTTCCGCTGCTCGAGATTTCTCCGGTCATTGACCCTGCCCCCTTGCAGGCGGCAATCACGCGTCTCGGAGACTACTCGCTGGCGATTTTCATCAGCCCGAACGCAGTCGATTTCAGTGTCCCGGCGATTCTTGCCAGACAGGCGTGGCCATTGGGTCTGCGGGCGGTGGCGATTGGCCAGAGCAGCGTCGCGCAGCTTGCCCGTTATGGCATCGACCATGCGCTGGCGCCGGTCGAGCGCTTCGATTCGGAGGCGCTGCTCGAACTTCCGGAAATGCAGTGCGCGGGCGTTGCCGGCAAGCGTGTGCTGATCTTTCGCGGTAACGGTGGCCGCGAACTGCTGGCCGATACCCTGCGCGAACGGGGCGCCGAAGTCGACGCCGTGAGTTGCTACCAGCGCTCGGCACCGGCTGACCCGGCCCCGCTGCAGGCGCTATGGCGCAGTGGCCAACTCGACGCACTGACGATTTCATCGAGCGAGGGCCTGCGCAATCTCGTCGGCCTGCTCGACGCCCCGGCGCGCGCCTGTCTGCGCGGCACGCCGATGTTCGTGCCGCATCAGCGCATCGCCGAGCTGGCGCAGGCGCTTGCCATGCGGCAGGTTATCCTGACCGGAGCAGCCGACGCCGGGATCATCGCAGCACTATGCAGCCATGATTGGCAGCGATCATGAACCAACAACCGGCCCCGCAGCCGGGGCTTCCGTCCAGTCGCGTGGTGCCAGCATGTCGTAGAGCGCGGCTTCGGCGCTGCCGGCTTCAGGATGCCAGTCGTAGCGCCATTTGACGACCGGAGGGAGCGACATCAGGATCGATTCGGTGCGCCCGCCCGACTGCAGGCCGAATAGCGTGCCGCGATCCCAGACCAGGTTGAACTCGACATAACGTCCGCGTCGGTACGCCTGGAAGTCACGTTCGCGTTCGCCGTAGGGCAGGGCCTGCCGCTTTGCAATGATTGGCAGGTAGGCTTCCGTAAACGCGTCACCAACCGCCCGGGTCAGCGCGAAGCAGCGCTCGAAGCCACCTTCGCTGAGGTCGTCGAAGAAGATGCCACCGACTCCGCGCGGTTCGTTGCGGTGCTTGAGGAAAAAGTACTCGTCGCACCATTGCTTGTAGCGCGCATGCGTGTCTGCTCCAAAGGGCTGCAACGCCTGCTTGCAGGTCATGTGGAAATGCCGGATGTCTTCGGCAAAGGGGTAGTAGGGAGTCAAGTCCATGCCGCCGCCAAACCACCAGGCAGGGTCGGCATCGGCCCGGGTTGCGATCAGGGCGCGCACGTTCATGTGCGCGGTCGGGCAGTAGGGGTTTTCCGGATGCAGGACCAGCGAAACGCCCATCGCGGCGAAGGCGCAGCCCGCCAGTTCGGGGCGTTTGGCGGTCGCCGAGGCCGGCAACGCGGCGCCGCTGACCTGCGAGAAAGCGACGCCGCCGCGTTCAATGACACGACCTCCCTCAAGGATGCAGGTGCGGCCGCTGCCCGCGAGTGGCGAGTGGACTTCCTTTTCCCAGGGGTCGGCGCGGAAGCTCGCGCCGGCACGGCCCTCGAGCGTTTCGATTGCCGTGACGATACGCGTTTGCAGGTCGGTGAAGTACGCCTTGAGGCGGGTCGGGTCAATCATCCCTGGCCCGCAACCGCCGGTGCCGTGGCGGCTGGTGACTGTCTGGCCTCGCTCACCGGCTGACTGCGCGGTGGCCGATGTCGCGGCGATACTGCATGCCGTCGAAGTGGAGGTCGATGATTATGTCATAGGCGCGTTTCTGTGCCTGCCTGACGTTGTCGGCAAGTGTCGTGACACACAGCACACGTCCTCCGGCGGTGACGATCCGGCCATCACGCTCGGTGGTGCCGGCATGGAAGACATGACTGTCGTCGCTGTCCTGCGGTAGACCGCTGATCAGATCGCCGGTGCGCGGAGTACCGGGGTAGTTGGCTGCGGCCAGCACGACGCCCAGCGCGACACGACGGTCCCAGCTCGCTTCGACCAGGTTGAGCCGGCCGGCGACGGCATGGTCGAGGAGGGTCAGCAGGTCGGATTTCAGGCGCATCATGATGGGCTGTGTTTCCGGGTCGCCGAGGCGGCAATTGAACTCGACGGTCTTGACCGATCCGTCCTTGCCAATCATCAGGCCAGCGTAGAGGAATCCGGTGTAGGGGATACCGTCGGCAGCCATTCCCCGTACCGTCGGCAGAATGATCTCGCGCATGGCGCGGGCGTGGACTTCCGGCGTGACCACGGGTGCTGGTGAGTAAGCGCCCATGCCACCGGTGTTGGGGCCGGTATCGCCGTCGCCGATGCGCTTGTGATCCTGAGTCGACGCCAGCGGCAGTACATTCTTGCCGTCGACCATGACGATAAAACTGGCTTCTTCGCCTTCGAGAAATTCTTCGATCAGCACGCGTGCTGGGGCCGAGTCTTTCGCCGGGCTGTCACCGCTGGCGGGGAGCATCCGGTCAATCGCGTCATGGGCTTCAGAGAGGTCCATGGCCACCACCACTCCCTTGCCGGCAGCCAGTCCATCGGCCTTGATGACGATCGGCGCGCCCTGCTGGTCGACGTAGGCGTGCGCCGCGCGGCTATCGGAGAAGGTTGCAAAGCGGGCGGTGGGAATGTTGTGCCTGGCCATGAAGCGCTTCGCGAAGTCCTTCGAGCTTTCGAGTTGGGCGGCTTCCCTGGTCGGACCGAAGATCTTCAGACCGCGGTCGCGAAAAAGATTGACGATGCCGGCAGCGAGCGGCGCTTCGGGACCAACTACCGTGAGATGGACCTTGTGCTTGGCGGCGAAGTCAGCGAGCGCTTCGGGGTTGGTGAGGTTGACGTTTTCGAGTTCACGCTCGCGCGCCGTGCCCGCGTTGCCAGGCGTGACGAAGACCTTCTGCAAACCGGGGGTCTTCGCCAGCCGCCAGGCGAGTGCGTGCTCGCGACCGCCTGAGCCGATGACCATTAACTTCATGACAGCCCTCTCCCCACCAGAACTTGAACTGCTGTGTGTACCCTCTGGCGCGCACCCGTCGAGCTGCGCCGTGCCTCGCCACTGACGACTCTGACCATGATCTTCTGCACCGTGTCCTCCCCGGCATCACTCAAAGAATCAATGCCGGAAGTGCCGGGCACCGGTGAACACCATCGCCAAGCCATGCTCGTCGGCGGCAGCGATCACTTCCTCATCACGCATCGAGCCTCCAGGCTGGATGACAGCCTTGGCGCCTGCCGCCGCGAGGACGTCAAGCCCGTCGCGGAAAGGGAAGAAAGCATCGGAGGCGACACAGGAACCGGCCAGGTCGAGGCCGGCATTCTGCGCTTTATTGGCCGCGATGCGGGTCGAATCGACGCGGCTCATCTGGCCGGCGCCCACGCCGAGGGTCATGCCGCGACCGCAAAAGACGATCGCATTGGACTTGACGAACTTGGCAACCCGATAGGCGAAGAGCAGATCCTCGACCTGTGCGTCAGTCGGTGCGAGCTTGCTCACCACTCTCAGGTCGGAAGCCTGGACGTTGAACTGGTCGGGGGTCTGCAACAGTAGCCCGCCACCGACGCGCTTCATTTCGAAAGTATGCTGGCCTCTGGCCAGCGGCAGTTCGAGGACGCGCAGGTTCTGTTTGGTGGCCAGCATCGCCCGGGCAGTGTCGCTGAAAGCCGGTGCCAGCAGGACTTCGACGAAATGCTTGCGGGCATTCATGGCGGCCACGACATCGGCGTCGACCGTGCCGTTGAAAGCGATGATGCCGCCAAAGGCCGAGGTCGAGTCGGTCTGGAAGGCTTTTTCGTAGGCAGGCAGCAGGCCGACATCGATTGCCACACCGCAGGGATTGGCGTGTTTGATGATCACGCAGGCGGGCTTGTCGAAAGTCTTGACACACTCCCAGGCGGCGTCGGCATCGGCGATGTTGTTGTACGAGAGTTCCTTGCCCTGCAACTGCCGATAGTTGGCGATCGAACCCGCAAGTGGCGTGGGATCGCGGTAGAAGGCCGCTTGCTGATGCGGGTTCTCACCGTAACGCAGCGTCTCGACGCGATCAAAGGCGAGTTGCAAAGAATCGGGAAACGGCCCGGCCTGGTTCGATTCGTCGAGTGAAGTCAGCCAGTTGGCAATCGCCGCGTCGTAGCGCGCAGTGTGCGCAAAAGCCTTTTTGGCAAGCATGAAACGGGTGTCAAGACTCAGCGCGCCATCGCTGGCCGTCATCTCGGCGAGCAGCGCGGGGTAGTCCTCGGGGTCGGTGACCACGGCCACACCAGGGTAATTTTTGGCTGACGAACGCAGCATTGCCGGGCCGCCGATGTCGATGTTCTCGATCGCCTCGGCGAGTGTGACACCGGTTTGGGCAATGGTTTCACGGAATGGGTAGAGATTCACACATACCAGATCGATGGTCGGGATGCCATGCCGTTCAAGCGTCGCCATGTGCTCGGGCAGATCGCGACGCGCCAGGATGCCGCCATGTACTTTCGGATGCAGGGTCTTGACGCGGCCGTCGAGCATTTCCGGGAAGCCTGTGTAATCGCCCACCTCGGTAACCGGCAGACCCGCGTCGCGGAGCATCCGGGCGGTGCCACCAGTCGATAACAGTTTGACATCATGAGCGATCAGGCCCTGCGCGAATTCGAGGGCGCCATTCTTGTTGGAGAGGCTGATCAGGGCTTGGCGGATTTTCATGGTAGGCAGGTGGCAGCTCTTGGAAAAGGGTAAAAGGAGTGTTCAGTCGATCAGTTTGTGGTCGACCAGTTTCTTACGCAGCGTGTTGCGATTGATCCCAAGGATTTCGGCCGCCAAGGTCTGGTTGCCGCCGGTCTGTCTGAGTACCACTTCAAGCATTGGGCGCTCGACGCTCTTGATCACCATCGCGTAAACTGCAGCCGGCTTCTCGCCTTCAAGTTGTTGAAAGTAGTTTTCCAGCGCCTTGCCGACGCAAGTTGCGATATGGTCGTCGTCATTGCGCTTCATGCTGCAAGGTCCTCGAAGTTGGCATGCGGTGAAGGGGCCGTGCTGACGTAGCTCAAATGCTCCTGGTATTCCGCAAGGGCACAGAAAAAGTTATTGACTGCCTGCCTTTGCAGTTCGATGGTCGGCAACTGGTTCATCCTGTGACGGAAAGCTGCCGAGCCGACCAGACCCCTTGTATACCAGGAAATATGCTTGCGCGCGATACCGACCCCAGTTTCGACACCGTAAAAGAGATATAGATCCTCAAGGTGCTCGAGCAGTACCTCGTGAATTTCACTGACCCTTGGTGGAGGCAGGTAGGTCCCGGTGTTCAGGAAATACTCGATCTCGCGGAACAGCCATGGGCGCCCCTGTGCGGCGCGTCCGATCATCAGCGCGTCGGCATGGGTGGTATCAAGGACATGCTTTGCCTGTTCAGGAGAACTGATGTCGCCATTGGCGATAATGGGAATTGTCGCCACGGCTTTTGCTGCTTGGATCGTCTCATATTCGGCCTGGCCGCTGTAGCCGCAGGCGCGCGTTCGGCCGTGCATTGCCAGGGCTCTGATTCCTGACTGCTCTGCGATCTTTAGGATGTTCAAGGCATTGCGATTGTTCTTGTCCCAGCCGGTGCGGATCTTCAAGGTCACCGGGGTGCTCGGTACGGCATTGACGACGGCCTCGAGAATTTTCCGGACCAGCGGCTCGTCCCTGAGCAGGGCCGAACCGGCCATGACGTTGCAGATTTTCTTCGCCGGGCAGCCCATGTTGATGTCGATGATCTGAGCCCCTCGCTCAACGTTGTAACGTGCCGCAGCAGCCATCATCGAGGGGCTGGCGCCGGCAATCTGTACTGAAATCGGCGCAACCTCGCCGGCATGGTTGGCGCGACGCCGGGTCTTCATGCTGCCATAGAGCAGGGAGTTTGAAGTGACCATCTCGGATACAGCCAGACCGGCACCCATGCATTTGCAGAGTTGCCTGAAGGGGCGATCGGTGACGCCCGCCATCGGCGCGACGAACAACTGATTGCGAAGCGAAAAACCGAGAAATTCCATGCTGGTAAGGTGCCGATGGGCAAGGCAAGGCTCGGATTCTACCGCGATTGCTGCCGCGAAAACAGACACTACTTGCCCCTGGAAGAAACGCGAAAGGGCTTCTGGCGTTCTCCTCAGACCGGATCGCGATGCCGATGCGGTTTTCTTGATGCTGGTTGTCAACCGCTGCATGCAGAGAGCGTTACTCCCAGCATGGTTGGCACGACAATATTTGGACAGGAGAATAAAAATGGGTAGCCTAAGCAGCGAGTCTTTTGACCAGTTTCTCGAATCACTCAAGCAGGCGGGCGTGGAAATCAGCAATGAATGCGAGTTGCGCGAGCGGCTGGCCGAAGCTCAGCGTTGGCGCTTTGCTTTTGCTACGCTGGCAGCCAACGGCCGCCCATTGGGAATTCGTTTTCAGGATAGTAGTCATGGCGTGAACGAGGCGGATATCCACCGGACCTTTGCCCGCTTCCAGTTCCCTGAAATCTTGCAGACCACCTTTGCGGCCAGCCTTCGGGTTGAGCACTGATCACTGATCTTTCTGGCTAGTAGCTGTACCGCCGGCCTGTTGGCTCGACAGGCCGGGCACTTTCGACAGACCGACGTTCCTACAAAGTTGATCCTTGTTGAACGACGGTGGCCAGGTGAGTCATAATGTCGGTATGAATGACTTACCCCCCCAGGATCCGCGCCGGCGGCTCCGAGAACTTCTCGCCATTCCTGAGCGCGATCGAACCGACGAGCAATGGGATGAAATCATTGAGATCGAGATCACCCTTGCTCCGGGAAACCGTGAGTCCGATCGTCCTTCGGATCGGCAGCCGGAGAAGCGCCAAAGTACCTCAGGTCAGGGCCGACGTCCGGAACAACGGAAGAGTGGTACCCGGCCTGCTCCCCAGAGGTCTGACCCGCGCCCGTCCGCTGCCAGATCTGACCCCACGTTGGACGCTCCGCCTGATGTGCGCCCGTCCGACACGCGACCACCCAAGCGACATGTGCGGCGGCCAAGGCGCCCACCCGAAACCCCAAGCGAAGGCTGATCGAGTTTCGTTCGTAGCGCGCTTGGCCAGGTACGCTGCGGCACCGTGTTGTCAGTGTTGACAACCGGCGCGTACCGGCGGCGGGGTCGATTAGCCGTTGTTCTCGGTTTGCAGCCACAAGCACCGGCCTTTGCTTGCTTGGTCTATGGCTGCCAGTAGCTGCTCGTGCAGAATGAGTTCTTCCGGGCTGGCGCGCCTGATCTGCTGTGCCCGACGTTGGCTGCCTGCGGGGGTGATTCTGGCAGTCTCGTTTCCGTTCGCTTGATCATCGCCAAGATCGATGATCAGGCTTTCCTGACCGCGGGTCATTGCCAGATAGACTTCGGCAAGAATCTCGGCATCGAGCAAGGCACCATGTAGTGTACGGTGCGAGTTGTCTATCCCGTAACGATCACAAAGTGCGTTGAGGTTGTTCTTCTTTCCGGGGTGCAGATCCTTGGCCATGCGCAGGGTGTCGCATATTCCGGCACAGAACTCTTCCACCGGCGCCATATTGAGCCGCGTCAATTCGGCATTCAGGAAACCGATGTCGAAAACTGCGTTGTGAATGACGAGTTCAGCATCCCGCACAAAATCGAGAAATTCCGCCGCAATATCTGCAAAGCGCGGTTTGTCGAGCAGAAACTCGCGGCTGATCCCGTGCACCGAGAGGGCACCAGCATCGATATCTCTTTCCGGATTCAAATAGCAGTGGAAGTGCCGATTGGTTAGACGCCGATTGCGCATCTCGACGCCGGCGATTTCGATGATGCGGTGCCCAAGCTTGTGCTCCAGGCCGGTCGTTTCAGTGTCCAGGAAGATCTGGCGCATGCTCGCTTTCCTTGCTGTTCATTTCGTTTTGCGGGTACAAGCCAGCTCGTCCATGGCGCGATTGGCCAGGGCGTCGGCGCGTTCATTGCCGCTGTGCCCGGCATGCCCCTTGACCCATGACCATCTGATCTGGTGCTGGCCAGCCAGCTCATCAAGACGCTGCCAGAGGTCGGCGTTCTTGACCGGCTTCTTGTCGGCGGTGCGCCAGCCATTGCGCTTCCAGTTGTGAATCCACTCGCTGATGCCTTTTTGCAGGTACTGCGAATCAGTATGCAGATCGACGGTCGCCGGTGTCTTCAGCGCCTCGAGGGCACGTATCGCGGCAGTGAGTTCCATCCGGTTGTTGGTCGTGGCCTCTTCGCTTCCCCAGAGTTCCTTCTCCCGATCACCGGCCCGCAGGAGCACGCCCCAGCCGCCAGGTCCAGGGTTGCCGCGACAGCCACCGTCGGCGTAGATGGTGACGATTTGTTCATTGCTCATGAAATTTCCTTTTTGCTGACTACGGATAAGGCCTTACGAGGAGAACGTTGCTGCTTCCAGCTCGGCAGTATCAGGCGCATGCCATGCACGCGCTTGATCGCACGCAGCAGATACACGCCGCCGGCAAAAGCCCACCAGCGAGTGCCGGCGGTTTCCATGAAGTGCCAACGCTTCAGCCAGCGCTCATGCGTGCATGGCGGTGAATAACAGCCAAAAGTACCCCGTTCGACTTCGAAGCCGAGCAGTTGCAGCCAGTCCTTGAGACGCCGCACCGAGAGGTAGTGGCCATTCCACGGAAAATGGCCGGGGCAGTTCGGCAGACCACGGCGCAACCCCCAGATGGAAATCGGGTTGAAGCCGGTAATCAGTACTTCGCCTTCCGGAATCAGGACGCGCTCGACTTCGCGCAGAATCTGGTGCGGGTCCGCATGGAACTCGAGCACATGCGGCATGACCACCAGATCGATGCTGTGTGCCGCGAAGGGGAGCTGCCGTAAATCGCAGAAGACATCGACCTGGCCTGAATCGTCCACCACCTGTCGGAGAGGGATACGGTTCTCGGCAAGCAGATCACGTTGTGGGAGACCCAGCTGGATGGCATTGTAGCCAAAAAGGTCGGCGACGACGGCGTCGATCGTGGCTTGCTCCCAAGCCATGACATAGCGCCCTTGCGGGCTTTCCAGCCAGGTGTCGAGGCCAGGGATTGACATTTTCAGCAGTTCTTCCAGAATGGATCAATGTTCGACATTATTCGGATCCCGGCTTTCAAGGATAACTACATCTGGTTGTTGCGCAAGGGCGCGACAGCGGCTGTGGTTGACCCGGGCGATGCACGCCCCGTACTTGATGTGCTTGAGCAAGAGGGGTTGTCGCTGAGCGCCATTCTCATCACCCATCACCATGCTGACCATCAGGGCGGAGTTGCTGAACTGTTGGCGCATCATTCTGCTGAGGTCTTCGGTCCAGCGGCGGAGTCGATTGCCGGCATCAGCAAACCCTTGCGTAGCGGCGATACGATCAGCATTGCGCCTTTCGGCATCGAATTTGAGGTGATCGCGGTGCCCGGACATACGCTTGGGCACATTGCGTATTATGGCTCAGGCTGCCTGTTTTGTGGCGATACCTTGTTTGCCGGCGGCTGTGGTCGTCTATTCGAGGGGACCGCTGCACAGATGGCTGATTCGCTGGCCCGTCTGGCCGCGCTGCCGGATGACACCGCGGTGTATTGCGCCCATGAGTATACGCAGGCGAATCTGCGCTTTGCTTTGGCGGTTGAGCCTGGGAATCGTCGGCTGCAAAGCCGTGTCGAAGAGGTTGCCGTCACTCGTGCCAGGGGTGGGGCGACGCTGCCGTCTACGATCGCGATCGAGAAGGCGACCAATCCCTTCCTGCGCTGTGGCGAACCGGAAGTGGCGGCTTCAGCACGCAGCAGGGTGCCTGCAGCGCGCGATGAGGTGGCGGTGTTTGCTGCGCTGCGTGAGTGGAAGAACAGTTTTTGAACGTTCTTTCAGGGGTTTTCCGGGGGGTGGCGAGTTTCCTGGCTGACTGCCACGCCCGGTTGACCGTATCGAGTACCTTGCCGGCGTTGAACGGCTTGAACCCCCCCTGAATGGCCTCCCGGACATTGTCCACGCTGGGGTTGCCGGTGACCATCACGACGACAATCTGGAGGGTGCCGGGTTTTGATCGTCTCCAGGGCTGCAAGGCCACCGATCTCGGGCATCAAGATATCTAGGCAGATGATGTCAGGCCGCAGGCGTTCTGCAAGTGCGGGAAACGCCTCGTCGTGATAAATTGCTGGCTTCCTCAGCCAGCCTTTGGGCTGCTGTCATGTCTGAAAGAACCCGTACCACCATTACCACTACCTCGATGAACCTCAAAAAATATGGGCTGCGTGTTTTGCTGGCCGTGCTGGTTTTCGGTGCGCTGGGTTTTTTTGGATTGCCTCTGCTCGTCAAATCGACGCTCGTCGAAAAACTCTCCGAGGCCTTGCACCGACCCGTGACCGTCGACAGGATCAGCATAAATCCTTACACGCTATCGTTGCAAGTTGTCGGACTGGTGATTCGGGAAAAGGGGGGGGGCGAGAAAATACTGGGTTTTGAAAACCTTTATGTCAACCTCGAGTCAAGTTCGCTGTGGCGTGGTGGTCCGGTCATTGGCGAGCTGAGATTGGATGGACCGACCTTGAAGGTCGTGCGTCTGCCTGACGGGCGTTTCAATTTCTCTGATCTGATCGACGAATGGATGGCCAAGCCGGGGTCCGACGATCCTGCCCCGCTTTTCTCGATCAACAATATCCGGCTCACTGGCGGGAAGCTCGAATTGGACGATCGGATTCTTGGGGAAAAGCATATCATCAGTGAGATCAACATCGCGCTGCCGTTTATTTCGAGCTTGCCCCAGGCCACGGAGATCTTCGTCGAGCCGGCTTTCTCGGCATCGATCGATGGCTCGCCTCTGCTCATCCAGGGCAAGAGCAAACCTTTCGCGAAATCGATCGACAGCGAGTTGGCGTTTGATTTTCATGATGTGCAACTCGGCAAATATGTCGATTATGTGCCGATTCGCTTGCCGTTTCAGATCGTCTCCGGTGCCCTCGACAGTGAATTGAAGCTGATTTTCCGCCGGCAGGACGATGATCGTTCGACGCTCAGTCTCTCGGGCAATGTCGCCATCAGGGATGTCGACATCAAGGATTCTTCCGGCTCTCCACTGCTGTCCCTGAAACGGCTTGACGTTCAGCTTGGGGTGCTTGATCCGCTCAATCGACACTGGATGATCGATCGGGTGACCGTCGATTCACCCGAGATCCATGCGCGGGTCAACCGGCAGGGTACGATCAACTGGATGGATTTTTTCAGCAGTGAACCGGCTGCCCATGAGAACGCCGCCCCGGAAGCGCAGGCGGCAACGTTCGCATGGTCTCTGGGCGAAGCGAAGGTCACCAGTGGTGTGTTGCGCTGGCTCGACGAGTCGCATGGCAAGCCATTCAACGCGAGCGTCGAAGGAATTGATCTTGCCTTGAAGAAACTTGACTCCAAGGGGGCCGCTGCAGCCGAGTTCGATGCCGCCTTTCGGCGTCTGCAGGCTGCTCAGTGGATGAAGATCGAGGCTTTCTCGGTCAAGGGAGGTCGGCTGGATCTGGCCAGGCGTGAAGTGATGATCGATGAGGTTGCGGCGCGCGGCACCAGCCTGCTAATGCGGCGCTCTGTCGACGGCCGCATCGAGTTTGTCGAGCCCCCTAGCTTGCGCGTCGTCCAGGCTGCGCGGAAGGACCCTTCGCGGCCATGGAAGGTGAACCTCACCAAGTACCATGGTGAAGACCTTGGGCTTCGCTTCGAAGATGCTGCTGTCTCGCCGCTGGCGACACAGACCATTGAAGGAATGACCATTGATGTCGACAACCTGTCAACCGAAGCAGGCAGGACCGCGAGGGTGTCGACGCGTTTCCGGCTCAATCGCAAGGGAGAATTCGAGGCTGGTGGCAGTCTGAAGATTTTCCCGTTCGATCTGGACCTCAAAGTGGCTGTCAAGACGCTGGAACTGTTGCCACTGCAACCTTACTTTACTGAACGGCTGAACATCGATGTCACCCGCGGCCAGGTGACTTTGGGTGGCGTCGTCCAGTTGCGACAGGTTGGCACCGGCGCCATCGAAGCCAGCAGGCTGGCCGGGGGGATCTCCGGGCAGGTGACGGTGGGCGATTTCTACGCGGTTGACAAGATCAATTCGGCCGACTTCCTGAAATGGAAGTCACTCTACCTCGGCAAGATCGATGTGCGCCTGAATCCGGATTCGCTCTCGATTGGCGAGGTGGCGCTCGCCGATTTTTTTGCGCGCGTGATCATCAACCGGGCGGGCCAGTTGAATCTGCTGCAGATCGTTCGCCAGACCGAGGCAGAGCCGTCTGCCATGGCGCCCAAGACGCAACCGGTGGTCGTGGCCGGTGCAGGGACGGCGGTGGCTCCTGTGGCCGCCAGCGCCAAGCCATTGCTGCCGATCAAGATTGGCAGAATCACGCTGCAGGGTGGCGACATCAGGTTCAGTGACAATTTCATCAAGCCGAACTACTCGGCCAATCTCAAGAAGATCGGCGGAACCATCAGCGGGCTGTCATCGGCGGCTGACAGCGTTGCGAGCCTCGATCTGCGCGGTAGCTACGACAACATCGCACCTCTCAACATATCGGGGCAGATCAACCCGCTGTCGGCCAAACCCTATCTTGATCTGCAGGCCGACATCAAGGGCCTCGAGATGAGCTCGCTGTCGCCGTACTCAGGCAAGTATGCCGGTTATGCGATTGAAAAAGGCAAATTGTCTCTGTTCGTCAAGTACAAGATCCAAGATGACCAGCTGACCGCGGAGAATCGGGTGTTTCTCGACCAACTGACCTTTGGCAGTCCGATTGATAGCCCGGATGCGACCAAGCTACCGGTGAACCTCGCGCTTGCCCTGCTCAAGAATCGCAACGGCGAGATCGACATCAATCTGCCGATCGCCGGTTCGCTCAGTGATCCCGAATTCAGTGTCGGTAGCCTGGTTGTCAAGGTGATCGTGAACCTGCTGGTCAAGGCAGTGACTTCGCCCTTTGCCTTGCTGGGGTCGATTTTTGGTGGAGGCGAGGAGTTGTCGAACGTCGAATTCGATTTCGGACAGGCATTGATCACGCCGTCGGCACAGCAGCGGCTGGAAAATCTGGCCAAGGCCCTGATCGACCGGCCTGCGCTCAGGCTCGAAATCGAAGGGCGCGCAGACCCAAAGAACGATCCCGAGGGATTGAAGCGTAATCGCCTCGATCACAAGGTGCGGGCGCTGAAACGGGATGACTTGACCAGGAAGGGGGTTGAGAGCGGCTCGACGGACGCCGTCGAGGTCGGCGCCAACGAGTATCCGGCACTGCTTGAGCGCGTCTATCGCGCTGAGAAATTTCCCAAGCCACGTAATCTGGTGGGCATGGTGAAGGGACTTCCAGTTGAGGAAATGGAGAAGCTGATTCTGGCCAACACCGTAGTGGATGAGGAAGATTTGCGCGACCTCGCTGTTCGCAGGGCGAAAACGGTGCTGGACTGGCTGGCTGCACATGAGGTTCCCGCAGAGCGTCTGTTCCTGTTGCCGGTCAAGCTGGTGGAGGCGGAAGGCAAATCAGAAGCAAGCAGCCGGGAAAGCCGCGTTGCCCTGTCCTTGAAATAGGGTCGCGGTGCGGGTCTGGCCAGTCTTCATCTGATCAAAGCGGCGGATGATTGCGGGTCTAACCAAGTCTTTGGAGCAACACTCAGGAACAGAAGAGAGATGAGCCGGGCCGAACTCGAAGCCGCGTTTTGTGCGACGACCTATCGGGTGACGGTGCCCGAGGGTTCTTTTGCCCTGCGGATTGGCGTGGCGGCTCCCGCTTTCGATGCCTTCCTGCTGCGCTTGGCTACCCAGTGGCCGGCCAGTGATGACGAGCCTGGGGAGACTACCGAGATGTGCTGGGGAATAGTGACGGCATACAATCCGGCGGCGCTGCTTTCAGAACAGGTCAACCGCCTTGCCCATAAACGTTTGCTGAAAAGAATCAAGGCGTTGGGCTGGTTTTTCTTGCCCGCCAGCAACGTTTCCGATGGCGGTGTCTGGCCTGTTGAGCCAAGTTGTCTGGTGTTGTGGGCAGACGAGCAACGAATGCGAGTGCTGGGCAGCGAGTTCGGCCAGCTTGCCGTGGTGTGTGGACGGACGGGGTCGGTACCGAAACTGCTTTGGCTTTGATGTTTGCCGGCGGTAGTCGCTATTGCCGTACCTGGAATATCGTTTTTTTGCGAGGTGATCGAGCACTGTGAGCAAGCATGTCGGGCGTTTCGAGATCATTCGTGAACTGGGTCGAGGTGCTCAAAGCATTGTTTATCTCGCCCGTGATCCACATTTGCAACGGCAAGTGGCGATCAAGACGCTTCACTTTGCGCGCTCTGATCCGCAGCAGAATCGTCAGTTGCTGGACGAGGCACGGATGGTCAGCCAGTTGCGCCATCCGAACATCGTCCCGATCTTCGAGGCTGCCGAGGAAAGAGGGGATCTTTATCTTGTTTTCCAGTACGTACCGGGCAAGAACCTGGCCGAGTATCTGGCGCTGAGCGGTGCTCTTAAACCGGCCAGAGCGATCACGATCATGCAGGCGGTTCTCGATGCGATTGCCCACGCCCATGCTGCGGGAATCATTCATCGTGACCTCAAGCCAAGCAACATCCTGATTGACGATGATGAACTGCCGCGTGTGATGGATTTCGGCATCGCTGCGCGCAATGGAGCGCTGGGCGATGGCGGGCAGCTGACTGGCACGCCGGCCTACATGGCGCCAGAGTATATCCTGCAACGCACGAGCAGCGAACGATCCGACGTATTTTCGGCCGGTCTGGTTTTCTATGAATTGCTGACCGGCAAGCGGGCGGTTCCCGGGAACGACATCCTGCTGGTGATGAAGCAGATTGCGGGCGAGGACATCCGGTTGCCGCCAGACAGCAGCGGCTTGCTCGAGGAGCGGCTGGCACATCTTCTCTACCGGGCACTTGCGCGTGATCCGCAGAGTCGTTATGAATCAGCCAGACAGATGCGCGAGGCTCTGGACGACTATCTGGCACCGGAAACCTTGGTGCCGTCGGCCGATCCGAGGCAGAGTACGATTGACTTCCTGCTGCGACGCATGCGACACAAAAGCGATTTCCCGGCCCTCTCGGAGTCTGTCGGGGCGATCAACAAGATCACGGCCTCGGAGAATCAGAGTATTTCCGAAGTCTCTAACACCATCCTCAAGGACTTCTCGCTGACCAACAAGCTTCTGCGCATGGTGAATTCGGTTTATTACCAGCAGGCGGGTGGCGGCAACATCAGCACGGTCTCGCGCGCGGTCGTGGTTCTTGGTCTGGATGCGGTGCGCAGCATTGCCATCACCGTGCTGCTTCTCGATCACCTGCAGAACAAGGACAATGCCGGCCAACTCAAGGAAGAATTCCTGCGGGCCAATCTTGCCGGGGTGCTGGCCAGGAACTTTGCCGGCAAGAGTGCCGTTCGTCTGGACATCGAGCAGGCTTTTATCTGCTCGATGTTCCACAATCTGGGTCGTTTGCTGAGCCAGTATTACTTTCCCGAAGAAAGCGCTGAAATCAAGCGCATGCTGCTGCAGAAAAACTGCTCCGAGGAGGCGGCAGCGCTGCAGGTGCTGGGGATATCGCTTGAGGATCTCGGTATCGGCATTGCTCAGACCTGGGGATTTCCCAGGCTGATCGTCAATAGCATGCGCCGGCTGCCAGCAGGCAATATTCGCCGCCCGCTCAACCCCGAGGATCGCTTACGGGTATTCGCTTCGTTATCGAACGAGCTATGCGCGGTGCTCGCGGAAACGGCAAACGAACAACAGGCCAAAGAACTGCGCAAGATTGCGACGCGCTTCAGCGAGGCTGTCGCACTCGACGAACAGGAACTGCGCAGTACTCTCGAAAAGTCGCTTGAGCAGGTGACGCAGTTTGCTGCCATCATTCACCTGAATCTGCAGCAGACGCGTTTCGGCCGGCAGCTCAAGGCCTGGGGCACTGCACCGATCGACCCTTCGACGGTCGAATTGACAGCAGGCGCTGACGATGGCCTGGCGGGGACAGTTCTCACCGATGTCATTACGGAGGGGGTGGCAGCGGATCCTGTGGTCGAAAGCGACGAATTCGCGGCAGACGCTGAACCTCTGGTCAGTGAGGCCATTCTGCTGGCCGGCATCCAGGATTTGAGTAACGTATTGGTCAGCAACTTCAAGCTGAATGACGTGCTGCGCATCACGCTGGAGACCATCTACCGTGCGAAGGGCTTCACACGCGTCATTCTGTGCATTCGTGAAGCGCGCAGCAATTCGATGCTCGGTCGCTTCGGTTTTGGACCCGATGCCCTGGATATTGCCAAGAGCTTCCGGTTTTCGCTCGTTTTTACGCCGGATATCTTTCATGCGGCACTTGCCAAAGGCGTGGACATCCTGATCAGTGACACCAATGATCCGAAAATTGCGGCACGCATCCCGGGGTGGTTTCGCAAGGCGGTGGCTGCCGAAACCTTTGTCATTTTTCCGCTTTGCATCAACGGCAACGGCGTGGCCATGATCTATGCCGACCGCGCGCAGGCAGGCGAGATCGTGATTTCCGAGAAGGAATTGGCCTTGCTGAGAACCTTGCGAAACATGGCCGTGCTGGCCATCAAGCAGTCAATCTGAGACGCTTGGCAGAGTAATGCCGATCAAGCAAAGAGGCTGCCGGTGTCGATGTTTTCTCGTGGCTTGACTGTGTGTGGCCCGTGCTGATTACCAGAGTTTCCACCACGGCTCCTGACGATCCAGGCCGCGGACGTAGTATTCGCTGTTTGGAAAGTTCTTGCGCATGACGCGTTCGGCGTCGTCGCGCAGATCGGTCAGCCCGAGCGCGTCATAGGCCTTGACCATAATGAAGAGGGCTTCCTCGGTCGCCGGCGTGTCGGGATAGTTCAATACCGCGTACTGAGCACGGTTCGCTGCTGCCAGATAGGCGCCTCTTTTCATGTAGTAGCGGGCGACATGCAGCTCAAGCGAAGCCAGGGCATTGACCAGGTACTTCATGCGCAAGATCGCATCGGGTGTGTACTTGCTGTCCGGAAAGCGTGTGATCAGTTCACGGAAGGCGTCAAACGACTCACGTGCGCCTTTCGGGTCGCGCTCGGTCATGTCCTGGTTGCTGATTGCCCCCAGGATACCGAGGTTTTCGTTGAAGTTGATCAGCCCACGCAGGTAGTAGACGTAGTCGACATTCGGGTGATTCGGATGTAGCTTGATGAAGCGATCACAAGCGGCAATCGCTGAAGCGGGCTCCTGGTCTTTCCAGTAGGCGTAGGCAATGTCGATCTGCGCTTGTTGTGCGTAGCGACCGTAAGGATAGCGTGATTCGAGCTTCTCGAAGTACTTGATTGACTTGGCATAGGAGCCGTCATTGAGCGCATCCCTGGCCTCGGCATAGAGCTTGTTTGCTGACCAGCCGATGGTTTCATCCTTTTCTTCGGGAAGAAGCCCGCAGCCGGAGATCAGAGAAATGACGATGAGCGCTGCGATAACCGCTACACTACGCATGATGGAAAACCCAAAGAAAAGAAAGGCATTGACCGATGCGCCCAGGCAGGATATCGGGTGCACCGATTATAGCTCAAACCCCGGCGTTGCCCTGAGCGTGCCTGACGAGTCCGGCGGCCAACGCCTGGACCAGATTCTTGCACGCCTGCTGGCGCAGCATTCACGCAGCCGCTTGCAGGGCTGGATACGTGAGGGAAGAGTGGCGGTGAACGGCGCGCCGATCGTCGAGCCCCGATACAAGCTGTGGGGTGGTGAGACCATTGAAGTTGCCGAAGCGCCTGATCAACGCGCCGAATCTTCTTCTCCGGAGAACATTCCATTGCAGGTGGTCTACGAAGACGAGGCGCTGATAGTCATCGACAAGCCGGCTGGCCTGATCGTTCATCCGGGCAGTGGTCACTGGTGCGGTACCTTGTTGAATGCCTTGTTGTACCATGTCCCACAACTCGACAAGGTGCCGCGGGCAGGCATTGTACATCGACTCGACAAGGATACCAGTGGCCTGATGGTCGTCGCCAAGACGCTGGAGGCGCAGACCGATCTGGTGCGGCAGCTGCAGGCGCGTACCGTCAAACGCCATTATCAGGCGTTGGCGAGGGGACTCGTCGAGCGCTCTGGGACGGTGGATGCGCCAATCGGCCGGCATCCGACCCTGCGTACCCGCATGGCCGTGGTGCGGACCGGCAAACCGGCCCGGACGCACTACCGGGTACTGGAACCTTTTGTTGCCTGTACGCTGATCGAATGCGCTCTGGAAACCGGGCGAACGCACCAGATCCGCGTGCACATGACGTCGATCGGGCATCCTCTGGTGGGTGATCCGGCGTATGGCGGCGGGCCCAGTCGTGTGCCGCGAGGACCGCTGTTTCCTCGCCAAGCGCTGCACGCGACCCGTCTGGCGCTGGCTCACCCCCAGACGGGTCGCGCGCTGTTCTGGAAATCAAGCTTGCCAGCGGACATGGCCGCGCTGCTCGAAACACTACGGCAGGAATTGCTGTCAGTACGCGGCAGCGGAGCAGCAGACGATGAAGACACTTGGGATGAAGATCCGGAGGGCAGCCCGGAAGTTATCTATATTGATGACGATGAGGGGCTCGATGAGCAATAAGGACCCTGTCATGCGCGTCCCGTCTATCCTTCGCTCACCGCTACTTGAACCTTGAATCTTGAACCCTGGATTGTTCCCGACTGGCCGGCGCCGAGGAGAGTGCGCAGTCTCATCACGACTCGTCATGGCGGGGTAAGCATGGCCCCATACGCTAGCCTCAACCTCGGTGATCACGTGGGTGATGATCCTCCGGCGGTGGCAGCCAACCGTCATCGGCTTCGCCGGAGTCTGCCGGCGGCACCCCGATGGTTGCATCAGGTGCACGGCACGACAGTGCTTGACGCTGGTACGAGCACCCAGGTCCGGGTAGCCGACGGCGCATTTGCGCGCAATGTCGCTGTCGTCTGCGTGGTGATGACTGCGGATTGTCTGCCGGTGCTGCTCTGTGATCGCGCCGGGACGGTGGTTGCTGCAGCGCATGCCGGTTGGCGCAGCCTGCAGGCCGGCATTCTAGAAAGAACAGTGGCCGCCATGGCGGTGCCCGGAATCGAGCTGATCGCTTATCTGGGGCCGGCCATCGGTCCCCAGGCCTTTGAGGTGGGCGGTGAGGTGAGGGCGGCATTTGTCGACGCCTATGCAGAGGCAGCCGCCGCTTTCAAACCGCTGCCGCAGCCTGTTAACAAGGCTGGTGGCTGGCTGGCCGACATCTATCTGCTGGCCCGTCAGCGTCTTGCGCATCTGGGTGTCGAAGGTATCTACGGTGGAGAATACTGCACGGTCGGCCAAGACAGCCTTTTCTTTTCGTATCGGCGTGACGGCGTGACCGGACGCATGGCGTCGCTGATCTGGCTGTCCGAATAGTCAGTGCCCGGGTTTCTCTTGGTCTGCGCAGCTATTCGCGGGAGTTTCTTCCTTGGGCATGCGGAGCGCGCGCCGCCGTGCGGAGCCGCCGAAAAGCCACAGCAGCAGCATCGTCGGGAGTAGACCGTAGAAAACCAGCGTCAATACTCCGGCGACGATACTGGTTTCGGTCAGTGCCATCAACACGGTGACGTACAGCCAGGCGATCACGACGATATGCATGCGCGCATTATAGGGGGTAGGGTGCCGGGGTACTTGGCTGTGGGCAATGATACGGCAAGCATTGCGCAGGAGATCTGATGCAGCAAGATGCCGAAATTTTGGCATTGGCATTGACAGCACAGATGCTGCAATGCAGAATCAATGGTTGAAGTATTGTTTCAATCGTCCACAAGAAAGGAAGAAGCTATGACGCAACGTGTTGCTTTGGTTACAGGTGCTATGGGTGGGATCGGCACGGCCATTTGCCAGGAACTGGCCAAGGCCGGCCACAAGGTGGTTGCCGCCTACCATCCGGAGTTTGACAAGCCGGAAGAGTGGACAAAGGCCATGGCCGAAGCCGGTTTCAACGACTTCATCTGTGTTGCCGGCGATGTCTCCGATTACGACTCCTGCGTCGCCCTTACCGCGGAGGCGGAAGCCAAGGCGGGTCCGATCGACATCCTGGTCAACAACGCCGGCATTACCCGTGACAAGATGTTTGCGCGGATGGAACTGGCGCAATGGAATGCCGTGATCTCAACCAACCTGAATAGCCTCTTCAACATGACCAAGCAGGTCTCGTCGAAGATGGCTGAACGTGGTTGGGGCCGGATCATCAACATCTCTTCGCTCAACGGCCTCAAGGGCCAGGCCGGTCAGACCAATTACTCGGCCGCCAAAGCGGGCGTGATTGGCTTTACCAAAGCGCTGGCCGCCGAACTGGCGGCCAAGAACGTGACGGTCAACGCCATTTGCCCTGGCTATGTAGCCACCCCGATGGTGATGGCGATCAAGCCGGAGATCCTGCAGAGCATCATCGATACGGTGCCGATGAAGCGTTTGGCGAAGCCGGAAGAGATCGGTGGCGCGTGTGCCTACCTCGCTTCGGACATTGCCGGCTTCATGACGGGTTCGACGATGAACATTTGTGGTGGTTTGTACTATCAATAAAAACAGCTTCTCGTATCAGGAAAGGCCAGAACAGGCTCCCAATAGGAGCCTGTTTTTTTTTGTAGGCGTATAATTGTGCTGCATCGCACCAAAGGACGCGAAAGAGCGCCTGTCGAGTCATCTGCAAATGGAGGAAGGGTCGTCATGCCCGAACAGCTGCGACTGATCAAGAAATACCCTAACCGTCGTCTTTACGACACCAAGACGAGCGCCTACATCACTTTGAGTGATGTGAAGGACCTCGTGCTATCGAAGGAAAACTTCAATGTGCTCGATGCCAAAACCGGCGAGGACATTACACGCAGCATCCTGCTGCAGATCATTCTCGAGGAGGAAGCCGCGGGCATCCCTTTGTTTACAACGGACCTGCTGGCACAGATGATTCGCTTCTACGGTCACGCCATGCAGGGGATGCTCGGCAAGTACCTGGAAACGAACATCAAGTCCTTTGTTGATTTCCAGAAGAAACTGCAGGATCAGTCGCAACAGCTCTACGGCGAAAACAACAGCCAGATGCAGAACGACATGTGGTCGCAGTTCATGAACTTCCAGGGTCCGGCGATGCAGACGATGATGGCCACCTATATGGAGCAGAGCAAGAAGATGCTGCACCAGATGCAGGACCAGTTGAAATCCCAGACTCGCACCCTGTTCACCAGCCTCCCGCTGCCGGGTTTTCCGGTCGATACGGTCAAGCAGACGAAGGACGCCGAGAAGTAAAGTTCCGCAGAGGATGTAGTCTCTTTACCAGACAGGGTTTGCGGGGGCAGCAGTATAAGTTTACGCCGGCCTCGCAGCCGGCGTATTCCATCCCTCCCGTTAGCGTAGCAGCGCTACATAGGTTGCCGCGATGATGGCGGTGGTGATGACACCGCTGATGTTGGCCCCAAGAGCCTGTGGGAGGATGATTGCCCCGGCATTGGCGTCGGTGGCAATTTTCTGGACAACCTTGGCCGTGGTCGGTACACAACTCACCCCGGCGACGCCGATCATCGGGTTGTACTTGCCGCCGGTCCAGAAATACAGAATATAACCGCCCAATATGCCGCCAAGAGCCGAGATCGTCAGGGCGAGCATTCCGAGGAGCAGCAGCTTTAATACCGTTGGGTCGAGCAGGGTATTGGCTTCGCAGAGGATGCCCAGCGTCAGGCCAAGGAAGAAGGTTGCCGCATAGAGGAAGACTTCGCCGAGGAGCTTGGTAAAGGCGTCGATGCCGCTTTCGCGCACCGCGACGCCCACGAACAGCGAGAAGAACAGGGGGGCGGCGACCGGAAACAGCAGGCACAGGAGCGTACAGGCAACCACCGCAAAAGTAAGCTTCTGCGCGCGACTGATTTTCGGTCCACGGTCGGCGATCATGCTGATGCCCCGAATATGCTTGGGTATTAGCCACTTGATCAGGTACGGGTAGGCGCCGTAGGTCAGGCCGAGATAGAGATAGCCGACGACCGTGATCGGCACGAACAGATCCTTGGCAAGCACCAGCGAGGTGAACAGGACCATCGGCCCGTCAGCGCCGCCGATGGTGGCGACGGCTGCAGCTTGGCCCGGGTTGAGGCCCAGCCACACCGCGATCGGGAAGACCGCGATGGTTCCCAGTTCGGCGAACAGCGCGATGAAGATGCTCTGGAAGGGCCGCGCCATCACATAACCGACATCAAGCAGGACGCCGATCCCCATGAATACCAGACAGGCGATCAGGCCGTTGCTGAAGGTCAGGGTGTAGATCGGTTGCAGCCAGTCGATCTGCATGATGTTCATCAGCTCGATCGGATCGGAGATCAACGGATCGACGAACAGCGTTCCCATCTTGCTGCCTTCGAGGAACATGACTCCGGCGTTGACCGAGGACATGCCCAGTCCCATCGGGATCATCAGAAGGGGTTCTAGGACGTTCTTGGAACCCAGATAGATCAGAACAAAGCCGAGCAGCATCAGGAAGATGCGCCCGAACATGATTTTTGGTTCCGAGGCCGCCAGCGTGGCGATGCCCTGGAACAGATCGAGAAAATGAATGCTTTCCATACGCTTCAGTCCTCGCGCCAGACGACCGGATTTCTTCGTCCGCGCATCGAATAGCAGGCCACAGGAGCGCGCTCCTGTCTGTTGGCCGAGAAGATCAAGCGATGGTCACCAGTGGCTGACCGCCCTCGACCGCATCCCCGGGTGCAACCAGTACGCGCGTCACCTGGCCAGCGCGAGTTGCGATGACCGGAGTCTTCATTTTCATGGCTTCAAGGACGAGCAATCGATCACCGGCGGCAACCGTCTGGCCGATCTTGACGTTGACTTCGACCACCACGCCACCCATTCCGGCCACCTCGTCACCGGCTCCAGCCGCTGCTGCGGTTGATCGCGGTGCCGCCGCCGGCGCGGCTGCGCTGCTACCGGTGGCGGCCATCGGTTGGGCAACGGCGGCCGGAGGGGGTGATTGCGCTGCCTGGCCGGCAGTGAGTTCCAGAACGCTAACTTCGTACTCACGTCCGTTAACGGTAACCTTGAATTGTCTGGGCATGTCTTGCTCCTTCTTATCTGGGGCCTCGGCCCGTGGGCCCCGGCGTATGGGTATGCTGGGCGGCGCGGGTGCCGGCTGCCCAGCCATGGCTGGTTGGTGTAATGTGCAGAATGCGGTGTGGTCCCATGGCGGCGAAGATGGCTGCCGATAGCGCAGCGACATCCTCGTCGGGAACGCCGAGTCCGATCGGGCAGACCGTTCCGGTCGGTATATCGACCGGTTTGGTCTTTTCCATCCGGCCAGTCAAAGAAACCATTGCCTTGATCAGCACGGCAACCAGCACCGAGATGACGATGGAAATGCCGTAGACCTGCAGCGCCTTGAAAATGGCGTCAGTCACCATGAGATATCTTCCTTCCGTTCCGATTACATGGGAATGTTGCCGTGCTTCTTGGCCGGCCTGAGTTCACGCTTGTCGAGGGTCTTGCGCAGCGCGAGGGCGACCATCCAGCGCGTGTCCTGTGGTTCGATGACGTCGGTGATATAGAAATTGCTCGCCGAAACGTATGGCGAAGCGAACTCGTCGCGGTATTCCTGCGCGAGTTCCGCGGCCTTTGCCTGGCGATCCTCGGCCTGTTCGAGTTCCTTACGATAGAGGATTTTCACGGCGGCTTCGGCGCCCATCACGGCAATCTCGGCGGTCGGCCAGGCGTAAACCATGTCCGCTCCCATTTCCTGGCTACACATGGCAAGGTATGAGCCGCCATAGGCCTTGCGCAGAATGACCGTGATTTTCGGCGCAGTGCATGAACCGTACGCGGAGAGCATTTTCGCGCCGTGACGAATGATGCCGCCGCGTTCCTGCTCGACTCCTGGCAGGAAACCCGGAACATCGACCAGGGTCACCACCGGGACGTTGAAAATGTTGCAGGTTCGCACGAAACGGGCCACCTTGTCCGCGGCATTGAGGTCGAGGGCGCCAGCCATCACCATCGGCTGGTTGGCGACGATGCCGACCACCACGCCGCTGATCCGGGCGAAGCCGACGATCACGTTGCGAGCAAAACCGGCATGCACCTCGAGCAGTTCGGCACGGTCCACGATACGGCGAATCACCGAATACATGTCAAGCGGTTCGGACGGGCTGTCCGGGATGCAGTCGTTGATCGCCGGATCTTCCATCTCCTCGATCGGCACTTCGAGATGATGTGGCGGATCCTCGGTGTTGTTGGCCGGCAGGTAGGAAAGCAGTTGCTTGACCAGCGCGATCGCGTGCTGGTCGTCCTCGGCAACGAAGTGAGCGTTGCCGCTGACCGTGGAATGCATCTCGGCGCCGCCGACCTCCGCCATCGTCGTTGCCCGTCCGGTCACCGCCTTGATCACCTCCGGGCCGGTCAGGAACATGTGCGCATTGTTGCGCGTCATGATCACGAAGTCCATCAGCGCCGGCGAGTAGGCGGCCCCCCCCGCGCACGGCCCGCAGATCACGGCGATTTGCGGTACAACGCCGGAAAGCAGAACATTGGCGTAAAAGACGTCGCCATAGCCGGAGAGCGCATCGACGCCTTCCTGAATGCGCGCGCCGCCGGAATCCTTGAAGGCCACCACCGGTACGCCGATCTTCAGGGCATGGCGCATGATGCGGGTGATCTTCCGCGCCTGCATCTTGCCCAGCGTGCCGGCGACAACGCTGAAGTCCTGACTGAAAGCGGCAACCTGCGTATTTCCCACGTAGCCGTTGCCGGCAATCACTCCGTCAGCGGGCAGGAACCGTCCGGCCATGCCGAACGCAGTAGCGGCATGCGTGGCGTACAGGCCGAGCTCCTGGAAAGTGCCTTCTTCAAATAATGCGTCGAGTCGCTCGCGTGCGGACAGGAGACCCTTTGCGTGCAGCGCCTCCAGTTTCTCGGGGCTGACATTTTCGGTCAGTTTTGCACGCTTCGTGCGCAGTTTCTCTATCAACTCCGGTCGTATCGTCATCTGGATTCCTAACAGGTGGCTAATATTGGATTAATTCTCATTCTCTCAGCAATGAGCTGCTGGCGATCTTCCGGCAGCATAGTATCCATACTTTCTCGGGTGTTGGCTAGTGCTGGAAAAAAAATATCCGGGCCTAAGGGAAGCGTGGGCGAGATGCCATCACCGCATGGGACGGTGTCTGATGACGTACAATAAGCAGGCAGGACGGTCGGAGTGTGGTCTTGCAGCGGGCCGGACAAGCAGCTTTGCGCAACCTGCCAAGAGATGCGGTCTGAAAAAGAAAAGGCCCCGACTAATCGGGGCCTTCTTGTTTGGTGCCTGGTGCCCAAGAGAGGAATCGAACCTCCACGGTGTTGCCACCACTAGGACCTGAACCTAGCGCGTCTACCAATTTCGCCACCTGGGCAATTCCAGCGAGAGCCGAATTCTATAGGAACATGAAGAAATGTCAATCATGAAAATGTCGGCAATCCGACGCCTCGATCCGTACCTGGAGCGTGAACTGAAACACTATGAGCAACCCTTGCCTTCGCGCGAATATATCCAGCAAATTCTTGAGGAGCAGGGTAGGCCTGTGGGTTTCGACGAGCTTTGTGCGCTGCTTGACATCCAGAAAACCGAGTGCGAGCCGTTTCAGCGCCGCTTGCGGGCCATGGAGCGCGAGGCGCAGTTGCTGCGCAACCGCAAGGCCTCGTACATCCTGCCGGAACGCGCCAGTCTGATTGCCGGACGCGTCGAGGGGCATCCCGATGGTTATGGCTTCCTGATTCCTGATGATGGTAGCGAAGACCTGGCTCTCGAAGCCCGGCAGATGTCCAAGGTACTGCATCGCGATCGCGCTCTGGTACGTGTCGTCGGCACCGATCGCCGTGGACGCCGTGAGGGGGTCATCGTCGAAGTCCTGGAGCGGGCCAATAGCCGGGTCGTTGGCCGCGTCCTGCTGGAACATGGGATCGCCGTCGTGGTACCGGAAAACCGGCGCATCAACCAGGACATCCTGGTCGCGCCAAACGGCAATATCAGTGCACGCTCGGGTGAAGTGGTCACGGTCGAGATCATCGAGCAGCCCGATCGGCATTCGAAACCGATTGGGCGCATCGTCGAGGTGCTTGGCAATTACGCCGACCCAGGTATGGAAATAGAGATCGCGCTGCGTAAGCACGAGCTGCCATTCGAGTTCTCAAGCAGTGCGCTTGCAGAAGCTGCGGCGCTGCCGGATACCCTGGACCCGGTTGATCGGGAAGGTCGCATCGACTTGCGAGCGCTGCCATTGGTCACGATCGACGGGGAAACGGCGAGGGATTTCGACGACGCGGTTTTCGCCGAGACGCAGGGTCCTGGCTGGCGATTGGTGGTGGCAATTGCCGACGTCAGTCACTACGTGCAGCCGGCCACGGCGCTCGATCGTGAGGCCCGGGAGCGCGGCAATTCCGTCTATTTCCCTCGCCGGGTCATTCCGATGTTGCCCGAGAAGCTCTCCAATGGCCTGTGTTCGTTGAACCCCGACGTCGAGCGTCTGGCGATGGTCTGCGACATGCTGATCGACCGCCATGGCGAGATCACCGATTACCGTTTCTACCCGGCGGTTTTCCGCTCACAGGCGCGGCTGACCTATGATCAGGTATGGAACTGGCTGGCCGGCGTCGCGCGGCCGGAGAGCGATCTTCATCGTGGCCTGCTGCCGCATCTGCAGACGCTCTACGCTCTGTTCAAAGTGCTTGTCGATGCACGTGGCAAACGCGGGGCGATCGATTTCGAAACCATCGAAACGATGATGCTGTTCAACGCGCAGGGCAAGATCGAGAACATTGTTCCGGTGCGCCGCAACGACGCGCACCGCGTGATCGAGGAATGCATGCTCGCCGCCAATGTCTGTGCTTCGGACTTTCTTCAGACCAGGCGGCAGCCTTGCCTGTATCGGATTCATCAAGGTCCGACGGCAGAGAAGCTGGAGGCGCTGCGCAACTTCCTCAAGGAATTCGGAATTGGCCTGGGCGGCGGTGACGATCCGACCGCCAGGGATTACGCCGAGTTGCTGGAGAGCATCAAGGCCCGTCCCGATGCCCAGTTGCTGCAGACGGTGATGCTGCGCTCACTGCGCCAGGCCATGTACAGCCCCGATAACGTCGGACATTTCGGCCTGTCGTACGAGCACTATACCCATTTCACGTCGCCGATCCGCCGCTACCCTGATCTGCTGATCCACCGTTCGATCAAGGCGGTGCTGGCGGGAACGCACTACCAGCCAGGCAAGTGGGACGACATTGGTCTGCACTGCTCGATGACCGAGCGGCGCGCCGACGAGGCGACACGCGATGTCAGCAACTGGCTGAAGTGCTACTACATGCGTGACCGTATCGGAGAGTGTTTTTCCGGCACGATTGCCGCCGTGGTACCCTTTGGAATTTTTGTCGCACTCGATGAGGTCTATGTCGAAGGTCTGGTGCATGTTTCGGAACTCGGCGACGAGTATTTCCAGTACGACAGCATTAAACACCAGATGCTCGGCGAGCGAACAGGTCACCGCTATCGTCTCGGTGACCGT
>DIME01000051.1:0-12310 GCA_002425405.1 Candidatus Accumulibacter vicinus
TCGTGACCGGCTGTTTCAACGAGGAAGACAACGTTGAAGAACTGCATGCGCGTATTCGCGCACAACTCGAACGGCTCCCTGCTTATGACTACGAGCACATCTTCATCGATAACGCATCGACCGACGGCACCGTCCGTAAAATCAAGGCGATGGCGGCGCTGGACAGGCGCGTCAAACTGATCGTCAACACCCGTAATTTCGGCCACATTCGATCACCGATCCATGCCCTGCTGCAGGCACGTGGCGACGCTGTCATTGCTATGGCGTCGGATCTGCAGGAACCACCGGAACTGATTGCCGAATTCGTCAACAAGTGGGAACAAGGCTATCGCATCGTCGCAGGGGTGAAGCCGCGCAGCCAGCAGAGCCCTTTCATGTCCTTCGTTCGCCGCTCATTCTATGCGACGATCGGCAGAATCGCGGACACCCGGCTGATCCCCAACTTCACCGGATTTGGGCTATACGACCGATCCGTCGTCGAAATCATCCGCCAGATGGACGATCCGTACCCCTACTTTCGCGGCATGATCGCCGATATCGGCTTCGAACATGCGGAGGTGCCGTTCGTCCAGCCTCGGCGTGTCCGCGGCATCAGCAAGAATAACTTCTATACGCTGTACGACATGGCGATACTCGGTATCACCAGTCACTCGAAGGTGCCGATACGTCTGGCGACCATGGCTGGATTCGCCCTTTCTGCTCTCAGCCTGCTGGTAGCGATTGTCTACCTGGTCTACAAGCTGGTTCGTTGGGAGCAGTTCTCGGTCGGTGTCGCGCCGGTGGTCATTGGTTTCTTCTTCTTCGCCTCGGTGCAGCTTTTCTTCATCGGCATCCTGGGCGAATACATCGCCGCGATTCACACGCAGGTGTTGAAGCGGCCTTTGGTGGTTGAAAAGGAACGTGTCAACTTCGATGCCTCCCCTCCCGCTTGATGGCGCGCGATCGGAAGGTTCGCGCGGATCGGCGACCAGGACGCTCCTCACCCGCCTGTTATCACACGACCGGGTTCACTCCGTCCGGCCGCTTGATTCATTGTCGATCGCCGTTCTCGCCTACCTTGCCCTGCCCAACTTCATCTTTTTTATCGGTTGGCTACGCTGGCCATTCGCCCTCTTCTTTTCATTGCTGCTGGCGTGTTCATTCGGCACTGCGATTGACTGGCGTCAGGTCGTCTGGCGATGGCCCTGCCGCAGATCGGTAGGCCTGACTCTGGTCACTGCCGCGCTGGTCTGGTGTGCATTTGGCGGCGCAGGGCATTTCGTCGCCGCCTCCATTGACTGGCAGACGCGCGATGCCGTTCTCGGGGATCTGACCTATGGCGACTGGCCGGTCTCCTATGCCTTCAGGGAGGGTGTTCACTACATCCTCCGCTCGGCGATCGGGTACTTCCTGCCGGCAGCACTACTTGCGAAGGCGTTGGGGATCCAGGTCGTGGATCTGGCGCTGTATTTGTGGACCGCCCTGGGCACAGCCCTTTTTCTACTCAGCCTGCCGCTGCCGCAGCGATTCGGTTTGCGGCTGCTGCTGCTGTTGCTCCTGGTCGTGCTCTTCAGCGGCATGGACTTGCTCGGTGCGCTGACCTACTGGGGAGAATGGCCAGAGTTCCCGGTCCGGCTTGAGTGGTGGACCCGGTTCAGTTACCCCTCGCTTTCGGGGCAGCTCTTCTGGGCACCGAATCATGCCCTGCCGATCTGGCTGGGAGCCGCCCTTTTCTATCGGCACTGGCAAAACCCTGCATTTCTGCCGTTTGCCTTGCTTCTCGGCGCGCTGCTGCTCCTGTGGACACCCTTTGCGCTGCTGGGCCTCGCCCCTTTTTTCCTGCTCGGCGTACTGCAGTATGGCGTCTCCCGAAACCAGCGAATCTCCCTGACGCCGCTGATGACCACGATCCTTGTCATGGCCTGGATGGGCCGTTTCCTGACCCTGAACATCGACGAAATACCGGCCACCAGCAGTCTCCAGCAAGCGGGAACTGCCAAGGGGTTTCTGTCGAGCTACCTGGTGTTCGTCCTGCTGGAATTCGGCGCACTGTCGCTGCTCCTGGCATCGCGGCTACGGCATTCGCACGGCATCCTGTGGATCTCGATGGCCACTCTGGGTTTGCTGCCGCTATGGGTGTTCGGCCCTTCCAACGACCTGCTGCTGCGGGTTTCGACACCCTCGCTGATCATGCTGCTGATCCTGACGCTGACCCTCTTTCAGCCCGGCAACAGCCCGCCTGCCGAAGGCTCCAGACCCTGGCTGATTGTCGTCATGCTGAGCATCGGTGCCTTTACCCCATTCCATGAATTCGGTCGTGCGGTGATTGTGCGGCGCTGGCTACCGAATTATGAACGCACCCTGGTCGACCAGCAGCACGGATCATTCCCGCCACACTACATCGGCCGACTCGATCGGGCGGACGTGCGACTGCTCCTCCGCGATCCGGCCATTGTTCCAGGCCATGCCCAGCGCCGGGCGGGTCACCACTCACGGTCATGGCTGATGCAGGGCCCCCCCTGATACGCGGCCGGCGATCAGATCACCGGCGTCCTGGCGCCCTGCAGATGGTTGTTCCACATCCGGAAATACACCTTTTCCAGCGAGCCAACAAAACCCGGCATGTCGAAGAGCGCACAGTGCCGCCTGTTTTCGGCCAGTCTCGCCCGCAGCGCGTGCAGGCGCGAGGGGTGACGAACCAGTGCCAGGGCAAGCTGATGGTACTCATCGGGAGAAGTGGTGATCAACTCTTCGAGGCCGGAGGCGCGCAGCAGGCTGGCCCCCACTCGTCCGGGAAAAGTGTCCCCAAGCAGCGCGACCATCGGGACCCCCGCCCACAGGACATCGAGCCCGGTCGAATGCGAATTGTACGGAAACGGATCGAGCGCCAGATCGGCCAGTTGCAGGCGCGACAGATGGTCCGCCCGAGCCTCGACTCGCGGCGCAAAAATCAGCCTTGCCGGGTCAACGCCGCGGATTTCGAATTCCTTGCGCAAGCGATCCTGTGCAGTACCTCCCGGTTGACTCAACCACAGGCAGCTCTCCCCCGTGTCCAACAGGAGCCGGCACCAGAGGTCGAAGACCTGCGGGTTGAACTTGTAGCTGTTGTTGAACGAGCAGAAAACAAAACCCTCGTCCGGCAACCCGGCGGCAAGTCGCGACGGCGGCGGATTCAGGGCGATCGAGGTGTCCGCCGGCAGATAGCAGTTCGGCAGATGAGCGAGCGTCTCGGTATAGCAGTGCGCGTGCTGCAAGGGCGTCACCACCGGATCGCCAAGCAGATAGTCGGCCAGTTTCGGATGCCCGGTGGTGCCGGCATAACCCAGCCAGGTGACCTGCACCGGGGCACCGCGAAGCGCCAGCGCCTCGAGGCGCCCGTCGGCAGTCCAGCCATTGAGATCGACCAGGATGTCGATCGCATCTGCACGGACACGGTCCGCGGTCTCGATCACGCTGCAGTCCCGCAAATCGACGAAATGATCGAAGGCTGCGCTCAGGCGCTTCCTGATCTCGCTGTGATCATCGATACCGATCGAATACCCGAACACTTCGACCTTCGATCGATCGTGTAGCTCGATGACCTGCGGCATGATCTGCCCGACCGGATGCGTCTTGTAATCGGCAGACAGATAGCCGATCCGCAGTCGCGAGCCCGGCCCGATCCGGCTCACTGACCAACGATGTTCCGGGGCATCGAGCACACTCGCCGGGATGCTGTGGCAAGCGAAGTTTGCGGCGACCCGGAGCTGTTCTTCGGCACTGACGTTGGGAAAAGACAAGACGACAAAAGGGTTGCACGTCGGTAAGCGATAGTCTGCAGTCAAGGAGCGGAGCGTTAGCAGCCGGGCTTCCAGTTCCTCCCAGTCGCATCTCTTGAGGCTGGCGGAAAGGAGTTGGGACAGAATGGCAGCGTTGCTCTGGTCGTTTTTCCACAGCTCGTTGAAACAGGTCCAGGCTTCGTCGTTGCGATTGCTGGCGAGCAAGGCGCCGGCAAGCTGCTCGATCGCCTCCACATAGTCCCCAGGGTGGTACTCGATGGCCTTGAGGAAATACGGGACGGCTTCGTCCCACTTGCGCATCCTCGCCAGGGCGAAGCCGAAGTTCTTGAGCACCTCGGGGTCGCGGGGCTTGATTTCGAGCGAGCGAGCGAAGCACTGGATCGATTCGTCCCAGCGCATCAGCGCAGAGAGGACTATGCCAAGATTGTTGTGCGCTTCCGGGTCATCGGGATTGCGCTCGAGAGAAAAACGGACGATCGGCCAGGCGGCCTCGAAAAGTCCCTGCCCGATCAAGGCAAAGCCCAGCGCCTTCAAGGCCAGCGGATGACTCGGGCGGCCTTCGAGAATACGGCGTGCCGCCGCTTCCACTTCCGGATACCTGGCGGCTTCGACCAGGCGCATCAGCGCCAGGCACGCCGGGTCCAGCGGCGGACGTCTGACACCGACTGGTGATTTCTTCCGGGAACCCTTCATTGCTGTCCGACCGCACGCATGAAGGCCACCTCCAGGGACAGGCTGGGACGCAGTTCCAGGACCACATGCCCGGCATTCCGCAAGGCTTCGAGGCGTTCCCAGAGATCGGCGCGCGGCACTTCGCCGATCCAGCGCCCGGAAAAATCCTCACGCATCCCGGCCACCGGCGTCTGGCCGAAGGTGCGCACCAGAACCATCTCCTGGTCCCCGCTGAGTTCGGCCGGCGACCGGACCGCGCGCAGGACACCCTGGTGGATCAGGCCGAAGCGATCGGCCAGCCGTTCGACGTCGTGCAGGACATGCGAGGTCAGAAAGAGGGTTCCGCCGCCGCGCTTGTACTCGGTAAGGATATCCACCACATCGCGGCGGCCGATCGGGTCGAGACCCGATAGCGGCTCGTCGAGAATCAACAGCCGCGGACGGATGCACAGCGCCTGGGCGATCGCCACCCGCTGCGTCATTCCCTTGGAAAAGGAACGAATCGCCTTACCTGCCACCTGCGCCAGACCCAGGCGGTCTAGCCAGTTCAGGCAGTGGCTTTGCGGCGCGCTGACCTGCACCCGATGCAGCCGCATGCCCATCGAGAGGATTTCGAGTGGCGTCAGATAGTCGTAGAGATAGGGGTTCTCGGGAACATAGCCCAGGCCCCGGCGAGCCTCCGGCTGCGCAACGGAAGTCCCGAAGATCTGCGCGCTTCCGCGCGTCGCCCGGATCAGCCCCATCAGGATCTTGATCGCCGTCGTCTTGCCGGCGCCATTGGCGCCGATGAAGCCAAAGGCCTCGCCCGGTTCGACGGTCAGCGACACGCCGCCGAGCGCGATCACCGGCGCCGACCGCCACTTTCTCGGATATTTTTTCTCCAGATCATCGATGGCAATCGCGGGCAGCATCATTGGGTACTCGAAGGCGTTGCATTCAACATCGGCCACCCCGAAGCGTCCAGGCCGAAGCCATACCCCAGCGGGTCTTTGGGAAGCTCGGCGAGCAAGCCGCTGCTCACCAGGTCCTGCAATTTTTCCACGCCCCTGCCGTGACGCTCGCGAAAAAGCGTGACGGCGTTCTGCAGTGCCGCCAGATCACGCAGCCGCCTGGCCCTGACCTGCAGGTAGTTGCGGAAAGCCCCCGGCGGAGAGCCTGCGGCCATCGCCTCGACCATTCCCGCCGCATTGGCGGTCTGATAACCCTTCTCGATCCACAGGGCAGCGACATTCTGCAGCGCCCACTCGTCCTGCTGGATCTTGACGCGCGGGACGGCCTGGAGCAGCCACTGCGCGCCGGTCGCCGGGTCCTTGCGAAAATGATAGAACAGGAAACCGTACTGAAACAGCGGGTACCAGTCAAAGGTCCGCGCCTCCGAAGCCTGGCGCAGGACGTATTGCGCCGCATCCAGTTGGCCGTTCCAGGGCAGAATCGCCGCGGCGATGTAGTAATTGTCTTCGTGCGCCGGGTTGAACCAGGCGATGTCGCGCTGCAGCCTGCCCTGCACCGCATAATCCCTGGCATCCATCCGGCCGGTGTCGGCGACCAGCACGCGGAATCCCGCCAGATTGGCCGCCAGGTAACGATCACCCCCGGCCATCAGGACCTGCGCAAAGCGCGGCAGCGAAATCAGCAGCTCGGGGGTAGCCGTCGCACGGGGCAGGCCGGACAAACGCTGCTGCGCCCAGGCATAGACGAATGCCGACAGGACGCCGGCGAGCACGATCATCGCCATCGGTAAACGCCGCATCAGGAAAACTCTCGCCTCGCGAACAGCAGGCTGGCGGCGAGCAGTAACAGGACGATGTACGCGACGGCCATCGTCACCGACCAGAAAATCATCTCGGCACCCGGCGCCAACTGATACATCGACCACTCGCGCCAGTCGAGGCGGGAGAGATCCGGCAGCACCCACTGGATCAACCGGATCAGCGGATCATAGCTCGCGAACAATTTCTCGTCGCCGTCGGCGCCCCGCGAAAGGTAGGCGACGGTCGCCCCCAGGGCCTTGCCGGCGACGGCGAAAGCTGCCCCCAGTGCGAGTGGCAGGACCGAAACGGTGGACAGCGCAGCGATGCACAGGGCGAAGGCCGCCACCACCGCCGCGTCGATCGCCAATCCGGCAACCGTGCTCCAGAAGGGCAAGCCGAGCGCCGGTGGAAATTCCTGACTATAGCCCCCGCCGACCATCGTCACCGCCAGGAGCAGCAGCAGGCCCAGCGCCGTCGCCGCCAGCGCCGACAGGATCAGCACGGCCGCCAGACGCCCGGCCAGGAATGCGCCGCGCGAAACCGGATAGGCCAGCGAGAAGAGGATGACCCGCCGGTCGATCTCGCGGGCGACCAGTTCCTGAACCCAGAACAGGTTGAGCAGGACGAGCGAAAAACGGACCCCCGAGAAGCCGACATCGAGGGCCACGGTCTGCGGCTGCCGTGGCGAGAAGAATCCCGAAAGATAGGCGATGCCGATCAGCAGCACGCCCAGCAGGAAGACCGCGTGGAAGCTTTTTCCGCGCAGGCCGGAACGTAGCCCGGAGAGAGCGAACTCGAGCATGATTGTCAGCCAAAAATAAGGGCGCGCCCTGCGGCACGCCCGCTTTTCTAATCAGCACACCGCGGATCAGGATGTTGATGCAGCGCTTAAAGCGTCGGTCGCATTCGTCATAGTACATGCCCCGGTACAAGGCGTACCGGTTGTACTGCTCACCGCACCGCCTACCGAGCTACCGCCGTAACCCAATTTGCCCTTGGCCGATGCTGCACCCACCCTGTAATAGGTAATGTTATCTTCTCCGGCCATATGAACATTTGCCGAACATTTTGGCGTGAATGTCGCCCTGACGAAAGCGGTACCATCGGTAGCTGCAGTGACTAAGGCGCCGTTCCCGGCTGCATTGACGCCGGAACAAATCGCCGCGGACGCTGCATTGGCGACATTTGCCGAAAGGGAGGTAGCTGCGGCGATCGCAAGCACCGAACCCAGGATGATCTTTTTCATACGAAGTCTCCGATCGAAAATGAGGTTACAGGGTCGAGTTGGCAATAGCCATCGTCAGCAGGTTTCGTGCGTCCGACTGCGCCGCCTTGTCTTCACCTTTCTTGGTGTACTCGGTGAGCTGCGGGATCGCGATCGCGGCCAGGATGCCGATGATCGCCACGACAATCATCAACTCGATCAGGGTAAAACCTTTTTGCAGCTTTTTCATGGTCTCTCGGACTCCTTCCAGTGAGTGCAACGGACAACCCGTTGGGTTCTGTTCAGCATTTTCCATGCCAGGGTGCGAAGCCACGCAAAGAGGTCGTTTCCAGCGAATGTCCGCCCCTGACAACCTTTTTTCGTCACCTGCCTGACAAAAATGGTCAGGCGCAGTATCGGCACCTGACCATCGCATCTTACCGCATGATTTAAAGTGACGAAACATGAACGCGGAGAGTGCGTGTGCGCCTACCTCGTTCAGGCCATCGACATGAACGTACGAAGCGTTTTCCGCCCGGGCGGGCGGAAGAACTAGCCGTTGAAGTGGGCGAGGGCCTGATACAGGAGATGGCGTGCGTCGGACTGCGCAGCCCTGTCCGCAGCCCGTTGCGAGTATTCGGTAAACTGGGGAATTGCGATGGCCGCCAGAATCCCGATGATCACCACCACGATCATCAGCTCGATCAGCGTGAAACCACTTTGCGATCTATTCATGAGGCCCAAAACCTTACGGTGAATTGAATACGACGGGCAATCCCTGGCCTTACTTGAAGCATTTTTCATGCCAGCGCCCGAGCCCACCCAAAGCCCTCTTCTCGGCCAGCGGTGAAACGACGACAGCTCATCAACCTTACCTGCCGGACAATGATCCCCAGTAAGCGGTCAGCAAAAAGTCATCCGACAATCAGAGCCAAAGCCGTCCAGGATTTTACCGACATCTGCCTCAAGCATCTCGGAGGTCCGGGCTTTGAAGGTCATCCACTCATGCTTCATTTTGTGCCAGAGCAGCTCGATGCGGTTCAGCTCCGGACTGTAGGGAGGCAGGAAGATCAGCGTGAGTCCTTGTTGCTTCAGGAGAGCCAGCACAGGCTGGATGGCCTTCGCCTTGTGGATGGAAGCATTGTCCAGAATGACCGTCAGTGGTCCGCCGACGCTTTTCAGGAGCAGACCGAGGAAACCTGCAAATGCGGCTGCAGTCGTGGTTTCCCAGAACATAGCCGAGAACAACGCCCCGGTCGATATCCATGCCGCCAGCACATTCAGGCGTTTGCCACGCTCGGCCGTGATGAGGTGAACTTCCCCTTTTTCGGTCCAAGCGTTTCGATTCGGCTGCGCGTGTGCGAAGCCCGATTCATCTACGTAGGCCAGTTTGATTTCACCCCTCTTTGATTTTTCAACGAGTTCCGCTATTGCTACCTGGGCTTCCCGAAATTTGGCTTCGTCCCGCTTCTTTCTGAGACTGTGCCGGGTTCTCTTCCAGACGTACTTTTTCTCCTTCAAGGCCCTCTGCACCCGCCATACCGATCCCTGTACGCCCTGCTCGTCTGACAGGCGGATCTTCAACTGAGGGGCCGTACAGGCTTCCTCCTTGGCCCAAGCGCAGAGCACCTGCTTGTGGGTTTCCGATAGCTTGCGAGGGGCACCGCTGCGCGGCAGATCGCGCAGCCCCTGGAAGCTTCGAGCCAGCCAGGCATCCCTGTGGCAGGCTACGGTCTCGCGATGGATCCTCTGCTGGGCCACCACGGCATCAATGGACCGTCCCTGATCAAGTAGAAGCACGGTCCGTGCTCGCCGACGTTCGCGCCAGTCGCTGCCACGCTCCTCTATCCACGCCAGCCGGCGGCGTTCCTCCTCTGACAGGGTCACAGTCTTTGCTTGACGGGACATGGCGTGGCTTTCGGGAGCTTGGAGAGGGAGAAGCATACCGGAATAAGTCGGAGAACTTATCCGAAACCGCTTATAACCTGATCAACGGCCACCGTTATGGGGAACGTTGAATCCCCCTGCAACCCGGGCGGGCGGTTCAACGTTCTCTGCAAAAGTTGCGGAACTTTGCGCCCGGCGCGGCATTCAGTGCCTGTGCCGTGCTGGCAGGGAAACTTTCGGGCCGTGGGTGCCCGGTTTCAATGATGAAGGGCAAGGATCTTCACTCATTCGTCGAGCGGCACGGCCTTGAACGCCGGGCTGGCTTCGAGCCTGTCGACCAGCCGGGAGAGTGCGGGATAATCACCCGCTGGCCACTCGTGCGGCAGTACGTAACGAACGAAGCCGATCCCGGCAACCGTGGTGATGTCGGCCTGTGTCAGGCGCCCGCCGACCAGGAAATCGCTGTCCAGTCGTTCTTCGAGGATGTCGAAGGCCTGTCGCATCTGGCCGCGCAGGCGCTTCGTCCACTCGGACCATTGTAACTCGCCCGGGCGTTTGCGTTCGTACTCGATAGCCACCGCTTTCTCGGTGGCAACGATTGCCAGAGCGATCAGTTGCTGTATCTGTCGCCGCTCCGGCCCGCTGCGCGGCGTGAGCGCGGTGATGCCGCGCTCTGCCGCCAGCTCGTCGAGATAGTCGAGGATATACGCGCTCTCATAGAGTTTCTCACCGCTTGGAAGGGTCAGCATCGGCACCTTGAACAAGGGATTGAGTGGCCGCATTGCATCCATGTGCCGGAACACAGACAGAGACAGATGCTCAAAGGGAATCCCGTAGTGGTGCATCGTGACCGCGACGCGACGCACAAAGGGCGAATCGTAAAGACCGAGCAATTGGTGCCGGCCACCTTCCGTCAAATTTGTCATTTTGTAGCGATATCCTTCATCAAACAGGGGCATGACCCAGCGCAGCCCGTCGCTATCCGCAGCGCGATTGCGGATACAGGAAGCCCGCCTGGCGGCGGGCTTTGATGGGTTGGCACGGCCTTTTCAGCGACCGCAGGCCTACTCGAACTCGATGATCACCTGATCGACCGACAGGCTCTCGCCGGGGGTGGCGACGATCTTCTTGACCTTGCAATCGAGTTCGGCCTTGAGGACGTTTTCCATCTTCATCGCCTCGATGACCGCGAGCTTTTCGCCGGCGCTGACCTGCTGTCCGGCGGCAACCGAGACCTCGCGCAGCAGGCCGGGCATCGGCGAGAGCAGGAACTTCGAGAGGTCCGGCGGCAGCTTCTTCGGCATCAGCGCCAGCATGCGCGCAGCATTGGCGGTCATCACCGTGGCCTTGACCTGCTTGCCGAAGTGCACGACGCGATACAAGAGACCGATGCGCTCAAGCTGCAGGCAGATCGGTGTGCCGTTGCACGTACCGCGAAAGACGAGTTCGCCGAACTTCCAGTCGGAAACGAGATCGTAGCGATCGGCCCCGTGCGTCACCGAGTAGCCGCCAGGGATCGGCGTGACGACCACCGGGTAGTCCTTACCCTCCATCTGGACGACCCACTCACTGCCGACCTTGCGCTGGTGGCCCGGCATCTGGCCGCTGACCTGGACCGCGCGATCGATGTAACGGCGGCGGCCGAAGGCCGCCAGTGCGGCGAGCAGCCCCGGATCGTCGTGCACCACGTCGGTGGCGACAAAGCCGCTGGGATATTCTTCAGCGATGAAGGCGGTGGTGAATACTCCCGACAGAAAGCGCGGATTCTGCATCAGCGCCGCCTGGAAAGGAATGTTTGAATCGATGCCGCGAATCACGAAAGCGTTCAGCGCGTCGCGCATGCGACTTATCGCCTGATCCCGTGTTGCCCCGTGGCAAATCAGCTTGGCAATCATCGAGTCGTAGTACATCGAAATCTCGCCGCCTTCGAAGACGCCGGTATCGACACGGACCTGTCCTTCGGCCGTCTCCGGCGGCCGGTACTTGACCAGGCGGCCCACCGAGGGCAGAAAGCCGCGGAACGGGTCCTCGGCGTTGATCCGGCACTCGATCGCCCAGCCATTGGCCTGGATGTCCTCCTGCCTGAACGGCAGGGTTTCGCCGGCAGCGACACGGATCATCAGTTCGACGAGGTCGACGCCGGTGATCATTTCGGTCACCGGATGCTCGACCTGCAGGCGGGTGTTCATTTCGAGGAAGTAGAACGACTTGTCCGAGCCGACGACGAACTCGACGGTGCCCGCGCTCTGATAGTTCACGGCCTTGGCGAGCGCGACCGCCTGCTCGCCCATCGCCTTGCGGATGCCGTCGTCGATGAACGGCGAGGGAGCTTCCTCGAGAACCTTCTGGTGCCGCCGCTGAATCGAGCATTCGCGCTCGAGCAGGTAGACGGTGTTGCCGAAGGAGTCGGCAATCACCTGGATCTCGATGTGGTGCGGTCCTTCGACAAATTTCTCGATGAACACGCGATCGTCGCCGAAGCTGTTGCGGGCCTCGTTCCGGCAGGCTTCGAAGCCCTCGAAAGCCTCCTGGTCATTGAAGGCGACGCGCAGACCCTTGCCGCCACCACCGGCAGACGCCTTGATCATCACCGGGTAGCCGATTCCCTTGGCGATTTCGACGGCCTGCGCCGAGTCGACGATCTCGGCATTGTAGCCGGGGATGGTGTTGACTCTGGCTTCCATCGCCAGCTTCTTGGAAGCGATCTTGTCGCCCATGGCGGCCACCGAATAGTGCTTCGGGCCGATGAAGATGATGCCGTTGTCTTCGAGGCGGCGTGAGAACTCTTCATTCTCGGAGAGGAAGCCGTAGCCGGGGTGTACCGCCTCGGCGCCGGTCGCCTTGCAGGCATCGATGATCTTGTCGATCACCAGGTACGACTCCTTGGAGGCCGCAGGGCCGATACATACCGCTTCATCGGCCATCAGTACGTGCATCGAGTCCTTGTCGGCCTCGGAATAGACCGCGACCGTCCTGATGCCCATTTTCTTGGCGGTTTTCATGACCCGGCAGGCGATCTCGCCGCGGTTGGCGATCAG
>DIME01000051.1:12608-30772 GCA_002425405.1 Candidatus Accumulibacter vicinus
ATTTTCTTGAACATCTCTATTTCTCCCCGTCGATCAAAGCGGAATGTTGCCGTGCTTGCGCCACGGGTTTTCCAGCTGCTTGTTGCGCAACATGGCCAGAGAGCGGCAGATGCGCTTGCGGGTTTCGTTGGGCATGATCACATCGTCGATGAAGCCACGTGCGCCGGCGACAAAGGGGTTGGCGAACTTGGCCTTGTACTCGGCCTCGCGCGCCGCCAGCTTGGCCGGGTCGCCCTTCTCCTCGCGGAAGATGATCTCGACCGCGCCTTTCGGTCCCATCACCGCGATTTCGGCAGAGGGCCAGGCGAAGTTGACGTCGCCGCGCAGGTGTTTCGACGCCATCACATCGTAGGCCCCCCCGTAGGCCTTGCGGGTGATCACGGTGATCTTCGGCACCGTACATTCGGCGTAGGCGTAGAGCAGTTTGGCGCCATGCTTGATGATCCCGCCGTATTCCTGCGCGGTCCCGGGCATGAAGCCGGGAACGTCGACGAAGGTCACCACCGGGATGTTGAAGGCATCGCAGTAACGAACGAAGCGCGCGGCCTTGATCGAACTCTTGATATCCAGGCAGCCGGCAAGGACCAGCGGCTGGTTGGCGACGATACCGACGGTGGAACCATCCATGCGCGCAAAGCCGATGACGATGTTCTTGGCGTATTCGCGCTGCAGCTCAAAGAAATCGCCATCATCGGCGATCTTGATGATCAGTTCCTTGATGTTGTACGGCTTGTTGGGGTTGTCGGGGACCAGTGTATCGAGCGAGAAGTCGAGGCGGTCGGCCGGATCCTGCGACGGCAGACGGGGTGGCTTCTCACGATTGTTCGACGGCAGAAAACTGATGAACCGGCGAATCATCATCAAGGCTTCGACATCGTTCTCGAAAGCCAGGTCGGCGACGCCGGATTTGGTCGTATGCGTGATCGCGCCGCCGAGTTCCTCGGAAGTCACGTCTTCGTGCGTCACCGTCTTGACCACCTCCGGGCCGGTGACGAACATGTACGACGAATCCTTGACCATGAAGATGAAATCGGTCATCGACGGACTATAGACCGCCCCCCCCGCGCACGGTCCCATGATCAGCGAGATCTGCGGCACCACGCCCGAGGCGAGAACGTTGCGCTGGAACACATCAGCATAACCGGCGAGCGAAGCCACGCCTTCCTGGATACGCGCACCTCCCGAGTCGTTGAGGCCGATCACCGGCGCCCCGACCTTGATCGCATGGTCCATGACCTTGCAAATCTTCTCGGCATGCGCTTCCGACAGCGAACCGCCGAAAACGGTGAAATCCTGCGAGAACACGAACATCAGGCGGCCGTTGATGGTGCCGCAGCCGATCACCACCCCGTCGCCGGGGACCGACTGCGCGGCCATGCCGAAGTCGTTGCAGCGGTGCTCCTTGAACATGTCCCACTCTTCGAACGAGCCACTATCGAGCAGGAGCTCGATGCGTTCGCGGGCAGCCAGTTTGCCCTTGCTGTGCTGGCTGTCGATACGCTTCTGGCCACCACCCAGACAGGCCGCCGCGCGCTTTTCTGCAAGCTGGCGAATGATGTCGTGCATATGTTCTACTCCCTAACGGTCGCGTCAATCAGAACTACTCAAACAAGTCGGAGGATCTCGGAATTTGTCATCAGTGCTTCACAAAGGCCAGCAGGCGTGCGGCGGCCGCGCCAGGCGTCGTGTGCCCTTCGGCGACGTCGCTCAACAGTTCCGGCAGCGCCGAGCGCACTGCCGGGTGGGCACGGAAATGGCGGCGCAGACCGGAATCGATCAGGCTCCACATCCAGTCGACGGCCTGCCGACGGCGTTTTTCTTCGAATTCGCCGGTGGCGGTCAGGGTGCGCTGGAAGCGCTCGATCTCGGCCCAGAATTCGGCGATGCCGCGCTTGGCAAGCGCGCTCACGGTCAGCACCGGGGGACGCCAGTTGGGGCTGGCGCTGCGCAGCATCGTCAACGCCGCTTTCATCTGCCCGCGCGCGAAGGCGGCGGCACGTTCATCAATGTCGGCCTTGTTGAAGACGATCAGGTCGGCGATCTCGACGATGCCCTTCTTGATCGCCTGCAGATCGTCGCCGGCATTGGGCAATTGCAGCAAAACGAAAACGTCGACCATGCCGGCGACCGTCGTCTCGGATTGTCCGACGCCGACGGTCTCGACGATGATGACATCGAAACCGGCGGCTTCGCAGACCAGCATGGCTTCACGCGTCTTGTCGGCGACTCCCCCCAGCGATCCCGAGGAAGGGCTGGGCCGGATGAAGGCTTCGTCGCGCTGGCAGAGCAACTCCATGCGCGTCTTGTCACCGAGGATCGAACCGCCGGAGACCGACGACGAAGGGTCCACGGCGAGAACGGCAACACGCTTGCCGGCTTCTATCAGGTGGACGCCCAGTGATTCGATGAAGGTCGATTTGCCGGCACCCGGCGAGCCCGAGATGCCGACCCGAATCGTTCGTCCGGTGTGTGGCAGCAGCGCCGCCAACACCTGCCGCGCACGCCGATGGTGATCGTGGTGGGTCGACTCGACGAGGGTGATGGTTTTGGCCAGCGCCCGCCGGCGACCGGCAAGCACGCCATCGACGAGGTGCTGGTCGGCAGCCGTCAGAGTGCCGGCGGACGCGCTGGTCATGTCCATCCCCTTTGCTGGAGGTCACGCCGTTCAGGCAGTCACTTGCGCACGAGCCTTGCGGATTTCCGCGAGGACGGTCATCGCCGAGTCCTCGATGCGGGTACCGGGACCGAAAATGGCCTTGGCGCCGGCGGCGAACAGGAAATCATAGTCCTGCGGCGGGATCACGCCGCCGGCGAAGACAATGATGTCGTCGGCCCCCTGATTTTTGAGGGCCTGCACCAGTGCCGGCAACAACGTCTTGTGCCCGGCGGCGAGCGAGGAGACGCCGACGGCGTGCACGTCGTTCTCGATCGCCAGACGGGCGGCTTCCTCCGGGGTCTGGAAGAGCGGGCCGACGTCGATGTCGAAGCCGAGGTCGGCAAAGGCGGTGGCGACCACCTTGGCCCCCCGGTCGTGGCCGTCCTGGCCGAGTTTGGCGATCATGATCCGCGGCCGCCGGCCTTCTTCTTCGTTGAACTGAGCAATCTCGGCCTTGAGCGTTTCCCAACTGGCCATTCCCTCGACGACTGCGCCATAGACCCCCGAGACGGTCTGTTGCGTGGCGCGGAAACGGCCAAAGACTTTCTCCATGGCGTCCGAAACTTCGCCAACCGTGGCCCGCAAGCGCATCGCCCTGACCGTGAAGTCGAGCAGATTGCCTTCGCCGGTTTCGGCGCAGCGCGTCAGATCGGCAAGCGCAGCGTTGACCTGGTCGGAATCACGGCTTGCGCGCACCGACTTCAGGCGCGCGATCTGCGCGTCGCGGACGGCGTTGTTGTCGATGTCGCGAATATCGATCATGTCTTCCTTGGCGAGCTTGTACTTGTTCACGCCGACGATCACGTCCTTGCCGGAATCGATGCGCGCCTGCTTGTCGGCCGCGCAGCCCTCGATCTTCATCTTCGCCCAGCCGGACTCAACGGCATGCGTCATGCCGCCCATCGCCTCGACTTCCTCGATGATCTTCCAGGCTTCGTCGACCAGATCCTGCGTCAGCTTTTCCATCATGTACGAACCGGCCCAGGGATCGATGACGTTGGTGATATGCGTTTCTTCCTGAATGACCAGTTGCGTGTTGCGTGCAATGCGCGACGAGAATTCGGTCGGCAGTGCGATCGCTTCATCGAGGGCATTGGTGTGCAGCGACTGGGTGCCACCGAAGACGGCGGCCATCGCCTCGATGGTGGTGCGCACGACGTTGTTGTACGGGTCCTGTTCGGTCAGCGACCAGCCCGAAGTCTGGCAGTGGGTACGCAACATCATCGATTTCGGACTCTTCGGCGAGAACTCCTGCATGATCTTCCACCACAGCAGACGGGCGGCGCGCAGCTTGGCCACTTCGAGATAGAAGTTCATCCCGATGGCGAAAAAGAACGACAGGCGGCCGGCAAAAAAGTCGACGTCGAGGCCGGAGGCAATCGCCGTTTTGACGTACTCGCGGCCGTCAGCCAGTGTGAACGCGAGTTCGAGCGCCTGCGTGGCGCCAGCTTCCTGCATGTGATAACCCGAAATCGAGATCGAGTTGAATTTCGGCATGTGGTTTGCGGTGTAGCCGATGATGTCGGCGATGATCTTCATCGACGGCTTCGGCGGGTAAATGTAGGTGTTGCGAACCATGAACTCCTTGAGGATGTCGTTCTGGATCGTCCCCGAGAGCTTGTCCTGCGGTACGCCCTGCTCTTCGGCGGCCACGATGTAACCAGCGAGGATCGGCAACACGGCGCCGTTCATGGTCATCGACACCGAGATCTTTTCGAGCGGGATGCCGTCGAACAGGATCTTCATGTCTTCGACCGAATCGATTGCCACGCCGGCCTTGCCGACATCGCCGGTGACGCGCGGATGATCGGAGTCGTAACCGCGGTGCGTCGCCAGGTCGAAAGCCACCGAGACTCCCTGACCGCCGGCGGCCAGGGCCTTGCGGTAGAAAGCGTTCGATGCTTCGGCGGTGGAGAAGCCGGCGTACTGGCGAATCGTCCACGGACGCACGGCATACATCGTTGCCTGCGGGCCGCGCACGAAGGGAGCCAGACCAGGCAGCGTGTCGGTGTACTCCAGACCTTCGACATCGGCCTTGGTATACAGCGGCTTGACGACGATGCCTTCGGGCGTCACCCAGCTCAGTGCATCAACATTCCCACCGGGCGCCGACTTGGTGGCAGCCTTCTTCCAGGCATCGAGATTTGCAGAATCGCTTTTTGCAGCATTGTTCGCGTTGGACATGACGGAACCTTTCGAGAAATCTGTGGATTGAGGGGGGCACTTCCGCTGAGGACGCACGAGCCATGATGCTCAGGGGAGTCGCACTGCGCAGGTTATTTTAATGCTTGACACCCCGTTCCACGAATAATACTGTATCCATAATTATGAAAGCAAGGTCCCTTGGGGGACCTGAACAAGGCTGCGAAAAAAGATCGATGGTTGCGAGTCGTATAGCCCAGACCGCCCTCTACCAGGAAGTCGCCGAAAGACTGAGGCAGCGCATCTTTGCGCACGAGCTGCCGCCGGGAACGCGCATCGACGAGCAGTTGTTAACCGTCGATTACGGCATCAGTCGGACCCCTTTGCGCGAAGCGCTGAAGGTTCTCGCCGCCGAAGGATTGGTGACGCTGAAGCCGCGCCGCGGCTGTTACGTGACCGAGATCTCCGAGCAGGATCTGGACGAGATCTTTCCCTTGATGGCGATGCTTGAAGGACGTTGCGCACTCGAAGCGACGAAGCGCGTACAGCCCGAGCAGATCGCCAGACTCGAAACGATCCACCGACAACTCGAACGCTTCGCGGCCAGCAATCAGATCGAACGTTTCTTCGTGGCGAATCAGGAGTTTCACGCCCGCATCCAGGAATTGTCCGGCAACCGCTGGCTACAGCAGGTGATCCAGGATCTGCGCAAGGTGCTCAAGCTGACGCGCCTTTTTTCGCTGAGCATCGAGGGTCGTCTGCAGCAGTCTCTGGCGGAACACACCACCATTCTTGAGGCCATCAAGGCCGGTGACGCGGCGCGTGCGCAGAACCTGATGCACGATCACATCCTGTCCGGACGGCAGGCTCTGGTCAGAAGTTCCGTTCATCAGGAATGGGTGGCGTGACCGGCAGCATCCTCTGCACGCGCGAGGCTGCCGTCGCGACCGTCACGCTGGCCAATCCGGGCAAGCGCAATGCGCTCGACCTGGCGATGTGGCGGACTCTGGCTGCGGTGGTCAGCGAGCTGTCTGGCGACGAGCAGGTGCGCTGTGTCGTGCTGCGTGGCGACGGTGAGCAGGCTTTCGCAGCGGGTGGCGACATCGATGAGTTCCTGAGCCAGCGCGATACCCTGGAACGTGCAATGGCCTATCATGAACAGGCAGGCGCCGCCCTGCAGGCGGTTTTCGACTGTCGCCACCCAACGATCGCGCTGGTGCAGGGGGCGTGCATCGGGGGCGGGCTGGAGATCGCCGCGCAGTGTGACCTGCGCATCTGTGGCGAGTCGGCGCGCTTCGGAGCACCAATCAACAAGCTCGGATTCTCGATGTATCCCGTCGAAATGGCGAGTCTGCTGCGTCTTGCCGGACCAGCGACGGTGCTCGAAATTCTGCTCGAAGGGCGCATTCTCGGATCAGGAGAAGCCCTGTCCAAGGGCCTGGTCACGCGCGTCGTCACCGATTCCGAGGTTGTTCCGGAAGCCTACGCGAGTGCCCGGCGCATCTGCGAAGGCGCGCCGCTGGTCGCCCGCTGGCACAAACAGTGGGTACGCCGCCTGCAGCACGACCGGCCGCTCGGCGAACAGGAGCTGCGCGCTTCGTTCGCTTTCCTCGACAGCGACGATTACCGCGAAGGCTTGTCGGCTTTTCTCGAAAAACGCCAACCGCAGTTCAGCGGCCGCTGATCCCTCCGCCAACCACCTCGCTGCTCCCCCCTTTGGGCTGCTCACCCCCCCTTGCCGACGAAGAATCCCCACAGCATCTTGGCCGCCAGCAGGATCAGGACGCCTGCGAAAACACGTTTCAAGGCGGCGACCGGCAGGCGGTGTGCCAGTCTCGCCCCCAGCGGAGCCGTCAGCATGCTCGCCGGCACCAGCCAGATCAGAGCCGGCAGATAAACGTAGCCAAGACTCCATCGTGGCAGCTCGGCGTGCCCCCAGCCGTTGAAAATGTAGCCCAGCGAGCCGCCCAGCGCGATCGGAAAACCGACCGCCGCGGAAGTGCCGATGGCATGCTGCACGCGCACGTTGCACCAGGTCAGGAAGGGCACGGTCAGCGCGCCGCCACCGATGGCGACCAGCGCCGACACCGCACCGATGCCGCTGCCGACGGCAAATACGCCGCCGGCACCCGGCAACTCGCGTGCCGCTTTCGGCTTCAGGTTGAGGATCATCTGCACGGCCACGCAGCAGACGAATGCCGTAAAAAAACCGGCCAGTGGTTTGGCCGGGACACTCGCAGCGAAGAGCGTGCCAAGCAGCGTCCCGACGAGAATTCCCGGCGTGATCTGGGCGACGATCTTCCACAGCACCGCACCATGCTGGTGATGCGCACGCAGACTGGCCAGAGAGGTGAACAGGATCGCCGCCATCGCGGTTCCAAGGGCCAGATGGAGAACTTCCGTCGGCGGGAAGCCCGCCTGGCTGGCAAACATCATGGTCAACGCCGGGACCATCACCAGTCCGCCGCCAATGCCGAGCATGCCGGCAAAGAAACCGGTAAACAGACCCAGCGCAACATATGACAACCACCAGAGCAACTTCAAATCTCCTCATCTGCATCTGCCAGGATCCGCCGCCCCGGCCCACGGTCATGGCGATTCGAGCCCTCCGGTCACTGTTTCAGGCAGCGCTCAGCATCTCCTCGCGGTTCACCGTCTGCTGCAGGATCTCGCGAAAATTTTCACTGATCTTGCCAAGTACAGTCAACTGTAGAAGCAGCTTGCTCTCGACATGTTCCAGTTCATCGATCCGCTCTTCAAGCGAATCGGTCGCCTGGTGAATCCGCTTGATGCTTTCCAGCCGGCGCTTGAGCTGAATCTGATGTTCGCGAATCTGAACCTCCAACGGCAACATGATCGCCTTCAGCCATGTTTCGGCATCGCGATTGGCATGCTCGAAAGCCTTGCGTACCTGCACCGCCACCTCCTCGAAGAAGCGTTGCGTGAGCTGGCTCTTTTCGTGCGTCAGCAACTGGAAAACGGAATTGATATGGGTATGGCACCATTGATCGAGGCGGTCGATTTCCTTCTCGTACTTCTGCAGCGAGAAAGCGGTCGGCGTACCCAGTTTGAGACCGTGTTCAACAGCGAATTTCTTGTAGATGGCCTCCATCATCGTCATGATTTCGGTGACCTCTGCCCTCGAACTGGCGAGATTGCCGCGCGCGACCGTAAAGAAGCGATCAATCGCGTTGGTTAGTGTGCTGGAAAAGGTGGCTGTCACCATCGCATCACGCGTCGAGGTGCTCAACAGACGCAGCGCATCAAGCCCGAGATGCGCAAAAAGCTTGTTGCTCAGTTGTGAAAAGACGCTGCGCACAGCGTAGTAGCGCTGCAGGCCGGATTCAAATTCCTCCTTCTCGCCTCGCACCTTGCCCATCATGTACTCGACGACCCCCTTGTTCTTGCCCCGCAGATCCGCCAGCTCGCCAAGCTGTTCGCGCAGACCGGCGAGGCGCGATTCAAGCAGGCTGTGGGTCCGCTGATGGCAATCGGCAAACTCGACATGGATGCTGTCGCGAACGATCTCCTGCTTGGCCGGGATCAACTCCTCGGAAAGGGCACGCTCAAGCCTCGTCAATTGGCTGCGCTGGAGCAATTCGGGATCATCATTGATCTTGGCTACCAGCGCCTTTTGTGCCGAAACCGGAAAAATCTGATCCTCCGGCAAATCAAGCGCCCACGCGCAGGTGTCGACCTGTCTGGTAATTTCCGCGTCGATTTCTTCCGCTGACTTGAGTTCGTCCCACAAGCTGTCGATCTTGTTGAGCACGACGATGCGGCCCTTCTTGCGGCCAACGGGGGTGCCGATGTATTCGCGCCAGACCATCAGATCGGACTGCGTCACCCCGGTGTCAGCGGCCAGAATGAACAGCACTGCATGCGCGTTGGGCAGCAGGGACAGCGTCAGTTCGGGTTCCGTGCCAATCGCGTTGAGACCGGGGGTGTCGAGGATGACCAGTCCCTGCTGCAACAGCGGATGCGGAAAATTGATGATCGCATGCCGCCAGCGCGGGATTTCGACGTCACCCTGTTCATCGATGCGCAACGCAGCAAGCTCGCCATCCGTCATGGCAAAGCCGAGTCTTTTGGCCATTGCCAGGTCGACGCGGATGACGTCGCTGACATGGCGAAGCGCCTCCTGCATGGCTTCAGCTGAGCTGGTGTCGATCGGGAGTCGTTCCCATTGAGCAGGCAAGTGCTTGTATTCGCTGAGGCTGCTGTTGGATTCACGGCTCTCGATGGGCAGCAGCTCGATCGATGGCGGCTTCGCTCGGTCGTACATCAACTCGGTTGGACACATCGTCGTACGGCCGGCTGTCGAGGGCAGAATGCGGTTGCCGTAACCAGCGAAGAAAATGGCGTTGATCAACTCCGACTTGCCGCGCGAGAACTCGGCGACAAATGCGACATGCAGGCGATCTTCGCGTAACTTGTCACGCAGTTGGGCAATACGCCGATCGATCTGCGCGTCTGTCAATTCGTTCTCGACGAGCCAGCCTGCGAACTTCTCCAGAACTCCGGAGATGCGCGCACGCCATTCGCTGTAGGCGGCAAAATGTTGGGCAAGCGTCATGGCAGGTTCCAGCACAAGGCACAGGTTTTCACTCTACCACAAGGTCGTGTTCAATCAGCGACATAGACCGACAACTCAACGCTGGCAGCACGGGCAGTAGAAAGTCGAGCGGCCCGCCTGGCGAATGACCCGTACCGGTCTGGCGCAAGTCGGGCAGGGCTCGCCCGCGCGACCATAGACCCTGCAGGAAAGCTGGAAACAGCCGGCACCACCATCGCTATGCACATAGTCGCGCACACTGCTGCCGCCGGCGGCAATGGCGGCCTCCAGCGTTGCACGAATGGCATCGACCAGCACACGGTAGCGCTGACGGCTGATCCGGTCACTGCTGCGCAGTGGTGATACGCCAGCGTGATGGAGACTTTCGGCAGCGTAGATATTGCCGATGCCAACAACCAGACGACCATCCATCAGCAACGGTTTGATCGGCACCCGGCGGCCGCGCGTCGCCGCATGCAGCCAGTCACCGTTGAAATCCTCGGAGAGCGGTTCGATGCCTAGACCGGCGAGGGCCGGATGCTTTTCGACACCGCAGCCCTCATGCCAGAGCAGCGCCCCGAAGCGGCGCGGATCGCGAAGACGCAGAACGGTATGCGCGAAAACCAGATCAAAGTGGTCGTGCTGCTGTGCCGGCGTAGCCAGCGGTACCAAGCGCAGACTGCCCGACATGCCGAGGTGAAGGAGCAGCCAGCCACCACCGCGGGTACTCTGACAGTCCAGCAGAAGATATTTGCCACGCCGCAAGATGGCCTCCACACGCAGACCGGCCAGACGCGCATCGAGCCCGGACGGAATCTCGTGCCGCAGCCGCGGCGTGCGCACCACCGCACCAACGATCGCTTGCTGGGACAGGCAAGGGAGCAATCCTTGCCTGCTGACTTCAACTTCCGGGAGTTCTGGCATTGCTGCTACCGCAAAAAGTCCATAACATGCGCAAATTATGACGCAAAGTCACCGTCAGTTCCTGCAACGGTCCAAGGCAAGCAAGGAAATCATGAAATCGATCAAGAATACCCTCCTCTGCACGGCTCTGGTGCTTGCCTTCGGGGTACCCGCCCTGGCTGCCGCCGACCTCCCATCCGGAAAAAGCAAATCGACAGGGCGTGAGTTCAAGCGCAGTACCCCGGAGACCATCGCGCCACGCTCTGACGATCAGGAGTACAAGGAGCTCAGCGTGCAGGTGGTCTATCAGGTCCTGCTCGCCGAAGTGGCCCTGAAGCGAGGCAAAGCCGAATTTGCCAGCCAGGCCTATGCCGACCTGGCCGTGCGCACCCGCGACCCGGCCATTCTGGCAAGGGCGACTGAGGTGGCTGGATACGCGCGTCGTTACGATCTGATTCTCGACCTCGCACGCTTGTGGTTGCAGGTCGAGCCTGCCTCGAAGCGTGCCCAACAAGTGCTGGTCGGTGTCATGATCATGTCCAACCAGTTCGATGGCCTGGCCCCGCAATTGATCCAGATGCTGGAGGCCGACAAGGAAGCGCTGCCGGGCAACCTGTTGGCGCTGAACCGGATGTTTGCCCGCAACCAGGATCGCCAGGCAGTCCTGCAGTTGATCATCAAGGTCTGCGCGCCATTCCTGGACCGGCCCGAGGCGCATTACGCCATCGCCGTGGCTGCCAGCGCAGCCGGTGACCACACCCGCGCACTCGTCGAAACGCGACGTGCGCTCGAGTTGCGCCCGGACTGGGAAGCGGGGGTCCTGCTGGAAGCACAGCTGATCGCCCAGCAATCATCCACCGAGGCCATTGCTTCACTGCAACGCTTTGTCGAACGTCATCCGCAAGCACGCGAGGTACAACTGTACCTCGCGCGCGCGCTGGTCGGCGAGAAGCGTTATGGCGAAGCCAAAGCGCAGTTTGAGCGCTTGCTGCTCGCCAACCCGAACAACCCGGATGTGGTTTTTCCGGTGGCCATCCTGGCTCTGCAGGAAAACGACAGAACACTTGCCGAGACGCAACTCAAACACCTGGTGACGCTCGACATCCCGGACAAGAGCGCAGCCTACTTTTACCTCGGTCAGCTTGCCGAAGAAGGCAAGCGTGCTGACGAGGCATTGGCCGATTACCGACAGGTTGGACCGGGCGAGCACTATCTTCCGGCGCAGATTCGCAGCGCCGGCATCCTCAACAATCAGGGCAAGCTCGATGAGGCGAGACGCCAGCTTCGCGATGCGGCAGCCCGGAACCCGTCGTCACGCGTCCAGTTATCCATTGCCGAGGCCGCCTTGCTGCGCGATGCGAAGCAGACCGAGATGGCGCTTGCCCTGCTCGACCAGGAGCTGGGTACGCAGCCGGAGCAGCCCGAGTTGCTCTATGAGTCGGCGCTGCTGGCCGAGAAACTCGGACGCCTGGAAATCATGGAAAGCCGCCTGCGCAAACTGCTTGAACTGCAGCCGGAGAATGCACAAGCCTACAACGCACTCGGTTACGCCTACGCCGATCGCAACATACGGCTGCCTGAAGCCCGGCGGCTCATCGAAAAGGCTCTGCAACTGGCGCCCAATGACCCTTTCATCCTCGACAGCATGGCCTGGGTTCTTTATCGGCAAAACGATCTCGAAGGCGCACTGGCTCTCCTGCAACGCGCCCTGGCTCTGCGCCCCGACCCCGAGATCGCGGCACACACCGGGGAAGTGCTGTGGATGCTCGGTCGCAAGGATGAAGCCCAGCGGACCCTGCGCGAGGCGCACAAAAAGGACCCGGAAAACGAGGTGCTGAAGGAAGCGATCAGGAGGTTCCTGCCCTGACCGGAAAACGCCCGCAGCTTGGCCTGATCCGATGCAGCCGTGCAATCCTGATCGCACCATTGATCGGGGTCGGCGTGCTCGGTCTGGGTGCCTGCTCCGCCCTGGGACCGGCGGCCAGCGCACGCCCAACGGTCACCATCGCACGAGACCGCCTGCAGGGCTTCTCGCTGACCGGCCGCTTTGCGCTGCGCCAGGAAGGGAAGAACTACCCTGGTCGCCTGTATTGGCGTCATGACGGCGACCGCGACGAGTTGCTGTTGTCCTCGCCGCTCGGGCAAGGCCTGGCCGAGATCGTCAGCGATGCCGCGGGCGCACGCCTGACTGGTAGCGATGGCAATTCGCATACGGCAGCGACTGCCGATCAGCTGCTGCAGTCGCTCCTGGCTTACCCCTTACCCTTGAGCAGACTGCCTGACTGGCTGCGTGGCTGCAATCCTGACGGTGGCCGCCTGGCACTGGACACCCTCGGCCGCCCGCTGCGCCTGCGGTACGAGGACTGGCGGATTGATTATGAGTACGACAATGACGACCCACAGGCCCTCCCCGGCCGCTTGTTTGTCGAGCGCGAGGACGGCTTTGAACTCCGCCTGCGCATCGAGGAGTGGCAGATGTTGCCGACTGCGCTGCCTGCCAAGGCCTGCGCTCAATGACTTCCAGCCACCAGTCCTGGGACTGGCAAAGCATTTATCCGGCGCCCGCCAAACTCAATCTCTTCCTGCATGTCGTTGGCCGCCGTGCCGATGGCTATCACCTGCTGCAGACAGTATTTCGCTTCCTCGGCCATGGTGACCGGCTGCGTTTCTCGCCACGTGCCGATGGCTTGGTGCGTCTGGCAACACCCCTTGCAGGCATGGCCCCTGATCAGGAACTGAGCGTTCGCGCCGCCCGCCTGCTCCAGGCTGAAACCCATTGCCCGACCGGCGTCAACATCAGTATCGAAAAGCACCTGCCGCTCGGTGGCGGTCTCGGCGGCGGCAGCTCGGATGCGGCGACAGTCCTGCTGGCGCTCAACCACCTCTGGAAACTGCATTTGCCGCGCCGGCACCTGCAGGAAATCGGCCTCGCTCTCGGCGCCGACGTGCCGGTCTTCGTTTTCGGACGCAACGCTTTTGCCGAAGGCATCGGCGAAACCCTGCTGGCGGTCGAACTGCCGCCGCGCTGGTATGTGGTCCTCGAACCGCCGCTGCAGGTGCCGACTGCGGCCATTTTTGGCGCACCGGAACTCAAACGCGATTCGCTCGCAATCGACCCGGCATCATGGCGTCCCGGCTTCGGTGGCAACGACCTGGAAGCCGTGGCCTGTGCCCGCTTTCCGGCCATTGCCGAGCATCTCGTGGCCTTGTCAGTATCCACCCCTGCGCGCATGAGTGGTTCTGGTGCCTGCGTTTTCGCCGAGTTCACAAGCCGCGAACAGGCCGAGGACGCCCTACGGCAATTGCCCAGGACGATGCGTGGCTGGCTGGCAACGGGCCTGGACCGGCATCCCCTGTGCGAACTGGCGAGTTGAGGCCACGGCCGCGACCGAGCGCCTGCGCCTTGATCACACTTGTGCTTGCTGAAGAATCCCCGGTATAATCCGCGCCTCGTTCGCAATCCATGCGCGATGCGAGCGATCGCTGGGGAGTGGCCAAGTTGGTTAAGGCACCGGATTTTGATTCCGGCACTCGAAGGTTCGAATCCTTCCTCCCCAGCCATTTCATTTCTGTCAAAGCGGGCAGGCGGTGTTGGCTGCCCGTCTTGCTTTATACGGCGCCGAGACTTCGTTCGCGCGCCACGGGAAGCGCAGCATGGCCTACGACAGCCTGATGGTATTTACCGGCAACGCTAACCCGGCACTGGCTGCCGATGTCGTCAAGCGTCTCAACATCTCTCTTGGCCGCGCCCACGTCGGTCGTTTTTCCGACGGCGAGATCAGTGTCGAAATCCAGGAACATGTGCGCGGCATGGACGTGTTCATCCTGCAATCGACCTGTGCGCCGACCAATGAGAATCTGATGGAGCTGCTGGTCATGACCGACGCGCTCAAGCGCGCCTCGGCCGCCCGAATCACCGCCGCCATCCCCTATTTTGGCTACGCTCGCCAGGATCGCCGCGTACGCTCGGCGCGCGTTCCGATCGCCGCCAAGCTGGTTGCCGACCTGCTGACGGCTGCGGGAGTCCACCGGGTGCTGACCATGGACCTGCATACCGAGCAGATCCAGGGCTTCTTCAACATCCCTGTCGACAACATCTACTCGCTGCCGATCATGCTCGGCGACGTCTGGAAGAAGAATTTCGATCATCTGATGGTCGTCTCGCCCGACGTCGGCGGAGTCGTCCGGGCGCGGGCGCTGGCCAAACGTCTCGAATGCGACCTGGCGATCATCGACAAGCGTCGTCCGAAGGCCAATGTGTCCGAGGTAATGAACATCATCGGCGATGTCGAGGGGCGCACCTGCGTGATCATGGACGACCTGGTCGACACCGCCGGAACCTTGTGCAAGGCGGCGACCGCGCTCAAACAACATGGCGCCAGGCAGGTCCTTTCCTACTGCGTCCATCCGGTACTTTCGGGCCATGCCGTCGATCGAATCAATCACTCCGATCTCGACGAACTGGTCGTCACCGACACCATTCCGCTCAGCCTGGACGCGCTCAGTTCGCCGCGCATTCGCCAGCTTTCGGTAGCCGAGGTGATGGCCGAAACGATTCGCCGGATCAGCAACGAGGATTCCGTTTCCTCGCTCTTCATCGAGTAAGGCGCTCTGCGCCGCCGTAGCAATCAATTTTTCAACCCCCCGCCTGGTCGCGGGCGGGGTTTGTATCACATCAGGAGCTGTCCATGAAGTTTGAATTTGAAGCGCGCAAGCGCACCCTGCAGGGGTCCGGAGCGAGCCGCCGCCTGCGTCGCCAGAATCGCGTACCGGCGATCGTTTACGGAGGCTCGGCGGCACCGCAGTTGATCGACCTCGATCACAACGAAATTCTGCTCAACCTGCGCAAGGAAGCATTCCATTCTTCCGTTCTGACGCTGAACATCGATGGCCGCATCGAAAGTGTCGTGCTGCGTGACTCGCAGATGCACCCCTGGAAGCCACTGGTCCTGCATGTGGACTTTCAGCGGGTCGACATGGCCCATGCCATCCACCAGCGTGTACCGCTGCACTTCATCAACGCCGACATCGCGCCGGGAGTCAAGATCAGTGGCGGTCACGTCGCGCACGTCCACAACGACATCGAAGTGATCTGCCTGCCGCAGGATCTGCCGGCGTTTATCGAAGTCGACCTGCAGAACCTCCAGTCTGGTCACTCGATCCATGCTTCCGAGCTGGTTCTCCCGGCGGGCGTCACCCCGGCCCTGCATGGCGAGGATTACGTGCTGGTGTCGATCCCGGCCAAGAAGGGTGGTGACGACTCCGATACAGCCGAGGGCGCAGCGACTGCCGGCTAAACCCGCACCCCATCCCGGCCGCCGTCCGGTACCCAGTACCCGCGGCGGCTTGGGCAATCCATCGCATGCCACCACCCCGCCTGATCGTCGGCCTCGGCAACCCCGGCAAGGAGTACGAAGATAACCGGCACAATGTCGGTTTCTGGTTCGTCGACCAGTTGGCGCGGCGCTTGCAGGCACCGCTGACGCCGCAGGGCCGGTTCCTTGGCCGCGTTGCCCGCATCGGCGAGTTGTGGCTGTTACAGCCGATGACCTATATGAACCTCTCCGGTCAGGCGGTAGCCGGACTGGCCCGTTTCTACAAGATCGCCGATGACGAGACACTGGTCGTACACGATGACCTCGACTTGCCGCCCGGCAGTATCCGCCTCAAACAGGGCGGCGGCAACGGCGGGCACAACGGCCTCAAAGACATCCAGGCCCGCCTCGCCAGCCCGGATTTCTGGCGACTGCGACTGGGAATCGGGCATCCCGGCGAGCGCGCTGAGGTCGTCAACTACGTCCTCAAGGCACCACGACGTGAAGAGCAGGAACTGATCGACACGGCCATCGATCGCTGCCTGACGGCCTGGCCCCTGCTCGCCACCGGCGACTATGCGACCGCGCAACGGCAACTGCATCTCAAGACCATTTAATATCGGAATCCCAATGAGCCTCCAGTGCGGTATCGTCGGTCTGCCGAATGTCGGCAAATCCACCCTCTTCAATGCCCTGACCAAGGCGGGAATCGCCGCCGAGAACTACCCCTTCTGCACCATCGAACCCAATGTCGGGATTGTCGAAGTGCCCGATCCGCGCCTGCAGCAGATCGCGGCGATCGTCAGACCACAACGCATCCAGCCGGCGATCGTCGAGTTTGTCGATATTGCCGGCCTGGTTGCCGGCGCTTCGAAGGGTGAAGGCCTGGGTAACCAGTTCCTGGCCAATATCCGCGAAACCGATGCCATCGTCAGTGTCATCCGCTGCTTCGACGACGACAATGTCGTGCATGTCTCGGGGCGCGTTGATCCGTTGTCGGACATCGAAACCATCCTGACCGAACTGGCTCTCGCCGACCTCGCATCCGTCGAACGCACGCTCAATCGCGAGATCAAGAAAGCACGTGCCGGCGACAAGGAAGCGCAGAAACTGGTCGGCGTTCTCGAACGTCTGCTGCCGCATCTCAACGACGGCAAACCAGCGCGCACGCTGACTCTCGCCACTGACGAAAAGGCCCTGCTCAAACCGCTGTGCCTGCTGACCATCAAGCCGACGATGTATGTCGGCAACGTTCTGGAAGACGGTTTTCTGAACAACCCGCACCTCGACCACCTGCGTGCACATGCGGCCATCGAAGGTGCGCCGGTGATTGTTCTGTGCGCCAAGATCGAAGCCGAACTCGCCGACCTCGATGACGAAGACAAGGCGATTTTTCTGGCCGATCTCGGGCTCGAAGAACCCGGGCTGAACCGCCTGATCCGCGCAGCCTACCAGTTGCTCGGTCTGCAGACCTACTTCACGGCCGGCGTCAAGGAGGTGCGGGCCTGGACCATTCACGTCGGCGATACCGCCCCGCAGGCCGCCGGAGTCATTCACACCGACTTCGAAAGAGGCTTCATCCGCGCGCAAACGATCGCGCTGGCTGACTTCCTCGCCTGCAAGGGCGAGCAGGGAGCGAAGGAGGCCGGCAAGATGCGTGCCGAAGGCAAAGAGTACGTGATTAAGGACGGTGATGTATTGAATTTTCTGTTCAACGTCTAACTGACGTAGCCCCGGATGTCGGTCTCGCTGGCGTGGGTGTGTCGTGGCATGTCCGGTCGCGCCCGCACCCGGAGCAAGTCGCCCCGAGGTAGCTGGCAAGCGATCAGCAGGCCTGCGATACTAATGGTATTTCTGCAATGCCGCGCCTGACCTGTTTCTGGCAACCCATCAAGGAGTGCTCATCTCATGAAGCTTCGGACCATTTTTCTATTGCTTATCCTCGGCACCATCGCGGCATTTTCTCTGCTCAACTGGAACGTCTTCATCACCCCGACGACGCTTTCCTTGGGAATTACCGAAGTGCAAGCCCCACTGGGAGTGGTCATGCTCGGCGTGGTGGGGTTTCTCACCGTTTTCTTCCTCGTGTTCGTTGTTTACATGCAAGCCTCGGCGATATTCGATTCCCGGCGTCACGCCCAGGAACTACAGGTCAACCGCGAACTGGCTGACAAAGCGGAGGCCTCACGCTTCACCGAACTGCACAACTTTCTTGAGGCCGAATTACAGAAACTGGGGGGCAACCGCGACGCCAGATCGTCGTCGGCAACAGATCATCAGGCTGTTCTGGACAGACTCGATCGGCTTGAAAAGGAACTGTTTCTCGCCGTCGAGCAGTCAGGAAACAGTCTCGCCGCAAGTATCGGCGAACTCGAGGACCGTCTCGAAAGAAGCGCATTACTACCCCGTAAGCTGGGTAATTCATGACCGTTCAACGAGGAGCCGCCCGGCACTCTCGCGGCGTCGTCATGGCGGCACAGGCGGATCTGTTGTGAGGGGGGGGGTTTGGGCTGATTCTGGGAAGCCGCAAGCCCTCGCCGCATGCTGGTGCTTGCGGGAGGGTTTGGGCAAATGGGGGGGCCTGGCGGTGACC
>DIME01000048.1:0-2429 GCA_002425405.1 Candidatus Accumulibacter vicinus
GGAGCCGGCTAATGGGTGACCCTAATTGCGTGCGTAACCCTCAACGGCGAGCGAAGCGAGTCCGCTGCAATGCCAAGTTAGACTCGGGTGGCGGTCCGGCAGGAGCCGGAATGATCGTCCACCCCTCGGCGGCGTGTTTGTTCTGACGTGCCTGTAGATCGGCAAAAATGCGGTCGAGATCGAAATCCAAGCTGGCGGCGTGCTGCTCGCGAATCGCACGTACTTCGTGAATGATGCTATCAGTCATTGTCGTCTCCCAAGAGCTCGTCAGGTGTGCAAATGAAAGGCAGGAACAAGCCCAGCCGCTGAAAATGTTCGGCAATTCGCGCCTGAATCTCCGGGTTGGCAATATGCCGACAATTCCATGTCAGCAAATAATCCACGAAATGAACTGTGGCAATCGAAATATGCATGGCATCCTCAGCCGCCCTGACCGGAACGATTCCTGCAACAACCAGCCCCTTCGCCAGCTCAACACTTTGAGCAGTAATGTCGAGCAGCGGTATGGTCAACAGCGCGTCAAGCCGTTTGCTCGCCGCAGAGGCATCTCCAGCGCCGCATTCAGTGACAACAAGTTCTGACACGACCAGATCGAATTCGCTACGGCGATCCCAGAAGAGGTAAGTGCTCTGCTGATGGCCAGCTTCAATTACGTTCTTGCTGGGGCGAGCCGTCAGGTAGCTGATGACGGAGGTTTCAACGTATATCCTGCGCTTCATGAACTTAACCCTCGTTCAGAAAACCGTGTCCCCCATTCTTTCTGGAAAAAGAAAGACATGACCCCGTTTTCTACGTAGTGATCTTGCCATAGGATGAAGTTTATGGCTTTAAATTGCTGGATTACAAGACCTGACCCCCAAGATGGACCCTGACCCCCAAGATGCTTTTGCTCGCTGGACCTTGCAAAACATCCGCAACTTGCGTATATTTTCTCCATGCAAGCTATTTTTGCCGAATTGCCGGCGTTTGCCAAATATCGTGCCGACTACCTGGACGATGAAGAGTTTCGCAGGTTGCAACAGTACATGCTGAAGAACCCGGAAGCCGGCGATGTGATCGAAGGGACGGGCGGGCTGCGCAAGTTGCGTCATGGCGATTCTCGCCGTGGCAAAGGAAAGCGGGGTGGACTACGAGTGATTTACTACTGGTGGGATAGTGGCCGGCAATTCTGGCTCTTCACCCTGTACGACAAGGATGAAATGGAGAACTTGAACGCCGATGAGAAAAAGGCGCTCAAGGGAATGTTGAAAGCTGAACTGGAGGCCAGACGATGAAGAAGCGAAACCTGTTTGCCGAGATTGCCGAGGGCTTTGGTGCCTTGGCGAACGAGCGCGCTGACAAGCAGACGCTACGCACGCACAAGGTCGGGGTTCAACCCGTGCCGGAGGTGACGGCTGAGGAGCTGGTCATGTTGCGCGAGCGCCTGCATCTTTCGCGCCCGGTGTTTGCCGGCTACCTGCGCACGAATCCCCGGACACTGGAAAACTGGGAGCAGGGTCGGGCCAAACCGAACGCTCAGGCTGTGCTGCTGATTCGCTTGGTCGAGAAGTTCCCGGATACCGTTGAGCGACTGGCCGTGGTCTGAACTTCTGGCCGTAGCGGATCAAAAGGTACAAACCACCAGCAAGCTCAATGCGTGGTGGTTTTGCCATAGGTTGCGGTCTAGCCCGGAAAATGCCGGATTGGTGAGTGTTACGTCCTCCCCTGGCTGAGGTCTAAGGGCTCGAAATATCCCGCGCACGGTCGGGAAGAAGAAAGAAGCACTGCCTGAAAGAGGTCGGGACGAAGGGGGAAGAGGAAGGGCTGGGACACCTCTGCTATCGTGGGAAGTTATCGAGACCACCCGGATAGAAAGGAGCCCAGCCCATGCGACGAATTGTAATCGGCATCACCAGTCTTGAGCAGCATATCGAGGCAGTCAAGGCCAACCCCGAGCACTACCGGCCGCGGTGCTGCCCCCACTGCGGCATCAAGCTCCTTTGGCGGCACGGGCACTATGAGCGCAAGGCCGGTCGGCAACTGGAGCAGCGGTCGCTCAATCCGGTGCCGATCTGCCGCTACCTTTGCAGCGGATGCCAGCGCACGTGTTCGCGCCTACCGGAGTGCATCGCACCGCGGCGCTGGTATGACTGGTCGGTGCAGCAAGAGGCCCTGAAACCACGATTGAAAGGATGCTCGGCAGGCCATCGCGCGGACTACGGCGGACCTGACGAGCGCACCGTCGATCGCTGGTGGCAGTGGTTGAAGGCGCGCAGTGATCTCTTCGAGTTTCATCTGCGCGCCCGCTTTGCCGAACTCGGACGGGCGGCAGGATTCGACGCTCTCTGGCGCCAAGTGTTCGCAAGCCTGGGTCTGGCGCGGGCCATGGCCATCCTTGATCACGAGCTGAGCGTCCCTTGATGACCTGACCCCGAACGAGTGGCGGACAG
>DIME01000048.1:2726-9707 GCA_002425405.1 Candidatus Accumulibacter vicinus
CCGCCCGGGCGGGGCCCCCACACAGTTTGCCGTGGTCATAACGTGGCCGTTCTGTTCTCATCACGACTCCCATTCACCCAAAGGAGTCCGCATGAAACCGATCGACCCGAAAGCCTTGTTTCGCCTGTCCGTCCTGGGTCCGCTGGTCAGCCGAGAGCGGCTGGAGCGAGGAGAACTGCAGCAGATCATCCGTGAGCTGGCCGAACGGGAGTACGCCATTCCCGGCACCCGTCGGCGCCATCTGGGCGAGAAGACGATTCAAGGGTGGTACTACACCTACCGAGCCCAAGGCCTTGATGGCCTGATGCCGAAGGCGCGCGCCGACCGCGGGCAATCGAAGCTTTCCGAGGCCATCCAGGCCGCGATTCTGGCAGCCAAGCGGGATAATCCCCGGCGCTCGATTCGCCAGATCCGGCAGTTGCTCGAAACCGCTGGAACCGTCGCTCGCGGGAGTCTGTCGCGATCGACGATCCACCGTCTGCTCCAGCAACACGGTCTTTCCCGCATGACCGGCTCGGCCAGCCTGCCCGAGGAGAGGCGCAGTTTCGTCGCCGCTTCGGCCGGCGCGATCTGGTACAGCGACGTGATGCACGGCCCACAGGTCCCCATCGGCGGGAAGCTTGCCAAAGCGTATCTCGTCTCGCTGTTCGATGACGCCTCACGTTTGCTCGCCCACAGCGCCTTCTGCCCCGGGGAAACGGCACTGGACATCGAGGGCGTGCTCAAGCAGGCGATCCTGAAACGTGGCATTCCCCTCAAACTGGTCGTCGATCACGGCGCCGCCTACCGCGCCCACACCTTGCAAGGGATCTGCGCCCGCCTGGGTATTCAGTTGATTTATTGCCGGCCCTATGCGCCCGAAGGCAAGGGGAAGTTGGAGCGCTGGCACCGGACCTGCCGCGGCGAGTTTCTATCCGAACTCGACGAGCGTCACATCACCGGTCTTGAGGACGTCAACGCGCGCCTGTGGGCATGGCTGGAACAGGTCTATCACCGCCGCCCGCATGAGGGTCTGGACGGGATCACGCCATTGGCCCGTTATCAGCAGGATTTGTCGAAGATTCGCCCGCTCGGACTGCTGGCCGCCAAGCTCGATGCCTTGTTCCACCATCGCGTCAGCCGCCGCGTCCGCAAGGACGGCACGGTGTCGTATCAGGGCAAGCGCTTCGAGGTGCCCTTCGAACTGTCCGGCAAGACCGTCTGCCTGGTCGTCGATCCGCATACTGAAATCGTGGTCGGTGTCGAGGACGAGCAGGGCGAGTCGATCGGCTTGGCCACGCCGCTCGATGCGCTGGCCAATCTCCATCGCCAGCGACGCAAACCCGGGCCGGTGGACGCCGGCAAGATCGAGAGGTCCGGCGCGAACCTGATCGAACTGGTCCATCAGCAGTATTACGACGCGAAAGGAGATTAAAGATGGACCTGCAACACTTTGGTTTGCGCCATCCGCCGCTGGGCAAGGAAGCCACCGATCTTTGGGATGACGGTGCGCTGGCGCAACTCGCCGAACGCTTCCAGTGGCTCCTGCACTCGCCAGGCGTCGGCCTGCTGACCGGCGAAGCCGGCGTCGGCAAGACCGCCGCGTTGCGGCTCCTGACCGCGAAGCTCAATCCGCATCGCTATCAGGTCATCTACCATGCCGAGACCGACTTCGGCCGCCTCGATATCTATCGCTGTCTGGCCCTGTCACTGGGCCTGCCACCCAGCTATCGCCGGGCGCAACTGTGGCGCGACATCAAGGCGCAGATCCATCAGTTGGCCGACGGCAAGCAACTCCTGCCGTTGTGGATTCTCGACGAGGCGCAGAACCTGCCGCCCGAGTTCTTTCGCGATTTCCCGGCTTTCCTCAACTTCGCCTTCGATTCGCGCGATCTGATCACCGTCTGGCTCGTCGGCCATCCGGCGCTGGCGCAGACGCTCGAACGGGCGCCCTATGCAGCGCTCGCCGGGCGCATTCAGGCGCGCGTTCAGATGCGCCCGGTCATCGAGCGCGAACGCTTTGCGCAACTGATCGCCCACGCGCTCAAGAGCGCCGGGTGCTCCCATACGCTGCTCGCCGATTCGGGTCTCGAGATCCTGCGGCAAGCCAGCAAGGGCCTGCCGCGTCACGCCGGGCGCATTCTGCGCACCGCCATGCGCCTGGCGGTGCCGCGTGGACTCAATCATCTGCCTGACGATCTCCTGCAATTGGCCATCGAGGAATTGCGATGAAGCGCCGCCGTTTCGACTCCCTCTTCCCCGATGGCCTCTCCGACGAAACGGCCTCGGCTCTCAGCGATTTTCTTCACCAGCTCGCCGCCGCTTGCGAGACCCGTTATCTCGTGCAGTTACGCCGTCACCACCACCGGCAGATGAATCTCTACGACCCCGAAACCCCCTGGAAGACGCCTCCCTACAACCTTCCGTAGTCTCCCTCCGTCCCACGCTGCCCCAGGTATACCTTCCTCCCCCTCCAGCGTGGGACTTTGCCTCTGTCTCAGCCTCGAACACCTTGGGCCACACAGTCTGAATCACCGCGCGACGTAACAGGTGAGTAGCGGCGGGAATCCCGGTCACCCGGTACGTCCCGCCGCCCTCGCAGAACCGGACTTGGAGCGTTACCCCATCCGGCTCCCAGCTCAAGTCATCCACAGTGGTTTGGGGTAGAGATTGTGCTGGATGCGTAGAGACGGCATCCAGCCTGATAGGATTTTACCGAACCGGTCCCACGCTACACTTCGCCTTTGACTGCGTTGGTTCAGCCGTTTAAACAGCAAGCGGCTAATCCGGTAGGCATAGGTGCGGATACTGCGAGCATTGCCACTGACTGCATAGTACGCAAGATGCCCCCGCAGGTGTCGCTTGGCATAGTCCATCATGGCGCGACCGCCTTTGACACGTAACGCCGATAGGCGGTCGCTGACTTCCGTCAATTTCTTGGCAATTCGCGTGCGCTGACTCCGGCGCCCGAGTACAAAACGCCCGCGGCGGCTTTTGCCCACGTAGTGCGTAAAGCCCAGAAAATCGAAGGTCGAGGGGCGTTTGCTGCCGTCCTTCTGGCAGTCACTCGCTGCCCTACTGCCAAAGCGTAGCAAGCAGGTCTTGCTGGGCTCGACTTCAAGCCCGAATACTGCCAGTCGCTCGGTCAGATCGTCCATGAACCGCCGCGCATCCTCTTCGTGGGTGAAACAGGCCACAAAGTCATCTGCGTAGCGAACCAGGTAGCCCTGTCCTTTGCAGGTACGGACATAACGTTTCTCAAACCACAAATCGAGCACGTAGTGCAGGTAAATGTTGGCCAGCACGGGTGAGACGAGTCCGCCTTGCGGCGTCCCGGCTTCGCTGGCCGTGAATACCCCTGCTTCCATCACACCCGCTTTGAGTAGCCGCCGAATAATCCGCAGTAACACCGGGTCACCGACCCGGTGCTCTAGAAAGCGTAGAAGCCAGTCGTGCTCGACGTGATCAAAAAATCCTTTGATGTCGGCCTCAACCAACCACTGCGTTCCCTTATTCGTGGTGATCTCACCCAGTTTCGCGAGCGCTTGATGCGCGTTGCGTTGTGGACGGAACCCATACGAACAGTCGCGAAATTCCGGCTCCCAGATCGCTTGGAGTATCCCGGACAGGCGATGCTGAACGATCCGGTCTTCAAAACAGGGGATACCCAGAGGCCTTTGCCGTCCGTTGCTCTTGGGGATGTAGACACGCCGGACCGGTTGCGGTCGGTAGCTCAGGCTGCGCAGTTCGCCTGAAAGCGCGGTAATCCGCCCTTCCAAGTCCTGTGCGTAGTCCGATTTACTCACCTTGTCGATGCCGGCGGCCTTATTGCCCGGTTGAACTTCAAAACTGTGCGTCAGCCCTTCGGGGTTGCTGAGCAGTCCCATCAGCGCGTTGTACAGCGCTTGTGGGGCCTCTTTTGCCCACTGTGTGAAACAAACAAGTTGTGTGTTCATGCGCAGAGTCCGCTCGGTGTCGGGGCATGTGTCCCCTGTTCGTTGTCTTAAACTGGCGCCCCTTCGCTCCCGCAGCATTACCCGCGTTCGTCGCTACTATGGGCACCTCCGACTTCCCACCACCCCCGCTTCCCTCCTCGCTTTTCAGGCTTGTCGGGAAGTGCGCATATTCCGCGCCGACGATGGGATCTCCTGGGTTACTGCCAATTCTCGTGGTCAGGCTCGCTGCGGTCGTCGATCCCGGGTGGGCACAACTCACTTGCCATAGTGTGGGTTGCGCTGTTGCCTGCTGGCGTCTTGAAACCATCGGCCCATTCCAAAGCGGTCATTTCGGGACTCATAACCTTCACGGTCGGCACTATCCGTTACCATTGCTCCTCGCCTGCTTTCGTACCTACGCATCAAGCGTACTGTTACCACTACGCCTGCAAGGCTCGATACCCGGCCCGTGGCTAGCGGCTACCGGGGCGGGCTCTCCTCCCGCTAGAATTTACAACATTGCCCAGCCACAACCAAGACCTGACCCCATTGGTGTGTGGGACGATTTATGCCGGGAATTGCTGACTTCTCATCATGACTTCTAAAGCCAATTAATCCAATTAAACCTGATAACATCAACCAAAATGAGGACGGCGACGGTACGAGTGCGGACTGTACGGTAATTGTCACGCCCGTGGCAGGCAATCCGGTCACTGGATCGGTCGCGCTATAAATGAAGTTGCCGGTGTGGCTGAAATCAGCCTCCCCAAACGACATAGGACCGCTGACCGAGCCACTCGCTACCCTGTAGATGCCGTGAAAATTGAGTTCCAGCGTTAGTTCTTCAGTCGGTTCCAGAAGGACTGTTGGCGACATCCGAAGAGAACGAAGCTCGATCCCTTGGTACAACAGGTCGCCGACCAATGGCATTGACTTCGAGTACGGTGTCGTCGCGCCCGACCAGTCGCCGCTGACCGTCACAGTCGGTGTTGTGTCTTCAGTGCCTTCAGCATACACCGAGGCGGCACCGGACCAAGCGCCGCTAAAACGGAACAGCGTGCCGTCGGCGGCGGAACACGCCTCCTTATAGCTACAGTAACCAAAATACGTCGTATCTTCCTGAGCACTCGCCGTGAGCGCGTTGAAAAACCCGCCTGCGAGCAATGTGCCGTGCGTAGGTTGGATAAGATTGAAGTACGTAGCGGACGAGCCGTTGTTTCGTATCGAAACAACATTGTGAATACGAGCTTCACTGCGGGCGTAGGTGCTGTCATCGACGGGAATTAAATAAAATCCGGTGACCGTGGCGTAAGCCCGTAGCGCCGAATCAGCTCCCTCTGCGCCCTGTTGATAGCTGATCCATGTTGTGGCGTGTTCCACACCGACATGGAAAGGTGGTAAGACGGGCACCATATCTACGGTGGCGCTTGCGTATCTATCGAGAGAATCCCACGCCGCCAGTGAGCTCACGTTCTGAACGTGGGATATCGTCGGCAGGTCGCCCTCGATCAGACTGGAATATGCTACCTCCGAGGATACGTATATGTTCAGCACGTCAGCTGCCGCCAAGTGCGGCACCAACAATGCGCTGAGTAAAACCGAATGCCAAATTGGAATCAAGGAAAAATTCACAAGTTGTGGAAAAATATAAAATGGGAGATGGGAAGCGTAGTGTGCTTTTTGGAGCACTTTATTGGTATATTGCGCCGTTTTGGATATTCTTTCACAGCCTCTCAGTTGAATTGCCCGCGCGTCAAGTGCCGTTAAGGCGGTAGAATAGAGCTGGGCGGGGGTTTGGTTAGTCTCGGCAACCCCATGATTCGTCAAGAATTGCATACTGGTCTCCTCGCAAATGGATAGGAAGTTCGGCCTTGATCATCGTTCCGGCCAAGGCCAAGTGCTGCGCTTGGTGATAGGAGTGGCAGGACCCTCGAAATCTCGTACCCTTGGAAGTGCAAACTCACCGAGGAGAAGGAAGATGCTCGAACATCCTGCCAGGATTGACTATAGCTCAGACACGAAGGCGTTGCCACTGCGCACTGTACGGTCCAGCCCTGACGCATGACCCAGCCGAATCGGGCCCGTTTGCCGGTAGCGCCCGCTTTCGCCGCCGAGGCGGTCAGATTGCGGTTGGCTGGCGGCAAAGGACGGGGGGGATGGAGTCAGTCAGGAGGATGTCGAAAGGCTTTTTGGACTCCGGTACGATCGCCAGGCGAGCCTTTCCCGACGCGGAGAACGCCGGGCTTGAGAAGAGGTCTTGGGCGGGCGCGGGCAAGGTTATTCGAGTTGCAGCAAGAACGGCTCGGCGAGGAGCACACGCATCCGCGCAGGATCGAGCCAGGGGGCGGCGCAGGAGCTTCGGATAAAGCCAATAGCGCCGCGCACACCGAGTTCTTGATACAGCTTGCGTAACTGCCGAGTGAACCGTGCCAGGGTATTGAACCCATGCGCCAGGCGCATGAGGAGGTGATAGCCCCTCATGGCATTCCAGTCCAGGGCAAAGGCATGCTCATAGTGGTAGCCTTGGCATTTCTCGACGAGGAAGCCCGCTTCGATGCCCCAGCGATGGCGGGCGCCGAGGTTGCAGCGCTCATGGACATTGTCCTGGCTGAGCGGCTGGCTGGAGAGCCAGGCGTGGCGCCCCGTTTGGGTCACGGTCGTCGCCTGTTGATCGATCCACTCCCAGCTTTCCTCACAGACCACCACGTGCAGTTTGAGACGCTGACGCCCGTTCGAACCGAAGGCATAGTCGATGTCGTTGACCCAAGTGAAGTGTGGTCGGCGTCGTCCCCAGCAGCGCTGCAAGGCTTGCGGCTTCAGGGCATGGAGCGCGTGAAACTCCTGCCAAACGGTGGACAGATCCTTGTCCTTGAGCACGATCATGAACTGCCAGTGGTAGTCACGGCAGCACTGCATCACCGGCCCGTTGGCGTAGAGTCCGTCGAGCAGGAGCAGGATCGGCAGGCGGGGGAACCAGGTCTTGAGCCGGTCGCTCAAGCGCACAAAGCCGCGCAGTTCGCAATCCTGCTTTTGCGCTTCGGTATTGCCCAGGGCGTGTTCGAGGAAC
>DIME01000070.1:0-8317 GCA_002425405.1 Candidatus Accumulibacter vicinus
ACGCTTCGCCCAACTCGCCGAGGCCCCCGCGGCTCCGCTGCCGCGACCGCTGCCGTCGCCACGACTGACTTCAAGCAGCGAACAAGGTGCCACTACCCTGGCCGAACTCGCCCTCGAGCTCCCCGAAAAGCTGGCGGTCTTCTGCCCCGGCGCTGAATACGGCCCGGCCAAGCGCTGGCCGGCAAAGCATTTCGCCACCCTCGCCAATCTGCTGGCCGATCAGGGCTACGCAGTCTGGCTGCTCGGTTCACAGAAAGACCGGACGATCGCCGACCAGATCGTCAACTACACCGACCTGACCAGGCGACCCCACAACCTCTGCGGTGCCACCACCCTGACCCAGGCCATCGATCTGCTGGCTGCTGCAGCGTTTGTCGTCTGCAACGATTCGGGCCTGATGCACGTCGCCGCCGCCCTCGGTCGACCGCTGGTTGCCCTCTATGGCTCCTCATCGCCCGGCTTCACCCCACCGCTTTCGGGGCAGGCGAAGGTCATCAGCCTGGATCTCGACTGCAGCCCCTGCTTCCAGCGCAGCTGTCCACTGGGCCATTTCGACTGCCTGAACAAGCTCGACCCGCAGCGTGTTCTCGACGCCTGCCCAACCAAGGCACTTGCATGATCATCATTTTTGCCACCCCTGAGGACGTCGAAACCGCCTTCTACGAAGCCATCGCACGTGCCGATCTGGTCGCCCTGATGAGCGTCTGGGCCGATGATGAAGAAATCGTCTGCATCCACCCGACCGGCCAGCGTCTGACCGGTGCCGATGCGATCCGCGAAAGCTGGCGCAGCATTTTCGCCAACAACCCGCGCCTGATGGTGCGCCTGTCGCGCGGCGTTCGCTGGAACGGCATGCTCCTGTCGGTGCACAATGTCGTCGAAACGCTCTACATCGGTGAAGAACGCAAACCGCACGGGCCGATGCTGGCGACCAATGTTTTCCAGCGCGGTGCGAATGGCTGGCGCCTGCTTTCGCACCACTCATCGACCGCAGCCGACCGGAACCTGGCGAACAGCGACAGCGCCGACGAAGGCAGCACGAAAACACCGCGGACACTGCATTGAGTTCCTACCGTGCGCCAGGCTGGCTACCCGGCGGCCACGCCCAGACCCTCTACCCCCTGCTGATCCGACCCGACCCCCTGCCCTACCACCGGCAACGCTGGGAGACGCCGGATGGCGACTTCATCGACCTCGACTGGAACCTTGCGCCATCGTCCTTCCCGGAGGGTCGACCCTTGCTGGTGCTTTTTCATGGTCTGGAAGGCAGTTCCGGCAGTCACTACGCAAGCACCCTGATGCACGCCGTCACGGTCATTGGCTGGGCAGGCGTGGTGGTGAATTTCCGGGGATGTTCGGGCGAAAGCAATCGCCTGCCACGCGCCTACCACTCCGGCGACAGCGACGAGATCGACTGGATCCTGCGACGTCTGCAAGCGTTTTTTCCAGATTACCCACGCTACGCGGTTGGCGTTTCGCTGGGCGGCAACGCCCTGCTGAAATGGCTCGGCGAACGCGGGACGGCGGCCACCGATACCCTGCAGGCGGCCGCCGCGATCAGTGCACCGTTCGACCTCGCCGCTTGCGGTCACGCCCTGGCCAGAGGATTCAACCGCCTCTACACCCGGCACTTCCTGCGCACTCTCAAGCGTCATGCCGCCGACAAACTGGGCCGCTATCCCGACCTGTTTGACGAACGGCGGATGCGCGCGGCCCGCAATCTCCATGAATTCGACGAAATCGTCACGGCACCGCTGCACGGTTTTGCCGGTGCCGACGACTATTGGCGAAGGGCGTCGAGCAAACCCTGGCTGCCCGGCATCCGGCTGCCAACGCTGCTGCTCAATGCCCAGAACGACCCCTTCCTGCCGGCACCGGCGCTCCCCACTGTCGACCAGGTCGCGGCCAGCGTGCAGCTTGAATTCCCGCGTCAGGGCGGCCATGTGGGTTTCGTCACCGGTCGCCTGCCGGGGCGACTCGACTGGCTGCCACAGCGCATTCTTGACTATTTTCAGCATGAGGTTTGACATGCCTACTCCCCTGCCCGCCGAAATCTTCAAGGCCTACGACATTCGCGGTATCGTCGGCAAGACCCTGACCGCGGACATTGTCCGGCGCATCGGCCATGGCCTCGGTTCGTTGGCCGTCGAGCGCGGCCAACGCGCGATTGCGGTGGGCCGTGATGGACGCCTGTCCGGACCGGAACTATCGGCAGCACTGATGGAAGGCATCTGCATGGCCGGCGTCGACAGCATCGACGTCGGCTGCGTGCCGACGCCGGTGGTCTACTTTGCAGCGCATGAACTCGGTTGCCAGAGTTGCGTGGCCGTCACCGGCAGCCATAATCCGCCCGATTATAACGGTCTGAAAATGGTCATCGGCGGTGAGACCCTGGCCGGCGAAACCATCCAGGAGATCCGGCAACGTGTCGACGCCGGCCGGCTCAAGCACGCGGCTGGCCAGTCCCGCAGTGCCGACGTTCGCCCCGCCTACCTCGCGCGCATCACCGGCGATGTTCGCCTGGCACGTCCGCTGAAGATCGTCATCGACTGTGGCAACGGCGTCGCCGGAGGCATCGCCCCGCAGCTCTTTCGCGCACTGGGTTGTGAGCTGGTCGAACTGTTCTGTGAGGTGGATGGGCATTTTCCGAACCACCACCCCGACCCGTCGAAGCCCGAGAACCTTCGGGACCTCATCGAAGCGCTCGGCCGCAGCGGCGCCGAACTTGGACTCGCTTTCGACGGCGATGGTGACCGCCTCGGCGTCGTCACCCGCGACGGCGAGATCATCTACCCCGATCGCCAACTGATGCTCTTTGCCGCCGACGTGCTCGGCCGCTGCCCAGGACAGGCGATCATCTACGATGTCAAATGCACGCGCCGGCTGGCGCCATGGATCCGCCAGCATGGCGGCGAGCCGCTGATGTGGAAAACCGGACACGCGCTGGTCAAAGCCAAACTCAAGGAAACCGGTGCGCCGCTGGCCGGCGAAATGAGCGGCCACATGTTCTTCAAGGAACGCTGGTTCGGCTTTGACGATGGTCTCTACGCCGGTGCCCGACTGCTCGAGATCCTCGCCCGTGCAGTCGATGCCAACACCGTCCTGAAGGCTCTGCCCGACAGCAGCTCGACGCCGGAACTGAACATCGCCATGCAGGAAGGCGAGCCCCTGGCTCTGATCGACGAACTGCGGCGGCAGGCACACTTCGAGGGTGCACGCGAGATCATCACCATCGATGGCCTGCGCGTCGAATATGCCGATGGCTTCGGACTGGCGCGGCCGTCGAATACCACACCGGTGGTCGTGCTCCGTTTCGAAGCCGACGACAACGAAGCTCTGGCACGTATTCAGAGTGATTTTCGCCGCGTCCTCAATACCACCCGCCCCGGCCTGGTGCTGCCGTTCTGATGCGCATGCCCCGATGACAGACGATCCATCCCTCAAGAACGCCTTTCTGTTCCGGCAGCCGATCCTCAACCGGGAGCAGGAACTTGCCGGCTACCAGCTATCGTTCCGAAGCAGTGCCGCGACGACCGACTCCCCCGCCGGTGCGGCTGCCGCGCTGTGTGCAGCCTATTCCGAACTGGGCATGCAGAGTGCGCTCGGTCACCGTTGTGCATTCATCGGCATCGACACCGAATTTCTGCAACAGGAGGCCATCGAATTGCTGCCGCCGGCCGGCGTGGTCCTCGAACTGTTGCTCGACGGCGTCGCCAACTGGGCAACGCTAACGCGTTGCCAGAGCCTGCGCGCGCGTGGCTATACGCTGGCACTGCCCGACTACCGCGGCATCGACGACCGCAGTCGACCGCTGTTGCCGATGGTCGGAGTCATCAAGATCGACGTTGACACTGCCGACACAGGCCAGCTCCGGGATCTCGCCGGCTCGCTGCGCAAGCTGCCGATCAGGCTGCTGGCGCAGGGTATTGGCAATAGCGCACAGCTGGAGCATTGCCGTGGCCTCGGCTTTGAACTATTTCAGGGCCGCTACTTCGCGCAGGCCGAAATCGTCAGTGGTCGCCGCCTCTCGGCCTCGCAGGCGGCACTGATTCGCCTGGTCAACCTCGTCGGGCGTGATGTCGAGACCGCACTGATCGAGGATGCCTTCAAGCACGAGCCCGCGCTGACGCTCAACCTGCTGCGGGTGGTCAACTCGGTCGGATGTCGCGGTAGCCGCCTCGCGCAGCCGGTGACCTCGCTGCGGCATGCGATTACCCTGTTCGGACGCCGCCAGTTGCAGCGCTGGTTGTCGCTGCTGCTGCTGGCCCCCGGCCACGCGGCCGACCCTTCCCGCTCACCCCTGCTGCAAGTGGCCGCCCTGCGCGGCCGGATGATGGAGTTGTTGATCGAGCTTGTTCCCCCAGGCAATTACCGACACTTGAGCGAACTGGCTTTCCTCACCGGCATCCTGTCGATGATGCCGGTTGCGCTCGGTCTGCCGATCGAGGAAATCCTCGAACAGATTGCCGTTGAACGTGCCGTGCGCAATGCCCTCTGCGAGCATGGCGGTCTGCTCGGAAACATCCTGGCCCTGCTCGAATGCTTCGACAACGACGATGCGCCGGGCTGTGACCGATTGCTGTCAACCCTGCCCGGCCATTTCGACCATCACACCCTGAATACCTGCCTGAGCGTCGCGCTGCGCTGGTTGAACGGCGGCAGCGAGTAGATCATCCGACCCTTCGCTGAGCCAGCCAGTCGCTGACCGCCAGGCCGGTCCCAAAGTCCCAGGCCTTGAGCTTTTCAGGAGCGATCAGCCGGAACTCGGCAAGTTCGTCGTTGAGCCGGATCTCGCCATCAGCGAGTACATGGTAGGCAATGATCACTTCGTGTTTGCGCGCAAACGGATAGACGCCAATCAGCGTGACCGCCGTGGCGTCGAGGCCGAGTTCTTCCTTGACCTCGCGCGCGACGCCGGCAGCCGGCGCTTCGTCGCGCTCGAGAAAACCCGTGATCAGGCCGAAAGCGCCGGCCGTCCAGGCGTGGTTGCGCGCCAGCACGATGTGCTCCCGGTATTCGACCAGCGCGGCCAGCACCGGTGCCGGGTTGTCCCAATGAACGAAACCGCAGTCGGCACGGCAATGGCGCCGCGGCAAACCGCCGACTGCTCGCATCTCCAGCCCGGCACCGCAGAGCGGACAGAAACGCCAGGTGCTCAAACGGACTCCGCGGCCAATTCGCGGATGTCGGCGAGCAGACGATCGACGGTTTCCGGCGCGGTATCCCAGCCACACATGAAACGCGCGCCGCCGGCGGCGATGAAGTTGTAAAACAACCAGCCGCGCGCGCGCAGGCCGGCCTCGATACGGCCGGGCAGGCGTACAAAGACACCGTTGGCCTGCACCGGGAACAGCGCCGGCAGGCCGGTGCCTTCGGCCAGACCGGCCGCCAGACGCCGCGCCATGGCATTGGCGTGCGCGGCGTGCCGCAACCAGGCACCGTTTTCGAGGATTCCGAGCCAGGGAGCCGAAAGGAAGCGCATCTTCGACGCCAGTTGGCCGGCCTGTTTGCAGCGATAGGAAAAATCGTCCGACAGCTTGCGGTCGAAAAAGACGACGGCCTCGCCGACCGGCAGGCCCATCTTGGTGCCGCCAAAGCACAGCACATCGACGCCGGCCCGCCAGCTCACTTCCGCCGGACTCAGGCCGAGACCGGCGACGGCATTGGCAAAGCGGGCGCCGTCCATGTGCACGCGCAGGCCATACGCGCGTGCCGTATCGGCGATCGCCTGCAGTTCGTCGGGACGATACACGGTGCCGACCTCGGTCGCCTGCGTCAGGGTCACCACCTTCGGCTTGGGATAGTGGATGTCACTGCGCCGGGTCACGACTTGGACAATCGCCTCCGGCGTCAGCTTGCCCTGCTCGCCGGCCACCGCCAACAGCGTGGCACCATTGGAGAAGAACTGCGGCGCCCCACATTCGTCGGTGTCAACATGCGCCAGTTGATGGCAGATCACGCTGTGGTAAGGCTGGCACAGTGCCGCCAGCGCGAGCGAGTTGGCCGCCGTCCCGTTGAAGACGAAGTACACGTCGCAGTCGGTCTCGAACAATTCGCGCAAACGATCGGCCACACGCAAGGTCCACTCGTCGTCGCCATACGAACGGACATGCCCGTCGTTGGCCGCCAGTAGCGCGGCGAGAGCCTCCGGACAAATGCCGGCGTAGTTGTCACTGGCAAAGTGCTGCATCGCCGGGCTCCGTCCATGGTTGGCATTCATGGAACAAACCGTTCCCTATTCAGACCATCAATGATGGAAAAATGTCTGGCGTTGGCGGTCAACAGGGTAAGGCCATGATCGAGGGCAGTTGCTGCGATCAGTGCATCGGCCAACTGCAAGCCGCCGGATAGGGCGTAGGTGTCGATCAAGGTGGTGGCCTGTTCGGAGATGGCGGGGGTCAGCGGCAACACATCGCTATCCCGCTGCGCCAGCCCCCGTTTGATCCGCTGCAATTCATCCTTGCTGCGGCATCCTTGCGCCAGTTCCAAGTAGGTCACAACGGAAAGCCGCCAAGGATGAATGAGGTCAAGACGGGCTTTGGCTCCGACGTGGCCTCTCGTTAGCCAGATCAGCACATCCGAGTCAATCAAAAGGGTCACGGCTGCTCAGAAACGCGGCGCACGCAGCGTGCTGAGATAAGCTTGCACGTCAGCCATATCCTCGCGGTCGCGCCACATCCCGAACAGCAGATCGTCTTCTACCGCCACGCCGCCGACGGCTTGCTCCTCAATCCGAATGGTGACGCGGGCATTCTCGGGAACCGCCAGCCTGTTCCGCCAAGCCTCGGGAAGTTCGCTGATTTTCACATTCTCGATGACAAGAGTACTCATCTGGTTCTCCGTTCGACCATTTCAGTTCCGGGTCACAACCGTTGCTCGACCCAGGGCCGCACTGAAGCCAGAGCCACGGGTAAATTGGCCGGCTCGTTGCCGCCGGCCTGGGCCATGTCCGCACGACCGCCGCCCTTGCCGCCAAGCTGTCGGGCAACCATGTTCACCAGTTCGCCGGCCTTGACCCTGCTGGTCAGATCGGCGGTGACGCCGGCGATCAGCGTCACCTTGCCGTCATTGGTCGAGGCCAGCACGACGGCGGCGCTCTGCAGCTTGTCGCGCAACTTGTCGATGGTCGAGCGCAAGGCGTTGACGTCGGCGCCGTCCATGACCGCGGCGACAACCCTGCTACCCTTGACTTCGACCGCCTGCGCGAGCAGTTCGTCGCCTTGCGCCGAGGCGAGTTTCGCCTTGAGACGGGCCAGATCCCTTTCCAGCGAGCGAACATTGTCGAGAACCTGCGCGAGCTTGACCGGCACCTCGGCAAGCGGCACCTTGAACGCCGCCGCCGCATCGGTCAGCATCGCCTGCTGCTGTTGAACGAGCGCCAGCGCGGTGTCACCGGTCACCGCCTCGACGCGGCGGACGCCGGCGGCGACGCCGGTTTCGGCGACGATCTTGAACAGGCCGATGTCACCGCTGCGCCGGACGTGCACGCCACCGCAGAGTTCCTTCGACGAGCCGATCGTCAGCACCCGCACTTCGTCGCCGTATTTCTCGCCGAAGAGCATCATCGCCCCTGAGCGCTGTGCTTCCTCGATCGGCATGATGCGTGCCTCGGCGGCGGCATTGGCGAGAATCTCGTGATTGACGATGGTCTCGACACGACGAATCTCGTCGGCGCTCATCGGCGCATGGTGCGCAAAGTCGAAGCGCGTCTTCTCGGCGTCGACCAGCGAGCCTTTCTGCTGCACATGGCTGCCGAGCACCTCGCGCAGCGCCTTGTGCATCAGGTGCGTCGCCGAGTGGTTGCGCACGATGCGCGCGCGCGCCAGCCCGTCCACCCTGGCGGAAACGTTGTCGCCAACGCTGATCAGCCCGGTCCTGACGACGCCCTGATGACCAAAGACGGTGGCCTGGATCTTCTGCGTGTCCTCGACCGCGAAAATCCCCTGCCCGCCCTGCAAGATCCCACGATCGCCGACTTGGCCACCCGATTCGGCGTAGAACGGCGTTTCGTCAAGGACGACGACGCCAAGCTCGCCTTCCTTCAGCTCATCGACCAGGGTACCGTCGCGGTACAGCGCCAGGACCTTGCCGCTGAACTCGGTCGCCTCATAACCATGAAAGGTCGTCGCCGGTCCCTGGTAATCGAGTGCTGCGGCCATTCTGAACTTGCCGGCGGCGCGCGCCTGTTCCTTCTGGTGCGCCATCGCCGCGTCAAAGGCGGCCACATCGACGCTGACGCCGCGTTCACGGCAGACATCGGCGGTCAGATCGAGCGGAAAACCGAAGGTATCGTGCAGCTTGAAGGCGGTGTTGCCGT
>DIME01000070.1:8658-13390 GCA_002425405.1 Candidatus Accumulibacter vicinus
CTCTTCCTGGCGCAGCACCTCGCTGACGCGCGCCTCGTTGCGGGCCAGTTCGGGGTAGGCAGCGCCCATTTCGACCACCAGATCAGGCAGCATGCGGTGGAAGAAGGCCGCTCGCGCGCCGAGTTTGTAGCCGTGCCGGATGGCGCGCCGGATGATGCGTCGCAGGACATAGCCCCGCCCCTCGTTGCCGGGGATCACCCCGTCGGAGATCAGGAAGGCGCAAGCGCGGATGTGATCGGCAAGCACCCGCAGCGAGGGGCTGTCGAGGTCGGCAGACGAAGTCTCGCGCGCGGCGGCAGCGATCAGGCGGACAAACAGGTCGATCTCGTAATTGCTATGAACATGCTGCAGCACCGCCGCCGTCCGCTCCAGCCCCATGCCGGTATCGACCGACGGCTTGGGCAGCGGGTGCATGACGCCGGCCTCGTCGCGGTTGAACTGCATGAAGACGTTGTTCCAGATCTCGATGTAACGGTCGCCCTCTTCGTCGGGCGATCCCGGTGGCCCGCCGGGAATGCCTTCCCCGTGGTCGTAGAAGATTTCCGTACAGGGTCCGCAGGGACCGGTGTCGCCCATCATCCAGAAGTTGTCGGAAGCGTAGCGCGCGCCCTTGTTGTCACCGATGCGCACCACCCGCCCGGCCGGCACGCCGATCTCTCGCGTCCAGATCTCGTAGGCTTCGTCGTCCTCGGCATAGACCGTCACCCACAGGCGCTCGGCAGGCAGGCCATAGACCTCGACCAGCAGCTCCCAGGCGTAGCGGATCGCGTCGAGCTTGAAGTAGTCGCCGAACGAGAAGTTGCCGAGCATTTCAAAAAAGGTGTGGTGACGCGCGGTGTAGCCGACGTTTTCGAGGTCGTTGTGCTTGCCGCCGGCACGAACGCATTTCTGCGCAGTCGTCGCGCGCAGGTACGGCCGCTTGTCGAAACCGAGAAAAACGTCCTTGAACTGGTTCATGCCGGCGTTGGTGAACAACAGCGTCGGATCGGCATGTGGCACCAGCGAACTCGAGGCGACGATCTGGTGGCCTTTGGAGGCGAAGAACTTCAGGAACTTGTCGCGGATTTCAGCGCTTGTCATCATGATCCATCCCCCTGCGGGGCTCGTTCAAGGAGCCGCGATTTTAACGTGAAAGTCGGATTCGCGACCGCTCGATCACCCTGAGGTCGCGGAGATGACGACGCTAGCCCTCGGCGATGCAATCGATGCGATCGCTGAACACCGCCGCCACCCCCCGCCGATGGAGCGCGCTCGCCAGCGCTGGGTCGTTGACCGTGTAGCAGAGCACCGGGATGCCATGGGCGCGCGCTTCGCCCAGCAGCTCGTCGTCCAGGCAATCGGCGCGACAATGCAGGGTTACTGCCGCGAGCTGCCGCAGACGTACCCGCCAGTCCGCCGGCGGACGTTCATGAAGCATGCCGAGCGGCAGTTCCGGGACGGCCGCCCGCGCCGCCGCCAGGGCCGTTTCGGAAAACGACGAGAGCAGCGGCAGCGCCGCGCCGGCCCACAGCGCACGCACCGCGCGCGCGACGACCTCGCCGGTCAGGGCCTCGAAACCGGTCGCCGGTTTGATCTCGACATTGGCCAGCAGACCCAGCTGCCGGCAGACGAGGGCTGCCGAAGCCAGCGTCGGCAGCGGTTCGCCGGCAAACGCCGGGTGCTGGCGAACACCGGCGTCGAGGACCGACAGTTCGGCATCAGAAGTCTCGCACACCCGACCGACGCCGTTCGTCGTGCGGGCCAGCGTTTCGTCGTGCAGCAGCCACGGCGAGGCGTCCGCCGACAGCGTCACGTCGAATTCGACCGCCCGCAGGCCCAGGCGGGCGGCGATGCGCAAACCGGCCAGGGTGTTCTCCGGCGCCAGCGCCCCTCCGCAGCGGTGCGCGAAAACGTGCGGCAAGCGCCAGCCGAGGCGTGGAGCAATCACTTCTTCCGTTGTGGTGCCGGCGCCGGTGCCTTTGACGCCCCGGAGAGGACGAGATTGCCCCGCTGGACAGCGTTGTCGAGTGCCTGTTTGGCCGGCGTCTTGCCAGCCCAGGCGGCTTCGAGCTCCTCTTCGGTGATGATCCGCACCCGCTCGTTCTCGGAAACGCGCAGCGCACGCAGCGCGCCTGGTCCCTGCAACTGCGCGTAAGCGACATTGAGGCCGGCGGTATCGGCCTTCAACAGCTTGCTGCCCGCGGCGGCACGCGCCGCCGGCGTCATCGGCAGGAAGCCGGCCACCGCACTGAACTCGACCTGCAGATCGGGCTCCATCAGGAAACTCACGAACTGCGCCACCCCCTTGTACTCGACCGGCTTCTGGCCGGCGCCGACCCACAGCGAGTAACCTCCGGCCAGCGTCTGCTGCGGCGCTCCCGGCACATCGTCGTGATACGGCAGCGACGAAACGCCGACCTCGACCTTGCGGTGCTCATGCAGCGCGCCGTAGAGCGAAGACGAACTGGTCAGCATGCCGCATTCCCCCGCGGCAAAGCGGTTGTCGGCCTCGTCGCGACGGCCGAAATAGAGGAAGAAACGGGCTTTCGCCCAGGTGGTCAGCATCGCCGTGTGCTTGACCTGGACCAGGCCGTTGAAGTTCAGACGACCCTTCGCGTCGGACACCTCGACGCCGTTCCAGGAACTCAGGTTGTCGATATGCACCCAGGACGGCCAGGAAGTGGTGTAGGGACAGGTGCTGCCGGCGTCGAACAGCTTGTCGGCAGCTTTCAGCATCTCCGCCCAGGTTTTCGGCGGTTTTTCCGGATCGAGTCCGGCCTTGCGGAAGGCCGCCTTGTTGATGAACAACACCGGCGTCGACAGCCCGATCGGCAAGGCAAAGAGTTCGCCCTTGGCATCACCCAGGCCGACGCGCAGTTCCGGCGCCAGTTTGCCGGCCTCGAAGGGCATATTCGCCTCTTTCATCACCTGATGCAGGGGTTTGAAATTCGCCTTCGCAGCGACGAAGCGCGCCTGCTCCTCGCGCGTCACCAGGTTGAGGTCCTTGGGCGAATCGCCCTGAACGCGGCGCACCAGCCTGACCTCATAGTCCTTCTGCCGCGAGTTGAAGCGTTCGATCAGTTTCTCGAGCCGCTCGGCACGTTCTTCGTCAAGCTGATGCGAAAAGTCGAGGGTGGTTGGCGCCGCAGCCGTCAACGAAGAAAAGGGCGCCGCCAGTGCAAATGCCAACGCCGCCGGGAGAATTCTGAGTAAATGCATGCTGATCCTTCCAGGTAAGGAAAAAAAGAATGTGATTATAGTGGCAGCGACCGCCGATCCGGACCTAATCCTCCCACCGAAATGGCCTGTGACGGCCGGAGCGGCAGGCAACCCGTGCCGCGGACCAGCGAAGGTGTCGGCCGAAGATCCGGCTGTCTTTGCCCAGGCAGCTGCGACTGTGGTTAAAATGCGGCATCCTGACTCCACATTCCTTCCCCCAGAAAACGCCGTGTCCGACCCCGCCCCCCGCCCGTTGCGTAGCCTCCTGATCACCGGCTCGCTGCTGCTCGCGCTGAGCGGCTGCGATGCCGTCCAGCAGAAGCTCGGCCTCGAGGCACCGGCCGCCAAGCTGGCCCGCGACGAAGCCGAAGGGAAAGCGGTCGGCGGTGCCTGCCGGCAATCGGGTCGTGCCATCGAGGATTGTTATTCGATCTATTCCTGGTTGCCGAAAGCCGCGGTCTATGAAGGCTGGCGTGACATGGATATCTACATGCGCGAGAACAAGCTGGAAACGGTCGAGCCGCAACTGCCGCCGCCCCAGCCTCCCGGCACCAAAAAGAAGAAGCCGACCGCGCCGGTCGCCGAGGAGACGGTGGCGGAGACCAAGGGAAATCAGAAGGCAGGCAGCTCGCATTAAGGTCAAGGTCGCGTCAGCGACGCACGAACCCCCCGAACCTGGGAGGCAAGGCACCGGCCTTGGCAGAGCTGAGCCACCTTCACATTTGGGCCGCCGGGCAGCCAGCCACTGCCGGTACGGATTGCCGCGTTTCCCGCTTGTCCCGTTTCGCCCGTTTCGTTTTTCCTGCGCTTCCCTGCGGTCTCAGCGCGCCTGGCGCCCTCCGGGCGCGGCCGGCCGTCCCGGCCGGCCCTGAACCGGTGCCGGAACCTGGCCGGGCTCGATGGACCTCAGGGCAAAGCGGAACCCCTGGCCGCCGAGGAACTCGTCGCGGCCGTCGCGGCGCCCCTCGCTGCGGTAAGCGGAGCGAAGCCCCCCGGCCACGCTGAGCCACGAGCCGCCGCGCACGACGCGTGGGGCTTCTTCGTCTCCAGAAACCGGGCCAGCCGGGTCCTGCTGTGCCTGTTCGTCGTAACTCCGCAGGCCATCGGCACACCATTCCCAGACGTTGCCATGCATCTCGTACAGGCCCCAGGCGTTTGCCGGCAGGCTTTTCACCGGCACCGTCTCCTCGCGATGCCGTCCCTTCGCGCCGCCGGCATAGGGGGAGTTGCCGTCGTAGTTGACCTGCTCGGGCGTGATGTTCCCGCCGAAACTGAACGGCGTCTCGCTGCCGGCCCGGCAGGCGTATTCCCACTGCGCTTCGGTCGGTAGCGCCGCCTCGCAGCCGGGCAGCAGGGCTTCGAGCGCGCGCAGGAATCGCTGCGCCTCGTCCCAGCTTACCTGCTCGACCGGCCGCTGCGGGTCGCCCGTGAAGTGGCTGGGATTGGTCCCCATCACCGCCTGCCACAGCGCCTGCGTGCAGGCGGTGTCGGCGAGCCAGAAGCCGCGGCTCAGCGTCACTTCGTGCTGCACTTC
>DIME01000068.1 GCA_002425405.1 Candidatus Accumulibacter vicinus
GGCTCCGGGAAGGTCCGCCTGAAAACAGCCCGTTGATTCTTGGCGTCTTGAAAATTCTCTGCTTCGAAGCGTTGTCATGGGCAGAACAGCAGGAGGCTGCCACATGAAAAAGCACTTTCCGCTCTCTCCCCCGATCGAGCAGATCGAGCGGCGCCTATTTGGCGTCTCCGAAGGACTGATCGAGGCTGTCAAACGCGGCGAGACGTCGCCAGCCATCGCCGACACCGTGCGCCGCTCGCCGGAATGGACGGAATACCACAACGATATCCAGGACGATCGCACGGCGAAGTTCGATGAAGAGACACGCTCCCCGCCAGCCCTTCCCGACCAGATTCGCGACATCATCCGGCGCCGTGTGGCAGCGGCCCCGTTGGCCTCCCTTGCCCTCCCGGCGCCCGGTCAGATCGTCAGGGGGGACAAGATCGTCACCCCACGGCCCGCGCAGCTCGACGCCATCATGATGGCCCCCCTGTACGTCCTGCTCGACGCGCCTGCCGAAGCCGCGGCCGTCTGGCACGGCTGGCTGGTATCGGCGGAAACCGACTACGCCGGCTGGTGGGATTTCGTCCTGCAGGAACAGGACGCCCCCTTCGACCCAGAAGCGGCGATGGTACAGCTATGGAACCCCGTGCACCTTTATCTGCCAATGGCGGCGCGCATCGTCGGACAGTTGTCACCAGCCCGTCTGCAAGCGGTACGTTCGCTGGCCGCCGATTTCGCCGTGACCGAGGCGCCGGTCAACATCGCCGCCTGGCCGGGACGGGCGGCATCGCGAACCACGTCAACAGGCTTGCGCGTGACCACCGGTAGCCCGTTGGGCAGTGAGCACGACGCGAGACACCGCTATCAGCAACTGTACTTCGAAGCCGCCGAGGCGGTTCGCGAACCCGCTCGCCTGGCCTTGCGCGCACTCGCGGAAATCCCTGCGGGTCGCGAAGGAAGCTTGCTCAATCGCCTGATCGCCGCCGCCGGCAGGGCTGCCGAGATTCTTCTGCCCGAGCCACCGGTGGCCGTGCCCATGAGCGGCGACGATGCGTCCGGCCTTCCCGACCTGTCCTGGCCCGGCCTTGCGCGCCTGCGGCTGCATGAATTGACCGCCAAAGGCGAGGGTCGGATGGAAGTGACGGCAGTCGGAACGGAGCCGCTGGTGGTCGAAGTCCGGAAAGGCGCGCAGGTCGAAGAAAGAGTAAGCCTTCTACCCGGCGATACCGACACAATCGCCTGGGACCAGGGCAGTACGGCATTGATGCTGATCACCGCCAGCGGCAGACGGCTCGAACTCTCCCTTGAACCCTCCGAGCCGCCTGCCGATTGGCCATGAACCACATGTTGCCGTTCGTTGCCCTGTGGCGCGAAGACCGCGCCAAAGAGAGCGCCGCACTGCACCTCCTCACGCGAGACACGCATCGAAAACTACCGCTTCCCAATATGGCGGAGCCCCCCCAGGCCGTCGAGGCGTTCCTGCCCGAGTTGCTGCCGGTCATGCCATCGCCCAATCCTGCCGCCCGTTGGCTACTGCTGCTCGAACCGAGCCTGCCGCAATCCTGGCAACACCTGCGCTGGGAGGCGCTTGCCCTTGGGGGCCGACCTCTTGCTGCACAAGCCCTGGTCATCCGCAGAGCCACTTGGCATCGCGAGGAAACCAGCACCCACCAGCCCGCCCGCTTTCTCGATCTGTTTCCACCGGCAGAGTTTTCCTTCCTCGACCGCTTCCAGCCGCTGATCCAGTCCGAAAGGTTGCGCAGGAGCCGGGCGTCCTTTATCGAACGAGACTTGGCCGCGACCGGCGACTTCATCATCGTGGCCCATGGCCGGTCGCACGGTCTGGTCGATGCCGATGGAAACTCCTTTGCCCTGCCTGTCGCCCACCCGATGCCCGAGCGCATCTGGCTGCTCGCCTGCAATGTTGACAGGGCGATGGGCGACCTGGCGCAGAAGTTCCTCAATCAGGGATGCCGCACCGTCATCGTCGCCACAGGCGATATCTCGGCGCCGGAAATGGCGGGCGTGGTCGAGAGCGTGTTTGCAGGGACTCGTCTCCCTGGCGAGAACCGGTCGTGGCTGGCGCGAGCAAGAGCAGCTTTCGATGGCGCCGGCAATCCGCTTGCACTGACGATATGGGGTGAATGCGACATTGACCCGACAGCGTGCGCCGCATGGAACCGGATGACGTGGGATGACGAACATGGCAACTCTCGCCGCCCGCCCCTCGATGACGAAACGACACGCGACGAGTTTCTCGCCGCCTACCAGCACGCGACCTCCCCGCAAGCCTGGCCGCTGACTCGTGATTGGATGTTGCCGCCGCTGCTCTGGCTGGCGGAAAAACACGACCATCCGGCGATGCGAGATCTCTCCACACAGCTCGGCGATGCGGAATCCCCAGCGGCGATCCGTGGCCTGGCCTCGGCGGCACGCCGGGTCGGTAACTACGCGCAGATGGCCAGGTACCTCTCACGCGGACTCCAGATTCCCGATCTGACGGTTAACGAGAGGGCGGAGTATCTCGGCGCACTCGCCAATCTTTTCATCGACATGAATCTACCCGAGAGCGCCGCAGCCATCATCGAATTCCATCAGGACTGCCTGTGGGATGACCCGGAAAATCGCTACTGGGCAGACTTCAAGCGCCTCGACTGGCTGGCACGGATGGAAGCCCGCCGTGGCCGACTGCATCTCGCGCTCGATTACATGACGGCAAAACGCCGACAGGCAAGGACCGACAGCGGTCGCGAACTGGCCTGGCAGCTCTATCTCGCGACCTGGGGATACCTCGCCGGCCAGGTGCGCGCGGACACCGCCACCGCGTTTGCGGACGAAGTCGCGCAGCGACTGGCGGGATCAAGCAGTGAAACGCTGGGTAACGGCAACGAAACCGTCGCCTATCTGCTGCGTGCACTCGCGGCACACGCCTGGGTCAGCCACGATTCGGCGCAATTGACGCTCGCGAAATGCTGGCTGTCGCATGCCGAAGCAAGGCTCACTGACGACGACCCCGGGCCATGGGCCTATGCCATTGCCTATTCATGTCTTCAAGGAGCCGCTCCGCCCCTGAGTCTTGATCGCGCCCTGTGCGCACTGGAGCGTGCCCGTTACCTCCTGGAGGCCGCCTGCCTGTCGGGCTTTGCGGGTCGTGGCGATGAGCGCCGCCGGCTTCTTGATCGCTTCCAGCAACGGCGCAAGGGCATCTTCGGCCAACTGGACGAAAGCGTCGGTACAGCATTTGCAACGGATCTGGTGGAATCGGCAACGAGGGCAGTAGCGGAGATCAACGCCGACGACCCTGGAAGTGCGGCGCGTCTCGGCACGATGCCGTTGTGAGGACGGCTCGCCGCATGGCACGCAGAGAGGAAACGGGATCAGGCTGGCGGACTGGCGATGGCGAGGAGACTAGCCGGAAAGATCCGTGAGCGCCAGGGGGCCAGCGCTTGCCAGCTGTCACGCTTCCTCACTTCCGCAATCACCGCGAGCAAAGTCCTCGGTGTCGGATCACCATCCACGTGCTCGCCCACCAACTCGGGCACGGCGTCGAGCGCCTTGTCCCATTGCTGCAAGGTGTCTGCGATGCGATTCAACGCCTTGCTCGCCATGCCTACGCGGGGATAGACCAGCGGCAGCAGCGCCAGCGTCTCCGCCATGTAGTTGTTCTTGAGCAGATCAGCGATCGCGCCCAGACCCTTGTCGCGAGGCGCGCTGGCGGCGACGGCGGCAAGCGCGACTACCGCGCGTGGCAGGACATCGCGATCGTTCGAGGATTCATCGGTGCCTTCAAGTCGATTGAGGCAGGCGATGACCGCGGCACGATCATCACGCTGTAGCGCCAGCACCGCCTCACCCATCAGGGCATACGCATTGAGGCGGGAGTCCTTGCGCGCATCGGCCGCGTGGGCCTCGGCATATCGGGCGGTAGCCTCGTCCAGGCGGCCCGCGAGCAGGGCCACGTGTCCGCGATAGACGGCGGTCTGCCCACTCACGCCCGTCGTACCGAATAACTCTTCCTGAGCTGCGTGCGAGCGCTGATAGAAATCGGCGGCGCACTCCAGATCGCCCGCACGAAGGGCGATTTCTCCGCAGCGGCCAAGTGTCTTGTAGGCTTCCGGGTCGCCGTCGATCTCCTGACCGGAAAACGCCTCGGTGGCCAGCCGGCGGGCGGCGCTGAGCGCGCCAAGGTCAGTGAAGACGTTAGCGATCAGGCGCCGCAGGCGCAACCGGTGCTGCTCGGAGCCGGACTGCCACTCCCTCCAGTACGCATCGAGCGCGGCGCGAAAGTCTCCTTGGTAATAGGCACGTCGCCCGACGCTGACACCGAATCCGGGAATCTCCCCTTCGGCCAGCCCCGGCAGACGTTGCCGCAGCTCGTAGCAGGCCTCGCGGTAGCGATCAGTTGCTGCACCCGCCTCACGATGAAGGCCCTGTGCGGCGAGTTGATAGCCCGCCTCCCACCAGATGGCCTGGCGGAAAGCGATCGGCAACGGCGGCGTCTGTGCGCCAAGCGAATCCGCCAGATCCTCATAGCTCGCAAGCGTCACGGGGATTCGGCGGCGGAGCGTGAGTTCCTTGAACAGACGCTGTGCGGCGGCGAGCAAGGGTTCGAGTGGGCGCCGCCGGCTCCTCCAGTCTGGCGAACGCCTGACCAGCACCTCGTGCGTATCGCTGCGCCACGACTTCTCCAGATCCGGGCGCCCGCCAAGTGGATGGGTCGAGCCGAGCAGCCAATAGGCCAGTGCCTCGCGAACATCTTCATGCAGAGTCGCTCGACGGGCTGCCAGCGCCCCTCTGACGGCATCGAGGTCATTGACCTCGCGCGACGGTACCAACCAGAGTTCCAGCGCCAGTTCGGCCGCGAGCAGATCCGAAGTCGACGGCAGCGCAGTGGACTTCACCCAGACACGCCACGGCATGGGCAGCGGCGCGACCTCGCCCGCCTTGCCCGCAGCCGCGAAAGACTGCGCCCGCAGCGCCTGTGACAAGGTGCTGAAAACGCCCTCGTCCGGAGAACTGCCGCCAGCAGTCGGCGCCACGTCGATCTGCAGGCGAGGGCCATCGGCCTGCCACGCGAGAGCCACCGCTTGTCCGGCGAAGAGAGCCAGGCCACTGTCGAGACGCAGCGCAAAACGCCAGCGGCTCATGCCATCACCTCACTTGCCGAAAAGAAGCGGACATTGGGACCGATCGGATCGGGAAAGCGGATGCGCAGATCTCGCGCCCGGGAATCGCAGCTTGCGGCCATCAAGCTGCAGGCCAGGTCGGCCAAGCTGTTCAGTCGGTTTTCTTCCCCGCGAATCAGATTGGCGGCCTGTATGTCTTCTCTCTCCAGCGCCGTGACCAACGCGTCCGTGCTCATGTAGCCGGCAAAGACTGTCTGGCGCGCGGCCGAGCCTGGAGGCACCGGCCATTGATCCCCCATGCTGGCGAGGGTTTGCCAGAACTGTCGCTCCATCGCGTCCAGCAAAGCGCGATTGCCACCGGTCTTGCTGGTCGTCTGCCGCTTGCCGAAGGCAGGCGCCGGGACATCCTGGCCGGCACGCCGGATAGAGTCGGAATCCGGTTTTTCGGAACGGCGACCCGCGAGCATGCGAATTCGCGGCGACGCGCCGAGAAACGGCTTTATCAGCGCGAGCATCCGCCCGTAGAGCGTCCCGAGGACCGCCATCGAATCGCCACCCGTAGCGAAATCGCTCATCACTTCCCTTCCACTTCCATGAATGCCTAGCGAGACGATACCCGGATGTCCTGCCAACCAGCGAAACGCCGCCAGCAGGTTCCTCAGAACCTCATCCGCTGGCGTGGCATCGAGCGGGTATTCGCCCGTGACGCGCTTTTCACGCAGGTAAAGCCACGCCTCGCGCACGTGGTGCCTCTTGAGTTCCTCAGCTTTCTCCGGACCTTTGGCAAGCAACCAGCTCCGGAGTCCCTCGACCGGTGCGTCCATTCGACTGCGAATCGTCTTGCCGTCGAGGCTTTCGTTGAGTGCTGCGACGAGAGTGGCAGGACACGCGAGAATCAGGCCAGAGCCATGGAGAGTCGGAGACTGGGGATCTTCAAAATCCCCGGTTTCGTCGCCGATCGCGAGCCAGAGATTGACCTTCGAAGCAGCGCCGGAATGGCGTGGTTTACCGTTGGAAGGTGTCATGGAGGGCATTCGGAAAAGGAAGGCATTCTACGGCCCATTTTCGAGGCCGGGCGCGGCAGCACTCACAGCAGATGCTCAATGATCAGGTCGTGTCGCCGCTGGGCCAGGTACTCCGCCACCAAGCGCCGATGACACTTCTCCGGCGTCGCCTCGCTGCACAACAGACACGCGCCGTCGAGGAGTTCCGCCGACACCGCTTCCTCGACGCGACGCTCGCTGATCAGCGCCAGAAAATCGCGCTCGTAGGCAGTCCAGTCGCCCTTGCCGTCGCGATACTTCTTGAGCATATCAGCAGTCGGTGCCAGTTGGGGCAGATGCACGTAGTCCTTGCCGATAACGCGACGCAGAAAGAAGCGCAAGTCGGCGCTCCGGGTGAAGCCGGCGAGTTGCGAGGTGTTGTTCAGGCGGATATCGAGCACGCGCTTGAGGTCCGGGCGGTCGAGCAGGCCGAAGAACTGCTCGGCGGTCTTTCGCGTAAAGCCGATCGTGAAAACCTTCATTCGCCGTCCTCCTCGCCTTGCGGCCTGTCCGGGCTATACGCGACTCGCGCTGCCTCGCGGCGGGCGGTAGCCAGCAGCAGTTCGGCATCGTCGCCGAACAGGCTGGGCGTACCGGAGTCTGCCCCGGCGACGCGGCGCAGCAGCGCATCGTGCGGCTCGACGGTGCCGTCGGCCAGGATGTGCGTCACCACGGCCCCCGTTTCATGCAGCGTCTGCGCCACCAGCCAGGTGCGGTGGCAGTCGGCCGGGTCGCGCTCGGCGCACATCAGACAGATCCGGTACTCCTCGGCGCCGCGGCGAAGTCGCGCCAGTGCCTCGGCAAAAGCGGCGGAGGCACGGATGCGGTCGAAGTCGGCGCGGCCCTTGACGTAGCAAGCGGGGTCGTGCGGGCGTGCGCCGAGCCCCTCCCCGAGAAACACATAACGAATCCCTGCCGCCGCCAGGCTCGCCTGCAGTGCCTTCTTGTCGAACTGCGGGAAGCGGCGGCTGACCGGCTGAGAACGCACGTCGGCGATCGCGGTCACACCCCGAAGTCGCAAGAGGGCGATGAAGGCGTCGATGTCATGATTTGAATGTCCGATGGTCTGAATGGCCGTCATCGCATGCTCTCCGCTCGCTCCCTGGTGATCACCGCCGTTGCCAGCTTGTAGGCGAAGCCGTCGCGAAACGCCACCGCCAGACTGATGCACAGGTAGGCGTCGGCCACTTCCAGCCGCTGCATACCCGCCAGCCAGGCGGTTGCCACCGCGTCGGTCAGGGCCAGATTGTAGCGCCGCTGGCCGATGCGAAAGTCGGCACGATATTTCGTCTGGCCCGCATGGCCCGGCTTTCCATACAGCGCCAGTTCGCTCACGGCAAGCAGACACAGCGAACCGGACAGACCGGATAGCTGGCCCGCCGGCACGCGGTCGTTCAAGCCACAGTGGCTGGAGTAGCCATCGAGCCACAAACCCGATGAGGCTTTGTCGGCGAGGATCGACAGGTCATCCCAGCGCACGCGCCCACAGCGCTCGAGCGCCGCTGGACCGATCAGACAGTTCTCGCGCTGGTGAAGGCTCGGCGCCGGCCGACCCCACTCCAGGCTCAGCACATCGAGGACCGCGGCCTGCCGCCCGTCGCTGCACCGCGTGCGCTGCCACGGCAGCCCATCCGAGACAGACGGCGTCACCGGCCGCACCCAATTCCCAACGCGGCCATCGAGGTCCAGCGCCTTGCCGGCCAGGCAGTAACCGCCACACTTCCTTGAATTCGCCAGTACCACCATTCGTTGCATCGCTGCCGCCCCTGACATCGTCTTGATGCCAGGACAACGGGGCACACGCGGCAATTTTCAAAGAACGACAAAGCTGCGGCTACCCGCATTCCGATTCGGCCACGCGGAGGTTTGCCACGGCATCGCCGTTCGGCATCTGACGAGTCTCTGGATCGGTGCCGAGGTTGCCGACGAGGAAAATTTTGTTGACGGAGGCCATGGAGAAAATCCCGGTTGACGTTTTCGTTTGAAAGAGGGCGGCCCACACTCACAACGCCGGGCCGGCACAGTACACGCCGCTCAAACCACGGTCTCCCAGCAGCCCGTCGCCGCACCACTGCCGCAAGGCAGGAAGCGGGCATCGCGCTCGCTGCGGCCATGCATCCGCACCAGTACCGCCTGCGACAGGCAGCGACCGAAACCGAGCTTCGGATCATGCCGACGACCGAGCCAGGGCTGCAGCGGGACGCCGCCGACCCCGTCGATCGCCGCGCCGGGCAACACTTCACCCGCCGCCAGGCGTAAACCAGCCGCGTCGACCGCAGCACCAATCCCCGGATAGGCTGACGCATCGGCCTGCCATCCGTCGCATTCCACGCGGCCGCAGCCCGTCTTGATCTCGCCACCCAGCCGGATGATCGACAGCCACTCGCGCAGCCGGTGCGCGTCGAGTCGCTCGTCGTCGAACCACACGCCGCCGCACAGGCGAATACCGCTGCCGGCCGGCACAGCCAGTTGCTCCACCTCGAAAAGCGCCGATTCGACCGCCGAGCGCGTCGCGCCATCGAGCGTGACATGGTGGCTGCTGCTCAGCAGTCGGCGCTCAACCTCGGTATCGTCGAGCCGGCTTTCGCCGTCGATGAAGAACGCCGCTCCGAAACGGAAGCGGCGCATGATTTCCGCCAGCGCCTCGGCAAAATGCTCCGGCAAACCGCCACGCGCGGCGCCGACCGCCGCCGCCAGGGCATGCACGAACAGATGCCCCGGCGCATGCCGGTGAGTCTGGGCCACTACACCCGCGCGTCGGCTACCCAGATGCAGCGGCGAGAGCAATTTGAGAGAGAAGAAAGCGAAGGTGCTCATCGTCTCAGCTCTCGTTCTTCAGTGCCTTGGCGGCATAGCGACCGTAGGTGAGCGTCGTCTCGAGCAACTGCTTGGCGAGCAGGATGCGGCGCAGCGCCTCGACAGCCGATTCGTCAGGCTGGGTCGCGGTGAGGCTGCGGTAGAAGCTCGGCATGTCGGGCGCGCGCGTCTGCTCGACGCTGGCGAGCCCGGTAGCCTGCAGGAGCCTGCGCGCCTCCTGGTCGATGCGCTGGGCCGGTATCCGGTCCTGCTCGCGTTTGCGCGTGGCGAGGAAGAGACCGAAGGCATACAGACCCTGCTCGGCAAGAACGGCAAGCGACTTGGTGATGATGTTTTCAGCATCGTTGGCGCACATTGAATCATGTCCAGCCATCTCGTTGGCGGCGAGCGCGGCGAGGGGTTCAAGGTTCAGCATGGTGTCCTCCTCACTTCACCAGGGCGAACTGCATGCGACCAAAACCGCGCGTGGTCATGCCACCCAGCCCGAGAGTGCAGGCCAGGGCAAGCGCTTTTTCCAGCAGTGGCATCGCCGCTGGCACAAGCTCGCGGAAGCGGCCGTCGTCCACATCCACCTGGCCGCGGAACAGCGTGCCGCGCGGCGTCGCTTCGTAAGTGAACAAGGCGCCTTCGGCGGCTGCGCCGGTCTCGAAGTCGATCGAGACCGAGGTGCGCGTCTCGAGGTTGGCGTTGACGATCGCTGGGAAGATGTTGTCATGCACCACGACCAGTCGCTCCTTCAGGTGGTCGAACACCGGCAGACCCTTCGCTGGTTCAGGGAACGGGATCTCCTTCGCGACAGCCGACAGTAGCAGCCAGCCCAGGTTCAGCCGTTTGGGTGCAGCGGCGCCGGCCTGGACGATCACCTGATCCTCGCTCGCCGGACGCGGCACCTTCGTGCAGCCCGCGCTTTCGAGCAGATGCGCGGTAGTCACCCAGCGTGGTCCGAGCATCGTCGGCACCGGGAAGGCAAGGATTTCGGCATCGCGGAAAGAGACCACGCCGATGCGCGATTCACCTTCCGTATCGCCCTCGGCGTAGCCGAAGATGCTGGCGATCGGGTCCTGGCTGCCCTTGTGCGGGTGCTTCTTGTTCTTCTCGTCGATGGTGGCGCGGGCGTAGGCCATCGCCCGCTGCCGCTCGTCTTCGGGCAAGGAATAGATTGCCGCCGAGCGCGTCGCGCCGTTGATCGACGAACCGGGCACCTTGGGCAGGTTGCTGCCGGCATCGCGTAGGATGGTCAGGTCGACGCGGCCCATGCGGTAGCCGCCGGCACCGATGTGGGTCGGGTCGAGTGCGTAGAGGTAGAGCGGATGCGACTTCATGCGTTTTCCTCGCTGAGTGATCGGTGGGTTCTGGAAACGAAAGTGCTCCATTCAACGGCGTCGAAGAAACGGCCGTCGATGATGGCGTTGAAGAGTCGCTCGCGCCGCGCCGGGGCATCGTCGCCGGTCACGTAGCGCAGCAAGATGTTGCGCAGATGGGCATGCCAGGCGTCACGGCCGGCCGGGCGCAGCGCGGCGGGAACGTCGCGTACCCATTTCTCGTAGGTCTCGACCATCTCGCCCTGCAGCCCCTTGATCTTCGAGGTATCCCAGCCGCTGTCCGCGACCAGCCGCGAGAACTCCGCGAAGCCTTCGAGCAGCAGCGGCGAGCGGCCGGCATCGTCCATCACCCAATGCGGGCGGCGCACCTCCTCGCCGTCACGTCGATAGGCGAGCTGGTGGCGGCGCGCCGAGCCTTCGAGGACCATGAAATCAAAGGTCATCGGTGGAATGAGCACCTCGTCGCCGGGCAGCAGGTCGAGGACATGTGTGAGTCGTTGCGGGCCACTGACCGGCTTGCCGGCGCGCGTGACCGCGATGACATGCGGGTGCCACATGTCGCTCTGGCCGGGGTCGTCAGTGGCCGTGTCGACCTGCCAGGCAACCAGCCCCTGCGGCGTCGCCCAAATCAGGTCGACGGTGCGGCCATCCGCCGCCGTGCGCGCCGATTCGACGCGCCAGGTCTGGTGCGGCACCTGCGGCACGCGCGCGTCGAGCCGCCCGAGCACGTCGAGGGCGATGTAGAGCGGGAATTTCGCGCGCATCACGGCGCACGATACATGCGCCGACAGACCGCCGCGTACTTTCGACAGTCGCTGCGCCAGCAGCCGGCCGATGATGGCCACCGTGGCATCGGCATCGGCAGCAGAAACGATGAAGCGCAGGCCACGCGCGTCGAGCGTCAGAGGCAGCAGGCGATCGTCGAGCGTGCCGGCCACTTCGTTCGCCAGCTCTTGCCACAGGGCGCGCAGGTCATCCCACAGGCGCTGCAGGCGGGCGGGTGAGGCATGCTTGCGCATCGCGAACAGCGCCAGGCGATCGCCGTCGTGGCGAGCAAGTCGCCATGCCTCGGGCAACGCGGCCGACTCGCGCAGCAAGAAGTCTTCTGCGACCTCGAGCGCCTTGTGTACCGCGTCGGGCGCGGCGCTGCGGCCGTCCTTCTTCGTCAGCCAGAATGTCTCACCGAGCAGGCTGCGGGCGAGATTGGCGTCATCCTTGCTGGGCAGTTTGCCGGCGTGCAGATCATCGAGACGCTTTTCGAACCAGTTACCCAGCGCGTTGCTGTCGATAAGCCAGGAGATGTCTGCGCTCTTGTGGTTCTTGTTGTTTCCCTTTTGTTTCTCGTCTTCGGCTGTCAAAGCTGATCGCACCGACGCGACCGGTCGCGCCAGTTGGGTGATCAATGACGTGCCGGATGCGATGGCGCCGGCATCCACCTGCACCGAGAGCAGCGCCATGCGACTGCTGTCGCCCTCGTCGGCCAGTTCTTCCATCGTGCTGATGCGGCTGCGGAAACCGAAGTCGGCGGCCAGGTGGCGCACCCGGGAGCGCTTGGCATCGCGGTCGGCGAGAGCAGTGCAGTCGTCGCACAGGGGCTGCGCGCGGCTGCGGCTTTCGGTCAGCGCGTATTCACGCGTTTCGGCCGGGCGCAGGCCGCATTGCGGGCAAATCTGTATCAGCTTGCCCTGCTCCGCGTTGGCCGACTCCCAAAGCACGCGCAATTTTTCCTCGCCGGCCTGCAGGTGGCGCTGGCAGCAACTATCGGCATGCAGTCCCAGCGCTTCGGCGTAGTCGGTGAGGTAAAGCGCGGGCGCGCTCCAGCACAGGCGAAACGGCGTGCCGACGCCGAGAGGTTCGATACATTCGGCAATCGCCTCCTGCAGCGGGTCGAGGAGGTGCCGGGCGAACAAAGCGTCGGACCTGGCGGCTTCGTCTTCCTGAAAGCCGGGCGCGAGGACCAGCACGCCGTCGTCGTCCTCGTAGATGAGATTGCCGACCGGGGATCTCTCCTCGAAAAGCTCGCGCAGATCATCCACGACTTCACGGCGCAAATGAGAGAGGCTGACCAGCGCCGTCGTCGTGAGCATGCCGCGGGTGAGCGCCTGCCAATCCCAGCGCACACCGAGCAGACGGAAGCGCACGCGGCCAAGCTGCGCCAGGTCGAAGGCACCCTTGTCGGTCTGCAGTGGCTTGAAGTTCACTTCGGCGCGCAGCGCTCCTTCAGCGACGGCCGCCTTGAAGAAACTGGCCGACGAGTGCGCGTGGTGCCAGAGCGTGACGTCGTTGGTCGGGCGACGGGTTTCGCCCAGCGCCCTCGAGAAAATCGGCTGCAGCTCTGCGAGCAGCCGGCGGCGGGTAACGGCGATGTCCTGCGTGGCAGCCGGCGAGAAGACGTGCGCCTTGATGACGGCGATGGCGTCGTCCCAGACAGCGGCAAGCCGTTCGGTCGAATACGGGGCGCGCATTTGCCCGAAGGCATCGGCGATTTCAGCGTGCGCCGTGGCTTGCCTGCCACCCTCGGCCACACCGGAAGCCTTGTCGAGCGCGGAATCGCGAATGTCGGCGCCGAAGGAATACAGATCACCAAGAAACGACAATTGCTCGGCAGGAAACTCGTTTCCGGCGTGATGCTGGCGCAGTGCCGCCCCCAAGCCGGATGCCTGCACCGCGCCGGGCCTGAGCCAGCTCGCAGGGATCGCCAGTGCCTCGGCCCAGGCCAGGTCGGCCAGCAGCCCGGCCAGCACGCCCGCCAGATCGGGTTTTTTCGCCATCTCGGCGGTGCGTGGATAGGCACGGCCCGCTTCGAGAATGGCTCCGTGCGCGACCTGGATGCCGCAGGAATCCCTGGTCTCGTCACCCAGGTTCTTGCCGTCGCCCAGCATCTCGCCGGCAAAATCGGGATGCAGCTTGCCCAGGTCGTGCAGGTAGCCGGCGATCTCGGCAGCCAGGATCAGGCGGCGGGTGCGCTCGTCAAATGCGTTTTTCATGCCCTGCCTTTCGCGATGCGCTCGGCGAGTTGCCGCCAGCTTGCCGCGCCCGAAAACTCGAGCGGCTGTTGCATGTCCGCGTAGCCCGTGGCACGACAGACGGCGGACAGCGGCGCGATCGCCCCGTAGCCGGCGAGGCGCTTGGCGCCCAGGCCCAGCGCCGGCCACCATGCGGCCAGCGCGCCGACCAGGCAGGCGAGGTCGGCGCGCGCCGTGGCCTCGTCCGAATCATTCGCCCCGGCGGGGTTGAAGTAGAAAAAGCTGATCTCGGCCTGCACCGGCTTGCCCTTCTCGGTCACCGGGGCGACGGCCTCGAACTGGATCGGCTGGGTGCCGATGCCGCTGCCGTCGGGCTTGCCGTTCTTGTCGGTCTTGCTTGGGTTCATCACCAGGTACTGCACGTGCGAGAACCATACCGGCGAGAAGTGCAGCCGGCCGGCCGCGCTGGCGAGCTTTTCGGAATCGTCGCTGGCGACGCCGAACAGGCGCGTTGCCGCGGCCGTGTCCTGGCGGTAGCGCATCGTCCGCGTCTGGTCGTCGCGACCCAGTTCAGTCCACGCCGAGCCGTGCGGGAAGCCGCGCTGGAAGGCATCCGCCGCGAGGCCCTTCACCGAGGCGGCGGCAAGGAAGGGAACGCCAAAGACATGGTCCTTGCGCACCGGGTTGTCGAAGAGATAGAAGGAATCGTCGTCGCGCGTCAGGAGGGGCGTCAGCAGACGAAAGCGCAGCGTCAGCGCCGCGGAAAAGGCCGGCAGCACCGCGATGTTGACGGGTGCCGAACACAGGCCGGCGCGGTCGATCTCGCGCGTCGCGCAGGGCAGCGAGCGGGCGCCGCCGCGCGCCTTCTTCGGGTCGTCGAGAACCTCCTTCAGTTCGACTCCCTGCAGTTCCATGGCGTGGCGAATCAGGAAATCGCTGCGCCGCCCGGTCAGATCCTCGGGCCTGACGACCCCTCGGCGCAGGTACGCGGCATGCGCCTGCCAGGTCCATTGGGCGGCGGCGATTCCCCCCGATTCGATGGCGACGCGTTCTTCCGCGAGCAGTTCAAAGTTCATGAGTCACACTCCTGCGAGCTGGTTGAGCCAGGCGGCACGCGCCTTGGCGTGCTTGCCGCCGAATTCCCAGGCGATCCTGCCGTCGACGCGATAGCCAAGGCGATCGATCATGCCGTCGATGCTGCCGGCGGCGTTGGCGAAAGCGTTCATCACTTCGCTGCGCTCGGCAGCGTCTTCCGGCTTGAGTGCCACCGTAAGCCGCAATTCGATGCCCTCGGCGATGGCGTAGGCTGCCGAGACATTGACCGCGCTGCCCGACTGATTGAGCTTGCCCAGCATCTGGTGGCGGAGCGCCGTCAGACGGGCCTTTTCGGCATCCGGCGCGTCCGGTCTTGCGCGCAGCGCGTTGCGCAGGGTGGCGCGTGTCGCCAGCGCAAGCTGCAGCGCGGCCGATCGGTTGAAGCTGGGCTGCTGTCCGGGCGCGACGCGAAAGCGCAGCCGGCCGAAGGCATGGCGCAACAGGTTGAGCCGACCGGCCGTCGCCGGCACGGGTTTGCCAAGTTCGCAGCCGACGTTCAGCGGCACGGCAAAGGGGCGGGCGCCGTCCGCAACAGCCAAGACGCCGAGCCCGAACTGATCCTTGGCGCCGAAGGTGGCGTGGCGGAACTGGATGGACAGCGCCAGGTTCAGGATCTGCCAGTGCGTATCCGAGATTCCTCGCCGTGCAAGCTGCAGGCCGACTTCGCCTTCAAAGGCGGAATTGAAGTACCAGCGCGAGTCGCTGCCGCCGGCCCTGGGCACCCTGACCGTTTCGGGCAGGCTGACGCGCGTCAAAGCCGAGGTATCCCAGCGCAGTGCCACCTGCTTGGCTCTGGCTTTCTGCTCACCACGGCCGGGATTACCCCAGACGGCATCCTCGAAATCGGAGTCCCCGAGCGTCCGCGCCACCAGACACGAGAAGTGCCGGATGCCGCCGAGCAGGTTGGATGGATGAACCTGGTCACCAAGCTGACCAATCCCGCCAGTATAGAGCGGCGTCAGCGTCTTCAGCCGCAGGACCAGTCCGTCCGCCTGCGGCGTGCGCAGGCGGGCGAGCATCTCCGGTGCATTCATTTCCTGTTGCCCTCCCAGATGATTTCCATGATGTCTTTTGTCGGCGACGCATTCAGGCCTCAACCGCCGGCAGAATTTCATATTGCCCGCAACCGATGCCGGTCTGCCCACCGGCGTGCAGTTCGCTGCCGGCGCACAGCATCCGCCAGGCGTCCGCGTCGATTTCGCTCAGTTCCAGATCCCATTGCGTTCCGGCCAGCACGCGCCGTGCAAGGGGAACGCGGATCGTCTTCCGCGCCAGCACCCGGCAGCGCCAGGGCAGCGCGGGCCGCGGCAAGTCGCTGCCGTCACCGTGCTGCTGCACGAGGCGCTGCAGGCGAGTGTGCAGGGCGCCAAATAGCGGGTCGCCGACGTGCTTGCTGACCAGCGGCGAAACGAAGCGCACTCGGCAGGTTTGCCGAGGCGGCAGGTCGTCGGTCAGCGTCATTGCCGCAGGCATCGTCAGCCAGCCCACGCCAGGACGCCAGCTTGCTCCATTCGTCGCCGGCGTGCTGGCGAGTTCAATACGTACAGGTGAACCACTGAACGCCATGCCCGCGCCCCGATCGCCCAGTGCAGTCAGCCATTCGCCAACCGCAAAGACATTCCGGGCACCAAGCCAGCGGATGCCTACGGTCCAGGTCTCACGACGGTGTTGCCAGCCGTGCAGCCAGAACGGCGGCAAGGCCGCATCGTGCACCGGCTTGAATAGGGTCGGGTAAGCGCAGGCGCCAAGGGCGGGGCAGGTAGCACAGGCCGGAACCGGGAACGAACAGACGCTCCGAAACAGTGCCTGTCCCATCAAGCCGCGCCAGGCCGCACCGCTAAAACCCCTGCTGCGACTGAGCGCCGCGAAATGCAGGCACAGGCCGAACACCTCCAGGCCGGAAAACTCGTTATTGGTTGTCATTGCCGCGATTATGCGCCACGTATGTTCATGACCCATGCAACGGGCAGCGGCAGACAAAAATAAAAAAAGCCTGTGCCGGGATGCAGGCTTCGGCTGCTGGAAAGTCGCCCTCGCTATTAGCGGGGAGATTTGACGGATGAAAAACTTCGTCGTGCCAGGTCTAGCCGCGACCGCGTCACAGAGGTCTATCAGTGAGCAGGCCTGATGGGACATGGTCTCGGGGGGTCACAAAGCCCTATCAACGGGCAGATCTGACGGACGCAGACACGCCACCACACCAACGTAATCACTCTCGGGTCACAAAGCCCTATCAACGGGCAGGTCTGACGGACGCGCGTTCCTGCTGCTCAAGATGCGCCGGGAGGTGGTCACAAAGCCCTATCAACGGGCAGGTCTGACGGACGGACGAAGGAAGACAGACTTCGCCCGTCCGATGTGAGTCACAAAGCCCTATCAACGGGCAGGTCTGACGGACGCCGGGAATCGGCAGCAAAACCCTGGAAAGGATGAGGTCACAAAGCCCTATCAACGGGCAGGTCTGACGGACGGCTGAACGATCCGGCAACAGGTCCGGCCGACGTAAAGTCACAAAGCCCTATCAACGGGCAGGTCTGACGGACTATGCGGAGTAGTGGCGATGCTCGCCCTCCCTATCAAGTCACAAAGCCCTATCAACGGGCAGGTCTGACGGACTGTCTTGTCCCGCACTTCGTCGCTGCGCCCAGAGAAGTCACAAAGCCCTATCAACGGGCAGGTCTGACGGACCGCATGTACGCAGGCTTGTCCTAAACCCTCACACTCGTCACAAAGCCCTATCAACGGGCAGGTCTGACGGACCCGACGAGGGAACGACCTTCACCTGGACCGCCGCCGCGTCACAAAGCCCTATCAACGGGCAGGTCTGACGGACAGAGGGTGGAGGTCATCCTGTACTAGTGTCCCGCTGTCACAAAGCCCTATCAACGGGCAGGTCTGACGGACCACCCGTCAACATTTCAGACAAGTAGGGGGACTCCGGTCACAAAGCCCTATCAACGGGCAGGTCTGACGGACCCGGAAACGGCGGCGCACCCGATCGTCGACGCCTTGCACGTCACAAAGCCCTATCAACGGGCAGGTCTGACGGACGGTGCGTTGCAACGCACCCCAACCCCAACAAAGAAGTCACAAAGCCCTATCAACGGGCAGGTCTGACGGACCCAGGTGCCCGCACTTGTCCCAAGCTCCGCTGTTGTTGTCACAAAGCCCTATCAACGGGCAGGTCTGACGGACGCAAGCCTGCCCTTGCCCTTGCAGCAGCACTTGTAGTCACAAAGCCCTATCAACGGGCAGGTCTGACGGACCTGCGTTGTCGGTCGCCGACACCAGCCCGGAATTAGGTCACAAAGCCCTATCAACGGGCAGGTCTGACGGACTCGGTGTGGATTCGGTTATCAACCACCGCCCTTGATGTCACAAAGCCCTATCAACGGGCAGGTCTGACGGACCTCGGCTCGCGCTGGCGACGGCTTCCGGCAATCAAGGTCACAAAGCCCTATCAACGGGCAGGTCTGACGGACAGTGCCTTCCGGAACCCTTGCCCTGCCTGCCTTTCCGGGGCGGAAAAGGTGAACGGGGTCAAGAACCGGGCCAATAATGCTTCCATCATCCCTCGGAAAATTCTTCCTGTACTCTTTCAATCCCTTGCAGCGGGGTGAACGTCGAAGAAACCTGTCGAATGGTCAAGGAGCGAGGCGACGGCGTCAGTCTACCACGTTCCCGCGCGCATCAGGCGTCGTCGAGATGCCAGAAACGCGGAGCAGCGGTCGTGCCGCCCAGCCAGTGCCCAGTTCTCGCGCCTGCAGGTGAATGGAGCCTGCGCCACGACAGACTCTCGCTCCGCCAGCCAATGCTTCCCGCAAGCAAGCGCTCCCAGGCTCGGTAAACCACTCTCCGCCGCCCATCGTGCAGCAGGCAGCGATCGCCCTCGGTCTGAAAGTCGTCGGGAGCGAGTTCCGACTTCAGTAGTCTGGCACTGAAGCGGTCGGTGAGCGGCCGCAGTGGTTTCAAAAACCGAAAACTGTGCCGCGTGAAGTATAAGCAAACGGCTTCCCCGGCACGGCATCGAACGACTCCAGCGCCACTTCGGCTAACCTCTGCACTGATCTCCTCGGCGCTCAGCAACTTGCCGCCAGACTCGATATGGGCCTTGCGCGCTGCCAGTGCCAGACGCCTGGCTCGCTGGTAGTCTGAATTTGAAGTGCTTTGCCGCATACGGGTTTCCTCTACATCGATTTCCGGAGAACATGCGCCGCGGCTTCGCCTATCGCGTCATATCACCCCGTGCCCCAGGTCGGCCATGACGCCGGTGCCGAGCGCGCCGAACGGCGGATTCATCGCCACCAAATCGGAAGGCTTTGCGAGTGAGATCGATCAGGCGCAAGCCTTCCAGCGCATCCTGGGCAAACAGGCGGCCCTGGTAGGTCGCCTTCGCCGCCCGGCCATAATCTCTCAGGGCGACGCACAGGTGGTCTTCGGCCCTTTGCCAGGTTCCTTGCGCACCTCGTTGACGAAGCGCTGCAGGCGATTTCTTGTGGTTTGGTCGAAGGCCATGGACTCAGCCGAATTCCAGGGTGAGGCCCAGGCGTTGTGCATTGACGCCCTGCTTGTGATCCAGGGTAGCGAAACGCTGAACTCCCAACTCCTGGGCGACGGCGATGTGCAAGGCATCGGCGCCCCGAAGCCCCTGCTCAAAATCATCCACCAGAGCCGCCGCCGCGCGGTAAGCGACCCGCGAGACGGGCGTCAAGGTCAGTCCGCCGGCGCTGAGTTGCTCGAAGAGAACGAGCACTTCCTTGGCCTGCCGGCTGAGCAGTTGGCCGATGCGGGTCTTGAGGGCAATGGCGCTGTGGAACTCGGTCAGTGTCCAGTCGGCGCTGACCAGCGTCTCGGACAGATCTTCGAACCACTGTTCCACCCGGGCCGTTCCTGTCTCCGGTGTCAACAAAGCCACCCAGACACTGGTGTCGGTGTAGATCATCAAAAACGATCGGCTTGCCGCATCGCCTCGACAACCGGTTCGCCCATGGGCAGGTTGGCGCGCAGTGCCTGCGCCTGTTTCAGAAACGCCGTTTTATCGAAGGACTCCGTCGCCATGGGTCGCAAGCGCAGATCGCCTGTTGACGTGACTTCGATTTCCAGAGCGTCACCCGCCTTGACATGCGCCTGGCGGGCACACTCGCCAGGGATGCGTACCGCCAGGCTGTTGCCCCATTTAGCCAGATGTACTTTCATGCATGGTTTCTCCACGAAGTATAGCCGCGTATCTACAGTATCACGCGGGGTCGTTTTTGACCATGACTTCGCGGGTGCAGGTTCCTTGACTCGGTCAATACCTTGCAGCGGGGTGAACGTCGAAGAAACCTGTCGAATTGTCAAGGAGCACAGCGACGGCGTCAGCCTACCATGCCCCCGCGCGCATCAGGCGTCGTCGAGATGCCAGAAACGCGGAGCAGCGGTCGTGCCACCCAGCCAGTGCGCCAGTTCTCGCGCCTGCAGGTGAATGAGCCTGCGCCACGACAGACTCTCGCCCCGCCAGCCAATGCTTCCCGCAAGCAAGCGCTCCCAGGCTCGGTAAACAAGTCCTCGCCGCCCATCGTGCAGCAGGCAGCGATCGCCCTCGGTCTGAAAGTCGTCGGGAGCGAGTTCCGACTTCAGTAGTCTGGCGCTGAAGCGGTCGGCGAGCGGCCGCAGTGGTTCGACGAGGTCCATCAGCAGTGTCGGCCGGCCATCCTCGGCGGAGTGGTAGAACCCTCCTGAGACGTCGAGGCCGGCTGCGGTAGCCCCCACCTCGACCTCGTTGAGCAGCAGGGTATAAACCAGCGAGAGCACGGAATTGACCGGATCGGGCGGCGGATGCTGACGGCGCTGCTCGAAAACGAAGAGGCTGCCTTCCAGATGCTGACGCAAACCGTCGAAGAACGCCCGCGCCGCGGCATCCTCATGGCCACGCAGGGTATTCAGATCCAGGCAATGGTGGCTGGCCAGCAGCCCGTCGGCGATCTCGTGCCGTCCAGGGACGCGCCACTGCCGCAGCAGCCGGCCGTGACCGCGAAGTTTCGCCTGCACCAGTGCGCGGGCGACAGTCATGCACCGGACTGGATCGTCCATCGCCTGGTATTGCTGCTTGCGGCGCATGACTTGGCGACCGGGCTTTGCCAGCAGGCTGCCGCGAAAACCGCCGCGTAGTGACGAAAAAATCACCGAAAAATCCAGTACCCAAGCAACGCACGATCCGGGGCCGGATTCAAGACTGTGACCTCCATTGCTGCCTATACTTCGCGCGGCCAAATTTTCGGTTTTACGTTAAGCCAATGTTGGGTTATAAAGAGAAGATCCGCGCCGCAATCGCAACGGGGCCGTGAATTAATCAATTAATCAACACTTTCTAATGGCCTGAGCAATTCCGCTCGCCGGGACTAAATTTATCGCTGCAGGTGCCGTCTACAGAATAGTCATAGAGGAACTCATGCCATGGGCTCAGGAATCATTGGTACCGCTCTCAGCGGTCTGCAGGCCGCTCAGTTCGGTCTGCAGACTACCGAACATAATATCGCCAACGCCAATACCCCGGGCTTTTCGCGGCAACGGACGATCCAGGCGAGCAATTTTGCGCAGCAGACGGGTAGCGGCTTTTTCGGGCAGGGTACCCATGTGGTGACCGTCGAACGCATGTATAGCCGCTTTCTGACCGACCAGGTCAATCGTTCGCAGAGCAGCATGAGTCAACTCGACAGCTATGCCGCTCAAATCAGCCAGATCAACGACCTGCTCGCCGATCCGGCCACTGGCTTGTCGCCAGCGTTACAGGGTTTCTTCACGAGTGTTCAGGAGGTTGCGGCCAATCCTTCACAGTTGGCGAGCCGTCAAATCATGGTCTCTGCGGCACAGACCTTGAGCACTCGATACCAGTCGATGGGTGACCAGCTCGCCCAGATGTACGACGGAGTCAATGGTCAAATCGAGGCGACTGTCACCAGCATCAATGCCAACATCAAACAGATCGCATTGCTGAACCAGCAAATCCCCGTTGCCCAGGTCGCTACCGGCCAACCCGCCAACGATCTGCTGGATACCCGCGACCAGCTGGTTCTTGAGCTGAACAAGATGATCAAGGCAAAGATCACGACCAATAGCGATGGCAGTTACAATGTTTTCATCGGGAGCGGCCAGCAACTGGTCGCCGGCTCGATCACGATGGATCTCGCGACCATGTCATCACCGAGCGATCCTTCCCGGCGGGTGGTTGGCCAGGAGGGCGTGACTGGTGTCCACGAGATTCCGGAGTCGCTGCTCAACGGCGGCACTCTCGGCGGTTTGCTGACTTTCCGGAGCGAATCGCTGGATCAGGCGAGCAATGAACTGGGCCGCAACGCGATCTCGCTAGCGCTCACCTTCAACGCGCAGAGTGCTCTTGGGCAGGACCTGCTCGGTCAGTCGCAGCTCTCTTCTGCACCCACCAGCTTTACTCCGGATCTGTTCTCGGTGACGTCGCCGAAGGTCATTGCAAACACCAACAATCCGCCTGGCAGCCCGACTGTTAGCGCTGCTTTTGTCAGCCCACCCCCGTTCAACGAAAACTTCTATACCGATCTCGTAAGCAGCGATTACCGCCTGAGCGCAGACGCGAGTGGTGTGACGCTGACGCGTCTTGCCGACAATAAACAATGGAGCGGGGCTGATCTCGGGGAAATCAACACGAATCTGGCAAGCGATCCGCAGGGATTTACGCTGGATCCTTCTCCGACCCTGTTGGACGGTTCAAGTTATCTGATTCAGCCAACCCGCGACGCTGCCCGTAAACTCTCGGTCAATCCGGCGATTGTGGCGGACGCCCGCCTGATTACGGCGGCCGGGCCAATCCGCACTTCGACAGGGGCGACCAATACCGGATTGGCCAAGGTGTCGGCAGGCAGTGTCGGAACAGGCTATGTGGCGGCTGTGGCAGGGATGCCGATGTCGCTGGAGTACCAGGGCGGCAATCTGCAAAACTTTCCGGTGGGTGCGCAGGTGTCGATCAATGGCGACGCTCCGGTGGTGATTGCTGCGACTACGGATGTCGTTCCTTACACGAGCGGGGCGACGATTACTCTTCTCGACCCGCTGACGAGTACACCCGGCTTCAGTTTTACCATCACTGGCGTACCCAACAATGGCGACACCTTTTCAATTGCCAGGAATTCCGGTGCGCTCACCGATGGGCGTAACGCGCTGGCTTTGGCGCAGCTCCAGACGCAGCATACGATGGCCGGGAAATCCTCCTCCTTCCAGGAAGCCTATGCGCAATTGGTCAGCCAGACCGGTAGCAAGGCAAATCAGATACAGGTCAGTAGTGCGGCGCAGCAGGCCCTGCTGATCCAGGCCCAAGACAACCGCGAATCCCTCTCGGGGGTCAATCTCGACGAGGAAGCGGCCAATCTCATTCTTTATCAACAGGCCTATCAGGCCGCCGCCAAGGCTTTGCAAGTCAGTTCCAGTCTGTTCGACTTGATTCTGCAAATGTCGGCCTAAGGAGCGTCACATGCGTATCAGTACCAGTCAAGCCTACGGTTCTGGTTTGCGCGGCATCGAGCGTAGCCAGAATCAGCTCCTCAGGCTGCAGAATCAAATGTCCAGCGGGCGCCGCATGTTGACTTCGGCGGATGATCCCGTCGCCGCTGCCAGAGTGCTCACTGTTTCGCAGTCCAAGGACGTCGGCGTCCAATACGCACATAATCAGAGTGACGCGACCGCGCGACTTGGCCTGGTCGACAACCAGCTCGCCGCCTTGACCAATCTGCTGCAGAACGTTCGTGAACGGGTCATTCAGGCGGGCAATACGGTGCTGTCCGACAGCGATCGCCAGGCCCTCGCCATTGATCTGGCGTCAAGCTTTGACGGCCTGCTCGGGATTGCCAATAGTCAGAGTGCCGAAGGTGACTACCTGTTTTCAGGTTACCAGGGAGCAACGATTCCGTTTGCCGGCAGTGCGACCTCCTCGGTCACTTACGCAGGGGATGATGGCCAGCGTTTGCTGCAGGTGACCTCAACTCAACAGATGCCGAGCAATGTGGCCGGCAGCGATTTGTTCATGAATATCCGGGAAGGCAATGGCACCTTTGCGACGGCAGCCACGGGTAGCGGCGGTTTTCCCAACCAGGGTTCAGGGATTATTCAGCCGGGTTCGGTGCTCGATCTCGAGAAATGGCAAAGCGCCTTGAATTCCGGTTTCCCCTGGCAAGGGACGGGAAATTTCTCGCTACAGGTGCAGTTTTCATCGGTTGCAGGCGTCAGTAGTTACCAGTTGTTCGATGCTTCGACACCAGACTCGTCAGGTACGCCCCTGCCGGCCACGGCCGTCAGCCCGGTGTTGCCCTTTGTTTCGGGACAAGCCATTCCGCTGGTCACCACCATCCCGGACGTTGACTTCGGCGCACAAGTGGTGATCAATGGTTTGCCTGCTGCCGGTGATACCTTCACGATCAAGCCGAGTGCCAACAAGAGTGTTTTTCAGACCATGCAGGAGCTGATCGGTCTGCTGAGTTCGCCACTGCTGGCTTCGGGCACGACAAGAACGGAATTCTCCGGCCAGTTGCAGGGGCACCTGACCAATCTCGATCAGGTGCTTGTCAATGTCAGCCGCGTGCATACGACCGTGGGTGGGTACCTGCAGGAACTGGACGGCCTGAGCAGCAACTCCGAAGCGCTGGATATTCAGTATGCGCAGACCTTGTCGGACCTTCAGGACCTGGATTATGCGAAGGCGATCACCGACTTCACGATGCAGCAGGTCAACCTGGAAGCTGCGCAGAAGTCTTTTGTACAGATCAGCGGTCTGAGCCTTTTCAAATATCTCTGATATCTCTGAGCCACAAGGACAGGGCCATGCGTTCGCCTGCAGGTTTCTTGCTGGTCATTCTGCTGAGTGGCTGTGGAAACGTGGATTGGTACTTGCGACCACGTCCGGACAGCAGCCATGTTTCTGACTATTCCTTCAAGGAGTCGCAGAATCCGATGCCGAGCGTGGCGCCACTCCGAGCCGCCGTAATTGCCGGAGCGGTGGGTTATTCGGTCAAGGAATATGCGGGCCATGCTGCTTATCTGGGACTGGCCGTTGCCGCTGCGGTTGCGGCCTATGCCATCTACGATCCTCTCGCGCCCAACTGGACGATTGAGGAAAGGATTCTTGACGCAGATACCTACCGCCTTTCGATGCGCGCCAAGAGCTTTCGCACCGGTGGCGATGGGGAATCCGGATTGATTTTCAAGCGGCGGGCACTGCAGCTACAGCTTGAACGAGGCGTTCCCGCATACCGTATCCTCGACTACTCGGAAGGGATCGATTCGAGTACGCCTTTCACGCACCGTTACGCGGAAGGCGTGATTCAGCTGGTTCGTGCCGATCCGCCTAAGAGGCCTTAAAAGTAGCGAGTCCGCGCACGACTCGCTGCCCGACTACCAGGAACGTACCCTGCCGGTGTCGAGGTGAACAAACTCGTCATACGGATAGAAGCCGACTCCGCCGGCACCCTGGGATATTGCGGCGTCGCGCAGATCGACCAGGGGTACGCCGGCGATGCGCAGATCGATGGCCTTGCCCTGCATGTGCAGGCTCTGCTTTGCCACTCCCCCGTTACCGGTGCTGCGCAACCTGGCGTTGGTCTGGGCGCAACGGTAGCCGGAAATGATCTGGAAAGGCTGCTCGCAGCCCAGTTCCTGTCGAAGCTGGAAAAGCAGGTCAAACAATAGCGGGTCGATACTGCCGACTTCACCCGAGTAATGGTCCCGCAGAAACAGGTTGAGACGCTGCAGTCCTTCGGGGAGATAGCGGTCGCCGAGGGCAAATACGACCGAGAGACGCTCGCCGGTATGGGTGTGATCGAGTTTGAGGCTGCGCGCATTCGGCAGGGCCGCCAGTGCAGGCTTTGCCAGTGGCAGGGCGGCGCCAGCGACGACCAGTCGGGCGGCGTGAGCGAGAAACAGGCGACGTGAGTGTGGCTTCGGCATGACTGCTCCATGGCAAGGCTAATGGGTGGATTCTGCTGGAATGTTGGCGGGGTGGGAAGCCTGCACGGCGAGTGAGTGCTGACGCAGGGCAGCGTCGAGAAGCGGGTCCTGCCGGTAAATGTCGGGAAAAAAATACACTCGCCCGTCCCGGACGGCTGCCGTTTGGTAAGCGATGACCACCGGCAGGGACTCCGGCAAGCGGATGGTCATGGATTTGCCTTTGCGCATCGCTTGCACGATGCGCGCTTCACTCCATTCCGGCGCATCTGCAAGAACGAATTTCGCCAGTTCCACCGGTGCCTCGATGCGAATGCAGCCGTGACTGAAATCGCGTCGGTCGCGTTTGAAAAGTTGTGGTGTCGGGGTGTGATGGAGATAAATGTTGTCCTTGTTGGGAAATACGAACTTGATGTCGCCAAGAGCATTACCTGCCCCAGGCTTCTGGCGGATGCGCATCTGGCCACGCTGCACGGCATCAAGACTGGTGCTGTCCAGGCCGACGATGACGCGACCGTCGCTCCCGACGAATTCGAAGCCCTGTCGATCGAAATAGCCGGGGTCGCGGCGCAGCCTGGGCAAGGTTTCGCTCCTGGCGATCGATGGCGGAACATTCCAGTAGGGGCTGAACTCGACAAAGCGCATTTCGGCATCAAAAAGTGGTGTCGGGGTTTTGCGCGCCGTGCCTACAATGACTTTCATCGCGGTCTTCATTTCGATTCTGCCGTCTCTGACCTGGTAGGCACGCAGCATGAATTCCGGAACGTTGACCACGACCACGCGTGGTGCTGGCAGCAGCGGTGTCCAGCGCAGCCGTTCAAGCGCCAGTTCGAGTTGCCGTGCGCGGCTTGCGGGGGGCACATTGAGTAATGCGAAGGCATCTTTTCCGAGCACACCGCTGGGCACCATGCCATGCCGCTCCTGAAATATCCGGACACCTTCGACGATGGCGCCCTCGTAGCGTCCTGGCGGTGCAATACCGGCGCGCAGGTCGCCGAGTAATTCGAGTCGCTGCAACAGCGCCGGAATGCCTGCATATTTTTCACCTGGTTTCAGTTGGCCGTTGGGTAGCGGTGGCAGGTCCTGTTGCCAGGCGGGGTGGCCGGTCAGTTCGCGGTAGTGGGCAAGCGCTGCCTGCAAACTGCCGTACTGTGGCAGTGCGGGGGCCATGCTGCGGACGGCTTCGGCAAGACGGTCATCGGTGATCGCCGAGGACAGGAACAAATCGGCGTCGAATGCACGGACTGCCTGACGATAGTTTGCACCCAACTGATGTGGATCGATGCGCCCGAAGTGCAGGTCGGTGAGATAGCGCCGCATCGCCGAAGTCAAGGCAAGATCGATCCTGGTGACCTGGTCTTCCGCCATCGCCATTCCGCTGATGGCATTTTCAATGGCCTTCTGCAACCCCTCGGCGTTGTAGTCCTGCGCATCCAGTCCGTCCACTGCGGCTTTGTCAAGAAGGTCGACGGCCTGCTGTGCGGCAAGCCTTGGGCGTTCTGTAGCGAACCATGACAGCGCTTCAGTCGCGGAAGGGCAGTGGCTGGCGATCGTCAGACCGATGGCCAGACAGATGGTTGGAAAATACCGGCCTCGGCAGCGGCAGGCAGGTGTTGCGGGGAGCAGCAGCGAGCAGGAAGACATGAGCAGGCAGAGCATGTGGCGGACTGCGCATTATCCACCATCAACAAAACATTCAGGGGATCGCACGCATGTCCAGAGTCAATCTGGCAGCTCTCTGGCGGCTGCACTCCCTGGCTGAGCACCCGCAATTTCGCTCGGGCCGTCATTGGTGAGGCGTATAATCAGAACGGGAAGCTGGTCAGGCAGCCGCTGGGCAAGAGGTGCAAACCTGGAGCCGAGAGGAAAGTCCGGGCTCCGTAGAGCAGGATGCCGGCTAACGACCGGGCACCGTGAGGTGACGGAAAGTGCCACAGAAATCAAACCGCCGATGTTCCCGAGGATGGGAAACAGGCAAGGGTGAAACGGCGAGGTAAGAGCTCACCGCGGCCGTGGTAACACGGACGGCACGGCAAACCCCATCCGGAGCAAGGCCAAATAGGGAAGCATGGGCGTGGCTCGCGCTGCTTCCGGGTAGGCTGCTTGAGCGTGCTGGTAACAGTACGCCTAGAGGAATGGCTGCCCACGACAGAACCCGGCTTATCGACTGGCTTCCCACCCCCTTCATCCTTCATTCCTGCATGGCGGACAGCGATGGCTGCACGTGATGACACATCGCTGCCGGATGTTCGCATTCAACTCGCCATTTATGCGAATACTTAGGGCGCAATCTTAATAATTTACTTTAAGTGTGATGATTGCCCCCTTGTTTTATCGCGAGTAATCTCCTTTCTAACTACCTCAAAAGTCGCTCATAAGTCATTGTAGCCATTGAGAAAAGTAAAGCAGTACCTCTTGCTTTAGGCGAGTCCTTAACTTAAAGTGGGAGTAAGTGGCGAAAAGTGGGAAAATGTTGGTTTTAACGGGCGGACAGCAAAGGCTGGTTGGATGTTCCAGGGTGCGGCAGCGTTGAGTCTTGATGCCAAGGGCAGGC
>DIME01000071.1 GCA_002425405.1 Candidatus Accumulibacter vicinus
ATGCGCGCCCGATGACGGCAGGCCAAGCAGCACGTCCCCCGGAATGATCGTCGAGCCGTCGATGATCGCCGCTTTCTCGACAACGCCGACGGCAAAACCGGCGAGATCATATTCGCCTGCCGGGTACATGCCCGGCATTTCGGCCGTTTCACCGCCGATCAGCGCGCAGCCGGCAAGCTCGCAGCCTCTGGCGATGCCCTTGACGACGTCGGCAGCGGTCTCGATATCGAGCTTGCCACAGGCGAAATAGTCGAGAAAAAAGAGCGGCTCGGCGCCCTGAACGAGGATGTCGTTGACGCTCATCGCCACCAGATCGATGCCGATGGTGTCGTGCCGCTGCAGTTCGAAGGCGAGCTTGAGCTTGGTACCGACGCCATCGGTGCCGGAGACCAGTACCGGCTCGCGGTAGCGCCTGGGAACTTCAAAGAGCGCACCAAAACCGCCGATGCCGCCGAGTACGCCTTCGCGCAGGGTTTTTCTGGCGAAGGGTTTGATCCGTTCGACGAGTTGATCGCCGGCGTCGATGTCGACACCGGCATCGCGATAGGAGAGAGATTCTTGGGTCATGAGTTGGGAAATCCCGAGCAAGGCTGGCAGGTACTTTGCAGTGGTAGAATGCGCCATTAATAAACGTCTGAAACTCCATCTTATCCGAAATGGCTCTTTCGCGTGCCGATCGCAACCCCGTCCGATGCGCCAGTTGATTCTTGAACTGCTGCCTGACGCGCCCCCCAGCTTCGACAATTTTGTTGCCGGCAGCAATGCCGAAGCGTTGACCGGCCTGGCTGCCTGGCTGGCACCGGCCAACCGCGAATCGGTGTTTCTCTTCTGGGGAGAAGCCGGCGCCGGCAAATCACATCTGCTGCAGGCCTGCCAGGCCGCATACAGCGACGCCCGCGTGGACCCGGATCTGTCTCGAATTTCCCCCGCCGGCGAGTTCTACGCCGTCGACCACGTCGAGGCGCTCGGCGAAGCTGGCCAGATCGTCCTCTTCAACCTGATCAATCGCCTGCGCGCCAGCGGCGGCCGCCTGCTTGCCGCCGCCGAGGTGCCGCCGTTGCGTCTGGCCCTGCGCGAAGACCTGCGTACCCGGCTCGGTAGCGGCCTGCTCTATCGCCTGCAGCCGTTGAGCGACGCCGAGAAACTGGCGGCGCTCGCCGAGCAGGCCAGAATGCGTGGTCTGGTGCTGCCGCCCGAGGCGTTCAGCTACCTGTTTGCGCGAGCGCCGCGCGACATGCGCAGCCTGGCGGCCTTGCTGGTGGCGATCGACCGTTATTCGCTCGAACAGAAGCGCCCAATCACCCTGCCATTGTTGCGTGAGGTCATGCAGACCTCGGTGACTGGCTGACCTGCCTGAAAGCAAAGAATGGATCTGGCCCTCTTCGACCTCGACAATACCCTGATCGCCGGTGACAGCGACTTTGAATGGGCGCAGTTCCTGATCGGCAAGGGGATTCTCGACCGTGCCTTGTATGAAGCCAAGAACATCGAATTCTACGAGCAGTACAAGGCCGGCACCCTCGACATCGACATTTTTCTCGATTTCCAGCTCCGGCCGCTGGCGGCCCATCCCCGCGCCTTGCTCGAATCCTGGCAGCGCGAGTTCCTTTCCCGAAAGATTCTGCCATTGGTCAGCGAGCAGGCGCGGCGGCTGGTTCGTGGGCATCTCGACAGCGGTGCCCTGTGCGCCATCGTCACTGCCACCAACAGCTTCGTCACCGGACCGATCGTCCGCGAGTTCGGAATCGCGCATCTGATTGCCACCATTCCGGCGCAGGAGAACGGCCAGTTCACCGGTCGGCCGCGCGGCCTGCCATCGTTTCGGGAAGGCAAGATCGTCCGCGTCGAGGCCTGGCTCGAAGCGCTCGGACTGTGGTGGAGCAGCTTCGAGCGAAGCTGGTTCTACAGCGACTCGCAAAACGATCTGCCCTTGCTGTCCAAGGTCAGCAACCCGGTGGTGGTCGACCCTGATTCGACGCTGCGCGCGCACGCCGAAGCTGCGGCCTGGCCAATCATGAGCCTCCTCGGGTGAGCAGATCAGGAAAACGTCGACCGCCGGCTGTGGCAATATCCGTTATCATGCGCTGCGCCATAGCAGCGAGCAGAAACCACCCGCAATGATCCGCAAGTTCATCTCCCGCGTCCTCGGACGCCATCATCCCGGCAAGCACAGCGAACCGGCAATCCTTGCCGCCGCCCAGCATGGCCTGCAGCGTGAGGACATCAGTCGTGGCTGCCGACGCACCATCGAAACCCTGCAGGAAAATGGCTACCAGGCGTACATCGTCGGCGGCGCCGTGCGCGACCTGCTGGCCGGCCTGACGCCGAAGGACTTCGATGTCGCCACCAATGCGACGCCGGAACAGGTCCGTCACTGCTTTCGCCGTTCGCGCATCATCGGCCGCCGTTTCCAGATCGTGCATGTCAGCATGGGCTCGGAAATCATCGAAGTGACCACTTTCCGCGGCCACCACGGGGAAGAGGGCAGCAACAAGGCGCTGACCGACGAACAGGGTCGGGTGCTGCGCGACAATGTCTTCGGTAGCCAGCTGGAAGACGCCGCGCGTCGCGATTTCACGGTCAACGCGCTGTATTACGACCCGACCTCCGAAACCATCGTCGATTACCACCACGGCGTTGCCGACCTGCGCCAGAAAACCCTGCGCATGATCGGCGACCCGAAAACCCGCTACCGCGAAGATCCGGTGCGCATGCTGCGCGCCGTCCGCCTGGCGGCAAAGCTGAGCCTGTCGATCGATCCCGAAGCGCGACGGCCGATCCGCGAGATGGGCAGCCTGATCGAGAACGTTCCGCCCTCACGCCTGTTCGACGAGATGCTCAAGCTGCTCACCTCGGGGCACGCCGTTCGCTGCGTCAGAGAGCTCCGCGAAGAGGGACTGCACCACGGGCTGCTGCCGCTGCTCGACGTGATTCTCGACCAGTCGCTCGGCGAACGATTCGTCATGCTGGCACTGGAAAGCACCGACCGCCGCGTTCGCGAAGGCAAACCGATCTCGCCCGGCTTTCTTTTTGCCACCCTGCTCTGGCACGAGGTGCTGGCCAAATGGGAACCGCTCAAGGCGCGCGGCGAACCGGCCATCCCGTCCCTCTTTCTGGCGATGGACGAAGTCCTCGATGTGCAGGCCGAAAAACTCGCGATCACCCGCCGGATTGCCGGCGACATCAAGGATATCTGGGCTTTGCAGCCCCGCTTCGAGCAGCGCTCCGGCAAACGCCCCTACGGCGTCCTGCAGCAGCCGCGCTTCAAGGCAGGCTACGATTTCCTGCTGCTGCGGGTCGAGTCGGGCGAAGTCGATCAGGCCGTCGGCGAATGGTGGACAGCTTTTCTCGATGCCAGCGATGAGGCACGCGCCGCCATGCTGCTGCCGGCAGCACCCGGCGAAGCCAGAAAGCGTCGCCGGCGGCGTCGCCCACCTGCCGGCAACGGGCAGGATGCCACGCTCCCGGAATAAAGCACTGCCCACCGGCGAAGTCTCCCTGGCCGACGCTACCGGAGTGGGAGAAGAGACCTTGACGGACAGCCCGTACTCTGATGCAGGATTGCCGGATGACGGCAGGTGGCCGCCAAAGGTGCCGGGCGTCTCGCACCTGGCCTTCGTCGCGCTCGGTGCCAATCTTGCCGATCCGCGGGCCCAGTTGCGTGCAGCCGCAGCGGCGCTGGCCGATCTGCCCGAATCGCGGCTGCTGCAGATCTCTTCGCTCTATCGCACGGCGCCGGTGGGTATCCGTGGCCAGCCCGATTTCATCAACGCCGTAGCGGCCATCAGGACCGTCCTGGACCCACAGCAGTTGCTCGACGCGCTGTTCGCCGTCGAGCGTCACTTCGGTCGCCGCCGCGAGTTCCACCATGCACCGCGCACCCTCGACCTCGACCTGCTGCTCTACGATCAACGGGTGGTCGATAGCCCACGACTCAGCGTACCGCACCCGCGCATGCACCTGCGCGCTTTCGTGCTTGCCCCCCTGCTGGAGATTGCGCCGCTCTGCCGTATTCCCGGCCGAGGTACCGCCGCCGCCTGGCTGCCGGCAGTCAGCAGACAGACCATCGAGAAGCTCGAATGACAAGCCATGACCGTTAGTCGTCACGGTAACGCCGATGCCAATAACGAGGGCCATAACCTGGCCTTCCTGGCATCACCACCGGCGGCGGGTAGCCATACACGCGTGGAGGTCCGACCACCACCGGCGGCGGGTGGCCATACACGCGGGGCGGTCCGACCACCACCACAGGGGGGTTAACATACGCGCGCGGCGGCCCGTAATACCCTGGTTGAGCGGGTGCAACGACGCAGCCAGCCGTGGCGACAGCGGCAAGAAGCGCGAGGACAATCGTTTTCATGAGAGGTCTCCGATGAACCATATCCCTTTAACGCTCCAGACACCGATTGGTTTGTCGTTTTTTTGTATCCGGGTAGCGCGGAAACTTGCCCATCGGCTGGTCGCTCTGTGTATCCTAGGCGCGCTTTATCCATCGTCAATTCAACCGAGGAGAGTAAGCCCATGTCCACCCACGTTGTGACCCGCCGTCTGACGCACGTCGACCTCGCCAGAATGCGTGTCAATAACGAAAAGATTGCCGTCCTGACTTGTTACGACGCGAGTTTTGCACAGTTGTGCGATAGCTGTGGTGTCGACGCACTGCTCATCGGCGACTCGCTCGGCATGGTATTGCAGGGTCACGACTCGACGCTGCCGGTAACGCTGGCCGACATCGCCTACCACACCGCCAGCGTCGCACGAGGCAGCCGGCGACCATTGGTGATCGCCGACATGCCGTTCGGCAGCTTTCAGGAAAGCCCACGACAGGCACTGCGCAATGCCGTGGCGCTGATGGCTGCCGGCGCGCAGATGGTAAAAATAGAAGGCGGCGTGGACATGGCCGAGACGACCCGCTTCCTCTGCACGCGCGGCATCCCGGTCTGTGCGCACGTTGGCCTGACACCGCAATCGGTGCACCAGCTCGGCGGCTACCGGGTTCAGGGCCGCGATGATTCCGGTGCTGCCCGGCTGCTTGCCGACGCGCTCGCGCAGCAGGAAGCCGGCGCCAGCCTGATCGTCCTCGAAGCCATCCCGCAAGCACTGGCGGCCGCAGCCACCGGCCAGCTCACGATTCCGACGATCGGGATCGGCGCCAGCCGGGAATGCTCCGGCCAGGTCCTCGTCCTGCACGACATGCTCGACATCTCGGCAGGCAGAAAGGCCCGCTTCGTCCGGAACTTCATGGCTGGCCAGCCATCGATCGCGGCGGCGATCGCGGCCTACGTTGCCGCCGTCAAGGAAGGCTCGTTTCCGGGTCCTGAACACTGTTACTGAGCCGGGAGAAGAGTGTCGATCCACAATACGGAACCCGCACAGCCAGGCGCCAGTCGGCCTGTCCTTCCAGTTTGAAAGAGGTTCAGCAAACACCATGCAGATTCACACGTCGATCCCAGAACTGCGCGCAGCGCTGCAAGCGCGTGGCCGTATCGCCTTTGTCCCGACCATGGGCAACCTGCACGCCGGGCACATTGCGCTGATGAACGACGCGCGCCGCCACGGCGATTGTGTGGTCGCCAGCATTTTCGTCAATCGCCTGCAGTTCGGGCCAAACGACGACTTCGACCGCTATCCGCGCACCTTGCAGGCCGACTGCGAGAAGCTCGCTGCAGCCGGTGTCGAGATGCTGTTCGCACCGAGCGAGGCGGTGCTCTACCCCGAGCCACAGCAGTACCATGTCGAGCCGCCTGCGATCCAGCATCAACTCGACGGAGCATTCCGTCCCGGCCATTTCCGTGGTGTCGCCACAGTGGTCCTCAAGCTGTTCAACATTGTCCAGCCGCAAGTGGCACTGTTCGGCAAGAAGGATTACCAGCAACTGATGGTTCTGCGCCACATGACGCAGCAGCTCGCCTTGCCGATCACAATCGTCGGCGGCGAGACCGTGCGGGCCGAAGACGGCCTGGCACTTTCTTCGCGTAACGCTTACCTGTCGGTCGGTGAACGTGCCGAGGCACCGCGCCTGCATCGCCTCCTGATGCGTCTCTCTGCGGCGGTGCATGCCGGCGAACGCGATTTCGTCAAACTCGAGCGAGAAGCGTCCGGCGAGCTCGATCAGAATGGCTGGAAAACGGACTATGTGGCCGTGCGCCGACAGTCCGACCTGCAGCTCCCGCAAGACTCCGACGAGCGGGCACTGGTGGTGCTTGCAGCCAGCCGCCTGGGTGCTGCGCGACTGATCGACAACGTCGAAATCACGCTGGCGAATGGCCATTGACAGGTCGCCATTAGCCGCTACAATTCGCTTCCCCGAACAACTCTCAACCGGTGAAAATCCATGCAGAGAACCATGCTGAAGTCGAAGCTGCACCGCGTCAGCGCGACCCACGCCGAGCTTCACTACGAAGGGTCATGCGCGATCGACGAAGACCTTCTCGATGCCTCGAACATCCGTGAGTACGAGCAGATCGACATCTGGAACGTAAACAACGGCGAGCGCTTCACCACCTATGCGCTACGCGCCGAGCGCGGCTCCGGCGTCATCTCGGTCAATGGTTCAGCCGCACGCCGCGCTGCGCCGGGTGACATCCTGATCATTGCCAGCTTCGCGATGTATACCGAAATCGAACTCGCGAAGTATGCTCCGCAACTGATCTACGTCGATACGCAGAACCGGATTGTGCGTATCGCCGGTGCAATCCCGACACAGGCCGCCGCCTGAGTGTCAGGCCGGCACCGAAAAGCCGCGACATCTGTCGCGGCTTTTTTATGGTGCGTCGCTGACACGACTTGGCCGGTAACGGCGCGACCGCGACCGACGGATCAAGCCGTTTCCGGCAGCACTTTCGGTTTGCGCGGGCGGCGACTGCGCGTGGCCGGCTTCTTGACTGCATGGTCTTGCGCGTCATCAGCGGCCGGCACGGCGGCGGTCACCTCCTCGACAAGCCCCTTCTCGGCCACGGGAATGCCTGCCTGGCCAGCCTCGGCAGGTACTGGCACCTTTTCGCCGGCTGGCGCTGCCGCGACTTCCTGAACGGACTCAACCCGCTCCGCTGGTGCCACTTCGGGGGGCACAACACATTCCGTCGACCCTGTCTCGACGGCGTCGATCGGCACCTCTTCCGGTTTGGCCGCCCGTGGCTGCCGGACCCGTTTGGTTCCTTTCTCGGTCGCCTTGCGCCGGCTTTCGCTCTTGCGACGCGCAGCCGCCGGCTCGCTTGTTTCTTCGGTCGTGGCCGCCTCGGGTTCAATCGGTTCGCTCGGCGGCGGCACGACTGGCAGTGGCTCGGCGACGACCTCGGTGAGGGCTTCGGGTCGAGCCACCATCCCGTTGCTGCGAAACACGTAAGTCCCCGATTTTTCATCGCGACCGATCTCGAGCAGGCCGCGTGCCTGGGCCTCCTCAAGCAGGTTGCCGAACGCCCGGAAGCCATAATACGACTCGCTGAAATCGGGCTTGCGCCGCTTGATCGCTTCCTTGAGCATCGACGCCCAGATCTTGCTGCTGTCGCCACGCTCGGCAACCAGTGCATCAAAGGTGGCAACGGCCAGCTCGATGGCCTTGCTGCGGCGTCCCTCGAGTTCCTGCCTGCGTTGCGCATCCTCTTCCGGCGAACGCCTGACCACCGGCTGCGCCTCCCTCGAATCCCGTCGCGCCGAACGCTGCATCTCGCGCACGAGGTCGTCATAGAAGATGAACTCGTCGCAGTTGCCGATCAGCAGATCCGAGGTCGACTGCTTGACACCGACGCCGATCACGTACTTGGCGTTTTCCCGCAACTTCGAAACCAGTGGCGAAAAGTCCGAATCACCGCTGATGATCACGAAGGTATCGACATGTGACTTGGTGTAGCACAGATCCAGTGCATCGACGACCAGCCGGATGTCGGCTGAATTCTTGCCCGATTGGCGCAGGTGCGGGATCTCGATCAGCTCGAAGCTGGCCTCGTGCATGGTGGACTTGAAACCCTTGTAGCGTTCCCAGTCACAGTAAGCCTTCTTGACGACGATACTGCCCTTGAGCAACAAGCGCTCCAGGACCGGCTTGATGTCGAACTTGTCGTACTTGGCATCGCGAACGCCAAGGGCAACGTTCTCGAAGTCACAATACAGCGCCATGATGGCGGTTTCGGGCGCAACGGCCATGATCCATTCTCTCCCCAGGTTGATGTGCCACGCGCAAGCGGGGCGACTTGAAACGCTTGCCGAACGAAGTCAGGCCACCAGGCGACGCCGAAACACCCAGGCGCTGTCGCTCGCGGATTCTTCCGCATGCATATAGACGTAACCCTCGCCGGTAAACTCCTGCAGGCTGGCCGCCGTCGTCAGGCGATTGACGATTGCATAACGCGCCATCAAACCGCGTGCCCGCTTGGCGTAGAAACTGACGACCCGGAACCTGCCACCGCTCCAGTCTTCGAAGACCGGTCGAATCACCGGCACCGAGAGCCGCTTCGGCCGGATCGCCTTGAAGTATTCCTCCGAGGCAAGATTGACCAGGACTTTTGCGCGCGCATCGTGCAGCGCGGCATTGATCGCGTCGGTGATGCGCTCGCCCCAGAAGGCGTAGAGGTCCCTGCCGCGTCGATTGGCCAGGCGGGTCCCCATTTCCAGCCGATACGGTTGCATCAGGTCGAGCGGGCGCAGCAGTCCGTAGAGACCGGAGAGGATGCGCAGGTAACGCTGCGCGAACTGCAGCTCATCGGGTGCCAGCGATGGTGCGTCGAGCCCGTCGTAGACATCGCCATTGAAAGCCAGGACCGCCTGTTTGGCATTGTCGAGCGTGAACGGCCGCGCCCACTCGGCGTAGCGGGTGACGTTGAGCACCGCCAGTGGATCGCTGATCTTCATCAGGCTGGCGAGCTGCGCCGGCGACAGCGTACGCAACTGGTCGATCAGCTCTTGCGAGTCGTCGAGAAAGCGTGGCTGGCTATGCTCGGCGACCGCCGACGGCGTCTGGAAATCGAGACTCTTGGCGGGAGAAAGGACGATGATCATCTGCTGGTTCCAGTCAGGGAGGATTCCCGGCACATGCTAAGATTGAGCAATTGTAATCGACGGCGATCGAACGGCGCGGCTTCCTGCACGACTTCTGCCATGCCTGCCCGCTCCCGCTTTGCGAAAGCGCCTGCGCCATGGAACAACTCCTCAACCGCCTCCTCCTCCCGGATGCTGATCTGACTTCCTTGCTCGCCCTCCTGGTCGATGAAATCCGACCTGTGAAGGCGCACGACTTCGAGACCGCCAGACGAAATCTGCAAGCCCTCTGTTACCTTCTCGGCATCCACCCCGAGTTACGATCGGCTTTGAGGGCTGCCTTCAACACGCTGTTGAGAACGCATCGGCACATCGAGCTGTACACCACCACCGGCATCCTGCCGAATACCGGATTCGCTCCCGAAGGTTTTCGCCGCATCGGCCACAAGCTTCTGCCCGAGGTGCTCGACCCCGGTTTGCTGCGCAGCGTCCTGCG
>DIME01000201.1 GCA_002425405.1 Candidatus Accumulibacter vicinus
TGAATCTCGGCCTCAATGACGACGCGGTTGCCGGACTGGCGAGCAAGGCTGGCAACGAACGTTTTGCCTGGGATTCGTACCGTCGTTTCGTACAGATGTATGGCGACGTGGTGATGGGCCTCAAACCGGTATCGAAACAGGAACACGATCCCTTCGAAGTGGTCATCGACGCGCTCAAGGAGAAAAAGGGCGTACAGCTCGATACCGAACTCGACACCAATGACCTCAAGGAACTGGTGCTGCGTTTCAAGGGACTGATTCGTGCTCGGGTCGGCCGCGAGTTCCCGACCGATCCCTGGGAACAGCTGTGGGGTGCGGTGATGGCCGTTTTCCAGAGCTGGAACAACGACCGCGCCAAGGTCTACCGCGAACTGAACGACATCCCCGACTCCTGGGGTACGGCCGTGAATGTACAGGCCATGGTCTTCGGAAATCTGGGCGATCAAAGCGGCACCGGCGTCGCCTTCACGCGCGATGCAGGCACTGGTGAAGACCTGTTCAACGGTGAATTCCTGGTCAATGCACAGGGAGAAGACGTCGTTGCCGGGACCCGTACACCGCAACAGATCACTCTCGAGGGGTCGCGCCGCTGGGCACAGCTGGCACTGGTCAGCGAAGAGGAACGCCGCAGCAGGTTCCCGTCGCTCGAGGAACTGATGCCCGACATCTACCGGCAACTCCTGCAGGCGGAAACAACGCTCGAGAACCATTACCGGGACATGCAGGACGTCGAGTTCACGATCCAGGAAGGCCGCCTGTGGATGCTCCAGACGCGCAACGGCAAGCGCACCGGTGCGGCCATGGTGCGCATCGCCATGCAGATGCTCAAGCAAGGCATGATCGATGAAAAGGAGGCCTTGCGACGGGTTGACCCGGAACGTTTGAACGAGCTTCTGCATCCGGTTTTCGATCCGGCAGCGATCAAGAAGGCCCGCTCCATCGCGCATGGCCTGCCGGCTTCTCCGGGCGCGGCAACCGGACAGATCGTCTTCTTTGCCGATGAAGCCGAGGAGTGGGTCAGAAAGGGCAGGACCGTGATCCTGGTTCGTCAGGAAACGTCACCCGAAGACCTGCGCGGCATGAGCGTCGCCAAGGGAATCCTCACCGCTCGCGGTGGCATGACCTCGCACGCGGCCGTCGTCGCGCGTGGCATGGGCAAATGCTGCATCTCCGGCGCGGGCGCCGTACGGGTCGATTACCACGCACGTTCGATGTCGATCGGCGACCAGATTTACAGGGAAGGTGACTGGATCTCGCTCGATGGTTCAACCGGTGAAGTCTACGAGGGTCAGATACCGACCAAGGAAGCCGAACTCACCGGCGACTTCGGTGCCTTGATGGAACTGACCGACCGCTACAAGCGGCTCGGTGTGCGCGCCAATGCCGACACCCCCGATGACGCCAAGGTGGCGCGCAATTTCGGTGCCAAGGGCATCGGCCTGTGCCGCACCGAACACATGTTCTTCGAGGGCGACCGCATCAAGGCGGTTCGCGAAATGATCCTCGCCGATGACGAAGCCGGTCGGCGGCGAGCGCTGGCCAAACTGCTGCCGATGCAGCGCGGCGACTTCGAAGGCCTGTTCCGCGAGATGAGTGGTCTGCCAGTCACCATCCGCCTGCTCGATCCACCGCTGCACGAGTTCGTCCCGCACGATGAAGAAAACCAGCGGATCATGGCCCACGAGATGAATGTACCGCTGGGCGTAATCAAGATGCGTGTCGACGATCTGCATGAGTTCAACCCGATGATGGGTCACCGCGGCTGCCGCCTCGGCATCACCTACCCGGAAATCACCGAAATGCAGACGCGCGCGATCCTCGAAGCGGGCCTCAACATGAAGGCCAAGGGTTTCGACGTCAAGGCCGAAATCATGATTCCGCTGGTCGGAACGGTCCGTGAATTCAACGCCCAGGCCAAGGTCATTCGCCAGACGGCAGCGGCGGTCTTTGCCGAGCGCGGCGAGAAACTCGACTACCTGCTCGGTACGATGATCGAAACGCCACGCGCCGCCCTGATCGCCGACAGCATCGGCGGACAGGCGGAGTTCTTCTCGTTCGGCACCAACGACCTGACGCAGATGACCATGGGCTTCTCGCGCGATGACGCCGGCAAGTTCCTGCCCAGCTATCTGAAAGACGGCATGTACGAGCAGGATCCTTTCCAGTCGATCGACCAGAAAGGCGTCGGACTGCTGGTCAAGATGGCTGTCGAGAAAGGTCGTTCGGTACGTCCGGGAATCAAGCTGGGCGTCTGCGGCGAGCACGGTGGTGACCCGGCTTCGGTCGCGTTCTTCCACCGGACGGGTCTCGATTACGTCAGTTGCTCGCCGTTCCGGGTACCGCTGGCCCGCCTAGCTGCAGCGCAATCGGCCCTCGACGACAGCAAGTAACCTGGTTCAACAAGCCCGGCACCTGGTTGGTGCCGGGGCTTTTCCTCTCCCGACACCTCTGGCCTGCCAGAGGTGTCTTTTCATTGCTCACATGAACTTTGAACTTCTCGCCAGCCATGGCGAGGCCCGTCGAGGCCGCCTCAGCCTCGCTCATGGCCGCATCGAAACCCCCGTCTTCATGCCGGTCGGCACCTATGGAACGGTCAAGGCGATGACCCCGCGCGACCTCATCGAGACCGGCGCGCAAATCTGTCTGGGCAACACCTTCCATCTCTGGCTGCGCCCCGGTCTGGAGGTCATCGCCGCACATGCCGGCCTGCACCGCTTCATGGGCTGGAACGGCCCGATTCTCACCGACTCCGGTGGCTTCCAGGTATTTTCGCTGGGTGCGCTGCGCAAGATCAGCGAAGAGGGAGTGCGCTTCCAGTCGCCGATCAACGGCGACCGCCTGTTGCTGACCCCTGAAGAATCGATGCGTATCCAGCATGTCCTCGATTCAGATATCGTCATGATCCTTGACGAATGCACGCCCTACCCTGCCACCCGTTCCGAAGCGGCCAGTTCGATGCGGCTGTCGCTGCGCTGGGCCAGGCGCTCGCGTCTGCAGCACGATCAACTGGGGAACAGCAACGCGCTGTTCGGAATCGTGCAGGGCGGCATGTATGAAGACCTGCGGGACGAATCGTTGGCCGGGCTGGCCGAAATCGGCTTCGATGGCTTTGCTCTCGGCGGGCTGTCAGTCGGCGAACCGAAGCACGAAATGGCGCGCATCCTCACCCACAGCACGCCGCGTCTGCCGCAAAACAAGCCGCGCTATCTGATGGGGGTGGGTACACCGGAGGATCTGGTAGCTGCCGTACAGGCTGGAATCGACCTGTTCGATTGCGTTCTACCAACGCGTAACGCGCGCAATGGCCATTTCTTCACTCGCCATGGCGACATCCGGATCCGCAATGCCAAACACAAGAACGACCCCCAGCCGCTTGACGAAAGCTGCGCGTGCTATACCTGCCGAAACTTTTCGCGCGCCTACCTGCACCACCTCAACCGTGTCGGCGAGATTCTCGCCGCGCAGCTCGGCACGCTGCACAACCTGCACTACTACCACCAATTGATGAACGAGTTGCGTGATGCGATTTCCGCCGGCACGCTTCCCGCAATAGTGGCCGCTTTCCATAGCGGGCGTCGTCAGCAGAGTTGAACGGTAGTGGTACAATCGCCGGCTCAATTCAAACATTCTGCCATAGGAGACTGATGTGCTGATCAGCACCGCCCACGCCCAACAAGCTGCCGCCACCGACCCAATGGGCGGCTTCATGCAGCTGCTGCCGATCATCCTGATGTTCGTCGTCCTCTACTTCCTGATGATTCGCCCGCAAATGAAGCGTGCGAAGGAACACAAGGCGCTGATCGAGGCCCTTGTCAAGGGCGATGAAGTCGTCACCGGCGGCGGCATTGCCGGCCGTGTCACACGGGTCAGCGACAACTTCCTGACTCTCGAGGTTGCCCCTGCCGTCGAAATCCAGGTACAGAAGCAGGCCGTTACGGTGCTTCTGCCCAAAGGAACGCTGAAGGCGCTCTAGCCACCCTGCGGGCGGCTTGCCTTGCAAGTCGCACCCGCGTCATCTGAACGCAAGCCTCCATATCCATGAATCGTTATCCGCTCTGGAAATACCTCATCGTCGCCTTCGCAGTGCTTTTCGGCCTGGTGTACACCCTGCCGAACTTCTTCGGCGAATCCCCAGCGGTTCAGGTTTCCAGTGCCAAGGCCACGCTCAAGGTGGATGAGAAGACCCGCGAACGCGTCGCCAGCGGCCTGCAGACGGCAGGCATCGAGCACAGCGGGATCTTCCTCGACAGCAACGGTGTCAAGGTGCGTCTGCGGAGCACGGATACCCAGTTGCAAGCCAAAGATCTGCTGGAAAAGCAGTTCAACCCCGATGCCAGTAATCCACAGTATGTGGTCGCACTGAATCTGCTGTCGAGTTCGCCGCAGTGGCTGAGCAGTTTGCACGCCTTGCCGATGTATCTCGGTCTGGACCTGCGTGGAGGTGTTCATTTCCTGCTGCAGGTCGATATGAAGGGGGCCATCACCAAACGCCTCGACGCGATCAGTGGCGACCTGCGCACGCTACTGCGCGACAAGACCATCCGTCACGCCGGAATCATCCGTGAAGGCGAGCGGGTGGTGATTCGCTTCCGCGACCACGAGACGCGCAGCAAGGCGCGCATCGCTCTCGAGGACAACCAATCCGACCTGCTCCTGGCTGACCAGGGAGAGGGCGATGAGTTGAAGCTGGTCGCGACGCTCAAGCCCGAAGCGATCAAACGCATCCAGGAATTCGCGATCAAGCAGAACATGACCACCCTGCACAATCGGATCAACGAACTCGGCGTCGCTGAACCGGTGATCGCCCAGCAGGGCGCCGACCGCATCGTTGTACAGTTGCCGGGGGTGCAGGACACGGCCAAGGCGAAGGACATTCTCGGCCGCACCGCGACGCTGGAGATCCGCATGGTCGATGACACCCCCGGCGCCATCGAAGCAGCGCAGGCCGGCGGTCAGCCACCTTTGGGCGCTGAACTCTATGTGGAACGTGGCGGTATGCCGCTGCTGGTCAAGAAACAGGTGGTGCTGACCGGCGAACGACTCACCGACGCGCAGCCGGGTTTCGACAACCAGACACATGAGCCCGCCGTCCACCTGACTCTCGACTCGGCCGGTGCCCGCATCTTCAAGGACATCACGCGCGACAATGTCGGCAAACGCATGGCCATCGTACTGGTCGAAAAAGGCAAGGGCGAAGTCGTCACCGCGCCGGTCATCCGGGCCGAGATCGGCGGCGGTCGCGTGCAGATTTCCGGCCGCATGAGCACCGTCGAAGCCAATGATACGGCGCTGCTGCTGCGTGCCGGTTCGCTTGCGGCACCAATGGAGATCATCGAGGAACGTACCATCGGCCCGAGCCTCGGGGCCGAGAACATCAAGAAGGGTTTTCTGTCGACGATGTGGGGGTTTGCAGCGATTGCCGCATTCATGATCGCCTACTACATGCTCTTTGGTCTGGTTTCGGTGATCGCCCTGGCATCCAACCTGCTTTTCCTGGTCGCCCTGCTCTCCCTGCTGCAAGCGACGCTGACCCTGCCGGGAATCGCTGCCATCGCGCTGGCGCTGGGCATGGCGATCGACGCCAACGTCCTGATCAACGAGCGGATCCGCGAAGAACTGCGCAATGGCTCGACGCCACAAGCGGCGATTCATACCGGTTACGAGCGTGCCTTCGGGACAATTCTCGACTCCAATATCACGACGCTGATTGCCGGCATCGCCTTGCTGATTTTCGGATCCGGGCCGGTCCGTGGCTTCGCGGTGGTGCATTGTCTGGGAATTCTTACCTCCCTGTTCTCGGCGGTGGTCGTCTCACGGGCGTTGATCAACCTGATCTACGGCCGTCGGCGCAAGGTCGAATCGCTGGCCATCGGCCAGATCTGGAAACCGGCCAACAGCGTAGCGAACACCGGCGCAGCCAAATAGGAACACACACAGATGGAATTTTTCCGGATCAGTAAAGACATCCCGTTCATGCGGCATGCCCTGGTATTCAATATCATCTCGCTTTTGACCTTCCTGCTGGCCGTGTTTTTCCTTTTCAGCCGTGGCCTGCATCTCTCGGTCGAGTTCACTGGCGGAACGCTGATCGAACTCAACTATGCGCAGGCGGCCGATCTGGAAAAAGTCCGAGACGGCCTTGGCAAGGCGGGCTACACTGATCTCTCGGTACAGAATTTCGGTTCCAGTCAGGATGTTCTGATTCGCCTGCCCCTCAAGGCCGAGCAGAACACCGCCAAGATCGGCGAGGCCGTGATGCAGTCCCTCGCCACCGAAGCGCCGGGCGCGACCCTGCGCCGGGTCGAGTTCGTCGGCCCGCAGGTTGGCAAGGAGCTGGCGGAAAACGGCGCCCTGGCGCTCTTGCTGGTAGTCATCGGCATCGTCGTCTACCTGGCTTTTCGCTTCGAGTGGCGTTTTTCGGTGTCAGCAATCATCGCCAATCTGCATGATGTAATCATCATTCTCGGTTTCTTTGCCTTTTTCCAGTGGGAATTCTCACTTTCGGTGTTGGCAGCCGTACTGGCCGTCCTTGGCTACTCGGTCAACGAGTCGGTCGTCGTTTTCGACCGCGTCCGCGAGACCTTCAAGAAAGTCCGTGGACTCACCACACCGCAGGTGCTCGACCACGCGATCACCAGCACCATTTCGCGAACCATCATCACGCATGCCTCGACGCAAATGATGGTGCTGTCGATGCTGCTCTTCGGTGGCGAGACCTTGTATTACTTCGCCCTGGCACTGACCATCGGCATCTGTTTCGGCATCTATTCGTCCGTGCTGGTGGCAAGTCCGCTGGTGATGTGGCTCGGCGTCTCGCGCGAGCAGTTCATCAGGCCCAAGAAGCAGATCGAAGGTGCCAATGATGAGGGTGCCGTCGTTTAGATGACCCGGTTTCGAGCGAGCATTACGTTGATCCGAGCTGGTTCAAGATTTGTGGCACCGAGAATCGTGGCCTTTGCCCTGTTCACGCTCACGATGTCTGCCTGCACGAGCACCCGTTATGAATATGTGTTGCCGGCTACCGAACCGGGTCGCATCTGCATTACGCACTGTGCGGGTGTTCAGGAGACCTGTCGTGGCAACGAAATGCAGCGAGCTCAGTGGGACAAGGCGGACTGTGAACGGCGTAATGAATCGACCTACCATCATTGCATTTCCCGTGCCAGCAACAAGAATGATGTCAAGAAGTGTGACAAGCAGCGCGGCTATTGTTCGGCCACCGAAAGCACCTGGCGTTGCGAAGAGGACTATCGCCGGTGTTTCGTGAACTGTGGCGGCAGGATATATACCCATATCGAGTAGTAAGCCGCAACCGTTTCCCTCCCTTGCCGGGCGCATTCCGGCTTGCACGCCGGAATCGTTCGATGGGCGCAGAGCATGCACTGCAAATTCCCCATGTACGCTCTTCCCGCCCGTGGGTGAGGGGAGGTTCGTGAGCCGCTAATACGACCTTCACATGAACCTTCCCCTACCCTTCGGTCGTCGGGCCGAACCTTAGCCAGCGATCACCGACAGCGCATCGTGATAGTCGTAGTCGAGGTCCTCGGCGACCTCACGGCAGGTGACTTTTCCGAGGGCGACGTTGAGGCCATTGCGCAGGTGTGCGTCGTCCTGGAGCGCCTGCCGCCAGCCTTTGTCGGCAATCTGCAGTGCAAAAGGCAGAGTCGCGTTGTTGAGCGCATAGGTCGAGGTGCGTGGCACGCCGCCCGGCATGTTGGCGACACAGTAATGCACGACGTTGCCGACCAGGTAGGTCGGATTGGCATGTGTCGTCGCCTTGGCCGTTTCGCAGCAGCCGCCCTGGTCGATGGCGACGTCGACGATCACCGAACCCGGCTTCATCGCCTCGACCATCTGGCGGGTGACCAGCTTGGGTGCAGCGGCGCCAGGGATCAGCACACCACCGATGACCAGATCGGCGCGCAGCACATGCTGCTCGACGTTGTCCCGGTTGGAAAAGACGGTGATCACGCGCGCGCCAAGCAGGCGATCCATGCGCCGCAGCACATCAATGTTGCGATCGATGACCACCACCTGGGCACCGCTGCCCACTGCGATCTGCGCTGCATTCGAGCCGACGACACCGCCACCCAGGATGACAATCCTGGCCGACGGCACGCCGGCGACGCCGCCGAGCAGGACACCCATGCCGCCATGCGCTTTTTCGAGGCAGTAGGCACCGGCCTGGACCGACAGGCGGCCGGCGACTTCGGACATTGGCGCCAGCAGTGGCAGGCCACCACCGGCCTGAGTGACCGTTTCGTAGGCGATACAGACCGCACCGCTCTTGACCAGATCGGCACACTGCGCCGGATCGGGCGCAAGATGCAGATAGGTATAGAGAATTTGCCCTTCGCGCAGCATCGCACGCTCCTCGGCCTGCGGTTCCTTGACCTTGACAATCATTTCTGCACTGGCAAAAATCTCCGCAGCGGTGGGGGCAATGGCTGCGCCAGCCTTCTGGTAGACCTCGTCGGTGGCGCCAATACCTTTACCGGCGCCGGTTTCAACTGTCACCTGATGGCCGTGGGCGACCATTTCCCGGACCGATGACGGGGTCAGGCCAACGCGGTATTCGTGGTTCTTGATTTCTCTGGGTACACCGATGTGCATCTCCGTCTCCTTGCCAGTGGTTGCGAGCTGATCATCTTAGGCCATTTTTCAACGAACGGCGTTTTTTCGACTGCCGTCCCGGTGCCAGCAGGCCATCTCCCCCAAGCCCACAGCGGTTTCCATGAGACCGTCAGAACACCGCTGACTCGTGCGTCGCTGACGCGACTTTCAATTAACGTCAAGCAACTCGCAAGGGGCGCTTCTCGCAGGTGTCGTCGAGATCGCTGCGTTTCACCCAAAGCACCACGAAGATCAGGCCGGCGGCAGCAAACGCCGAACTCAAGGTATAGGTCAGCCCGGCCCCCAGGCGATCCCAGGTCCAGCCGCTGAGCAGACTGCCGAGCAGGCCGCCGGCGCCAAACGAGATACTCGAATACAGCGCTTGTCCGCGCGCTTGGCAGTGCCCTGGAAACCAGCGGTTGACTGCGGCAATCGCCGCCGCATGATAGGCACCGAAGGTCAGCCCGTGCAGGAGTTGAGCAAGAATGATTACCGACAGCCACTCGATGCACCAGCCGATCATCAGGAAACGCAACACCGTCGCTGCAAAACTGATGAGAAGAATGACCCGCAGGCCAAGGCTGCGCTGCATGGCGGCCATGAAAAAGAAGACACCGATTTCGGCGAGAACGCCGAGCGACCACAGACAACCGACCAGGAGCTTGCTGTAGTGATGATCGGTGAGGTGGATCGAGTAGAACACATAGAGCGCGCCATGCGCCGCCGACATCAGGAAGCACGCGGCAAACAGGGCCCGGACACGCGCCTGGCGGATGATCGTGGCCACCGGGAGCTGTTCATCTGCCGATCCATACGACGCCACCTCGGGAACCACCAGCGCGCAGACCAGAATGCCGGCCAGCGTGCCGACGATCACCCACAGCAGCCTGGGCAAGGGCATGCTGTCGAGCAGCGCACCGGTTCCCATGACGGCAACGATGAAGCCGATCGATCCCCATAGGCGGATGCGGCTGTACTGGTCAGGCTTGTCACGCAGATGGTCGAAAGTCACGGTTTCGACCAGCGGCAGCGCGGCACTCCAGAAAAAGGCCAGCAAGGCCATGGCGACCAGCATCGCCACAAAGCTCTGCACGACAAAAAAGGCCGAAAACCCGAACAGGCTGAGCAGGGCCGCGAGACGGACGATCCTCACCCGCTGCGCCAGACGATCCGCGAGCGCGCCCCATAGATAAGGCGCGCAAAGGCGCATCAGCTGCATTTGCGACATCAGCAGGCCAATGTCCCAGGCCGAAAACGACAGCGACTGGAGATAGAGCCCGAAATAAGGCGAAAACGCGCCGACGAAGGCGAAATAGAAGAAGTAGTAGCCGGAAAGTCGCCAGTAGGGCAGGTCATGCATCTGGCAATTCTACCGGATGCATCCGACGACACCGGCGTCGATCGAATCAGACGCCCTTCTTGTGTGCAACCAGCATTCGGTACATCTGGTCCTTCAGCCACACGCGTTGCTTCTTCATGTTCTCGATGGTGAAGTCGTCGACCGGCAGGTCTTCTTCTTCGAGCCGCTCGACCTCTCGGGTCAGTTGATGGTACTCGTCATACATGTGGCCAAACTGCTCGCTTGCCGTTTTCAGCGAGTGAATGTAATCCAAATACTCGGGAAACTCATGGTGAAGGTCGTGGTGCTCAACTTGCATGATCATCGCCCCTGTGGCTGGTCCCGGCCCGCCCCATGCGTGACCGGACAACGCGATTATACCCATTGCCAGGCCTGCCAGTCACCCCACCGGACGCGCCGGAATCACTCGCGTCGGGCAGACCACGTCGGCGCACTGGGCGCGATGCCGCAAGGCCTGATCGATCAACACCAGGGCCAGCATGGCCTCGGCAATCGGGGTCGCGCGGATGCCCACACAGGGGTCGTGTCGACCATGCGTTGCGACCACCACCGGCTGGCCGTCGAGAGTCACCGAGCGGCGCGGCAGACGAATGCTCGAGGTCGGCTTGATCGCCAGATTGACGACCAGATCCTGGCCGCTCGAGATACCTCCGAGCACACCACCGGCATGATTGCCGAGAAAGCCCTGCGGTGTCATTTCGTCACCATGTTCGCTACCCTTCTGAGAGATGCTGGCAAAACCGGCGCCAATTTCGACCCCTTTGACCGCATTGATACCCATCATCGCATAGGCAATCTCGGCATCGAGACGACCATAAACCGGTTCCCCCCAGCCCGGTGGAACACCCGTTGCCGTGACCGTGATCTTCGCCCCCACTGAATCACCGGACTTGCGCAACAGATCCATGTACTCCTCGAGTTGCGGAACGATGGCCGCGTTCGGGGCAAAGAAGGCATTGCCGTCGATCTCGCGCGTGGTGACGAAGGGGATTTCGATCGGACCAAGCTGGCTCATCCAGCCACGGATGCAGACGCCGTAACGTTCCGCCAGCCACTTGCGGGCGATCGCCCCGGCGGCGACGCGAACTGCCGTCTCACGCGCCGAGGAGCGACCGCCACCGCGATGGTCGCGAAAACCGTACTTCTGTGTGTAAACATAGTCGGCGTGTCCCGGACGGAAGGTCTCGGCGAGGTTGCCGTAGTCCTTGCTGCGCTGATCCTGATTGCGGATCAGGAGAGCAATCGGCGCGCCCGTGGTCCGACCGGCAAAGACTCCCGACAGAATCTCGACGGCATCGGGCTCGCGCCGCTGCGTCACATGCCGCGAGGTTCCCGGTTTGCGGCGGTCCAGATCGGCCTGAATATCGGCCTCGCTGATCGCAAGTCCAGGTGGGCAGCCATCGACCACGCAGCCGATCGCCGGCCCATGCGACTCACCAAAAGAAGTCACGGCAAACAGAGTGCCGAAGGTATTGCCGGACATGGCGGCCTCTTGAGCGTTAAAATTGAACAGCAGTCTACCATAGCGCCATCTTCCCCTCGCCGAGCGCGTCCTGACGACCACCAAGCCGACACATTCTGACTGACTGCAGGATATCCATACCATCCACGCCAAGACGCCGAATTCCTTGTTGAGCCTGAACTAAGACTCGGTTATGGCCGTTCAAAGTGTACTTCAGCGAGCCACTCCCATGAATCACCCTGAGTCTCTAAACAAGCACGAATTCCTCTCGGGAATCCGCGATACCCTGCCGCTGCTGCTCGGCGCGCTGCCGTTCGGGCTGATTTACGGCGCCATCGCTGCCACCTCGGGCCTGTCGATGACGGCAGCAATCCTGATGTCCGCGCTGGTTTTTGCCGGTTCATCGCAGTTCATCGCCGTCGGGCTGGTCGCCGCACAGACGCCAGTCGCGATCATCGTGCTGACGACCTTGATCGTCAATCTGCGCCACATGCTCTACAGCGCCACTCTCCTCCCGTATCTCAAGGAACTGCCGCAAAGATGGCGGATTATGCTGGCGTTCTGGCTGACCGACGAAACCTTCGCGGTGACCGTGCACCGCTTTCAAAGGAGCGATTCGTCACCTTGCAAGCACTGGTACCAGCTCGGCTCGTCGATCGCCATGTATCTCAACTGGCAATTCTGGTGCTTTCTCGGCCTGGTACTCGGCCACCGCATTCCCGACGCGCAGAGTTGGGGACTCGATGTAGCGATGCCGGTGACCTTCATCGGGATGATCATCCCCTTTGTCAAAACCATCCCGGTCCTGGTCTCCGTTCTCACGGCCGGGGCGGCATCGCTGCTCACGCTGGCGATGCCCTACAAGCTCGGGATCGTCGTTTCCGCTTTCGCCGGCATCGCCTCGGGCCTGCTGGCGCAACGCATCATTGACGCACGCCGGGAGGCCCACCGGCAATGAGCGGTGCTGAAGCCTGGATGCTTGTCGGGATGGTGATCGTGACCTTCGGCATCCGTTATTTTCTGTTCGCAGTGGCAGACCGGATTCGCCTGGCGCCGTGGCTCGAACTCTCGCTCAAGTTCATCCCGCCGGCGGTGCTGACAGCCATCACCGTACCAGCCGTCCTGCTGCCGAATGGCGAGTGGCAGGTTTCTTTTGCCAATTCCTACCTGGTTGCCGCGCTGCTCAGCCTGGCCGCCGGCATCGTCACGCGCAATCTGTTGGTGACGATAGGCATGGGTCTCGCGGCGTTCTTCGTCCATCGATATTTTGTCTAGCGACGCAAGCGGCGGTTGCGAAACGCTGCTTGGCCGAGCCGTCGCCTGCTAATGACCCTCGATCGCCCGTTTGCGCAGCATTTCGACGATCATTGACGCCGTCTGCTCGATCGAACGATGGCTGGCGTCGATGATTGGCCAGCCACGCCGGATGAACAGGCGACGCGCTTCGAGCACTTCCTTGCGCAGACCGTCGATATCCGCGTAGTCGGTATTGGTGTCGTCCTGCAGTGCCGTCAGGCGGGCTGCGCGGACCATCGCCAGCCGCACGGGATCCACGGTCAAGCCGACGATCAACGGCTTGCTCACGTGCAACAGCGCCAGCGGCGGCGGCGCTCCCGGCACCAGCGGCACATTGGCGGCCTTGATGCCGCGCGAGGCGAGGTACATGCAGGTCGGGGTCTTGGTCGCCCGTGACACGCCGACGACGATCACGTCGGCGCCCTCGAGATCATCGCTGCCGATGCCGTCGTCGTGGGCCAGGGTGTACTTCATGGCCTCGACGCGGCGGTAGTAGTCCTCGTCAAAAGCGTCGCCCGAACTGTTGTGAAACTGCACCGTGGCGCCAGAGTATACGGAGAGCCGGCCGAGCAGCGGCTCGAGCGCAAACTGGTAAGGAAGGTTGAGCCGGCGACAGCCTTCCTCGAGTGCCTCGCGAATATCGCGGTGGCTGATGCTGTGCAGAACATAGCCCGGCGAACTGGCGAATGTGCCGAGGATCTCGGGAACCTGGTCGAGGTGGCGGACCATCTTCCACAGCCGTCGTTTCACCTCGAGTCCGGCAAGCTGGGTGACAGCATTGCGCGCCAGCATCTCGACCAGCTCGCCCGAGGCATGCGAGACAAGATACAGGACGATGGTCCTGCTGTGCTCAGCCTTTCGTCCCTTCTCCTTCATCACGCCACCCTTTCAGCGATGGTAACCGCCGTCGAGGCGCAGCACGCTGCCGTTGATCATGACATTCTTGAGTACATGCAGAACCAGCATCGCGAACTCGGCGGGATCGCCGAAGCGGTGCGGAAACGGAATCTGCCTGGCCAGCCGCGAGTCGAGGTTCTTTTCCATATCGAACAGTGTCTGCGTGCCGAACAGGCCGGGCGCGATGCCGACGACACGGATACCGAGGGGACCGAGTTCGCGTGAAGCCGGCAGGATCATGCTGACGACGCCGCCCTTCGAGGCGGCATACGCCGCCTCACCGCTCTGTCCTTCGTAGGCCGAGACCGATGCCGTCGACAGAATGACGCCGCGCTCGCCGTTGGTCAGTGGCTGCAGGCCCGCCATGTCGGCAGCGGCGAGCCGCATCATGTTGAAGGTCGAAATCAGGTTAACCTCGACGAGCTGGCGGAAATCCTCCAGTGGCATCGGACCACTGGCTCCGACGATTGGATTGCAGTGGCCACGGCCGACACAGTGCACCAGCACGCGCGCCGCACCATGCGCCTCACGTGCCATGGCGATGGCCTGCTCCGCGGACAGCGCATCGGCGACGTCACAGGGAATGGCGAGCGCACCAATCTCGTCGGCAACCCTCTGGACACCCTCGGCGTCGATGTCGATCACCGCCACCTTGGCACCCGCCTCAATGAGATAGCGCGCCGTTTCGGCACCCAGGCCCGATGCCGCCCCGGTCACTACCGCCGGACATGCCCATAGATCCATAAAACGCTCCCGAGTTCTGCCGGCCTGTCGACCCGGCGCCAGCACTCATTATCGGGCGTCGCGCGTCGGCACGCAAACAGTAGCCTTGTCCAATCTGGTATGAGCCTGAACGAGGGTCGTATTTCCACCCAGGAAAGAGCCTGATCGAAAGAAATCACGGAGGAAATGAGGTGTGGGTTGCTCATCGCAAGGAGGGTGATCCACACGAACGAAGCACGGCTGACGACGATCGAGCAGGATGGCGTCAAGGGCATCTATCACCTCACCTGCGTCGATGCCGTGAGTCAGTGGCAGGTCGAGGCGTGCGTACCAGGAATCAGTGAGGCCTTTCTGTTGCCGGTGCTGGCGTTGATCATCGATCAGTTCCCGTTCGTGATTGTCGGATTCCACTCCGACCACGGATCGGAGTACCTCAATCATCACGTTGCCGAGCTACTGGAGAAGCTGCGTATCGAGCAAACCAAACCACAGCTACCACGCGCAAGGCCTCAATGGCCTGATGCCGAAGGCGCGCGCCGACCGCGGGCACTCGAAGCTCTCCGAGGCGATCCAGGCTGCAATTCTGGCGGCCAAGCATGCGCCCGAAGGCAAGGGGAAGCGTGGTGAACACGAAGATCAGACGGCTCTTGCTGACATCGAAGCCGAGCCCGGCCTGGTCTGGCGCTGAGTTTGCCGGTTCACCAGCATGCCTTTGCCGGTCGTGCCACCGGCAAAGGCATGGTCTTTCTCCCTGAGTGATGGCGCGCGGAAATCACCTCAAAAAATATTGTAAGAAACAAGTATAGTCCTATTGTTCTTACCGGCGTCCGTAATTCGAGGTCCCCGCGGATCGGCTGTCAACAGCGGTGGCCGGCTGCTCATTGACCGTTTGCAGGGCACGCGCTACATTCGCTTGGGGGAGCGTTCCCCGTGCTTACCGGATTCCCGGAGCCACGCCAGAGAGGGAATAACATTGATGTCGAACCGTCAACGCCTGTCGGTAGCGATACTGATTGGCATGCTCGCCTTGCTCAGCCTGCCAAACACGCATGCGCAAACATACACGAGTGACGGCGCGGTGCGTCCCAATCCTGCACTATCGCCTGGGGAGACCCATCCTGGATCGGTGCTCGCCCCCAGCGCGGTGGATCCCGAAAGAGACCCACCCCGATCCGGTGCTCTCACCGAATGCCGTACCACGTGAGCAGGCGCTTTCGCCAGAAGAAACGAACCCGCCGCCGGTGCTCTCGCCGGATGCCGTTCGCCCCGACCCCGCTTTGCCGCCCGACTGATACCGAATACCTCGATTGATGGTAATGATTGGAAACACCGGAATGACTCAGACCTCTTCGTCAACGCCCAGCGGAACCGTGTACATCATTGGCAGCGGTCCCGGCGACCTCGACCTGTTGACACTGCGTGCTGCGCGGCTGATCGGCGAGGCGGATGCCATTGTCTACGACCATCTGATTGCTGATGGTGTCCTTGAACTGGCGCCGCCTGACGCAGAAAAGATCTATGCCGGCAAGGAACGTTCACGGCATAGCGTACCGCAACATGAACTCAACCAGTTGCTGGTGCGCCTGGCGCGCGCGGGCAAGCAGGTCGTCCGCCTCAAAGGGGGAGATCCCTTTATTTTCGGGCGGGGCGGCGAGGAAATCGAAACGCTGGTCGACTCGGGAATTGCCTTCGAGGTGGTGCCAGGAGTGACTGCTGCCGCCGGCTGCGCCGCTTACGCTGGCATCCCGTTGACGCATCGCGATCACGCCCAGGCGGTGGCCTTCGCCACCGGCCATCTCAAGGACGGCACGATCAATCTCGATTGGCCATCGCTGGCGCGTCCAAGGCTGACGGTCGTCTTCTACATGGGCGTCGGCGGCCTCGCCGAAATCTGCCAGCAGATGATCGCCCACGGACTGCCTGAGGACCACCCTGCGGCAGTCGTCCAGAACGGCACGACGCGCCGGCAACGCGTGCTGACTGCCGATCTGGCGACCCTGCCGGCGAAGGTCGCGGCGGCCGGCATCACTTCTCCAGCGCTGATCATCGTTGGCACAGTGGTGCGTCTACAGCAGAAACTAGACTGGTTCAGGCCGGCGCAATGAATCAATGAATCAATGACGGATCGATGGATCACGCCTGATCGGACGCTCAGGGAGTCAAATGATGGGCGCAGGACTTGACCAGAGGCCACTGTCGGCGACTGATCGGAAGCCGTTCAGGAATGTCGCGCAGCATGGCCTGCCACTGCGTCTCGGCATCGTCGGAGTGGCTCTTTTCAAAACCGATAATCGTTTCCCTGGCTACCAGAACGCTGCGATGCAAGCGGATGAACTGCTCGCCAAACTCCTGTTCGAGATGGGTCAGTGACTCGTCGAGCAGGTATTCCCGATCACGGGTGCGCGCCGTGACGTACTTCAGGTCAGCTTTGAGGTAAATGACCTCGGCGACTGGAATCAACAACAGACGACCACGTTCGTGACAGGAGAGGTGGGTGCGGGCCGTTTGCTGCAGCAATGCAAGCGGTACCGGCATGCGCAGTGGGTGTGGTCGAACCTTCTGCAACGCGGCGAGCAAACGCTGCGCCCGTACTGGTTTCAACAGATAGTCCACGACGTTGAGTTCGAAGGCTTGCACCGCGTACGTCTCAAAGGCCGTCACAAAGATCACGGCCGGTGGCCGTGCAAGTTCCGACAGACGACCGGCGAGCACAATGCCGTCCATCCTGGGCATCTGAATGTCAATCAGAGCAACGTCAACCTTTAGGCTGGCGATCGCCGCCAGGGCATGCAAGCCATTTTCTGCTTCGGCAACGAGTTCGTTGGACAGCTTCGGTGCAAGATCAGCCAGCAGATCACGCAAGCGCCTACGCGCGGGCGCTTCATCATCAACAATCATGACGGCAAGCGGGCCGGGACAAACTACGGGAATCATGGCGAGTGCCCGCGACAAGGGAGAACGATGTGCACCCGATACTCGCGCTTGCCGCCCGCAAGGAGTACCTTGCCGGTCTCGATGTGGGCTTCCAGATCGTAGTACAGTGCCAGCCGCTCGCGAATGTTATCAAGCGCCATGTGGTTGCCGTGTTGATGCTCGGTATCGCCATCACAGGGATTGACGAGATCGACGTGCAATTCATCGCCATGTCGCAGCACTCGAATACGGATCGTGCCGCCCTCCCCGGAAGGTTCGATACCGTGATAGACGGCATTCTCCAGCAACGGTTGCACCATCAGCGGCGGCACCTTGAGATCGGCGGCCAGATCAGTCACTTCCCATTCGACGTTCAGACGTTCCCCAAGACGCAGCTTTTCAAGGTCAAGATACTGCCGACACAAGGCCATTTCGTCGGCCAATGGGATCAGTTCCCGATGGTCTCGCATGAGCGCCCGAAAGAGCTCGGCCAACTCTTCAAGGGCTGTCTCGGCACGCCTCGGATCAAGACGAATCAACGAAATGATGGCATTTAGACTGTTGAACAGGAAATGCGGTCGGATGCGTGCGGTCAGCGATTGCAGGCGAGCTTCGACAAGCGCCGGCGACAATGCACTGGTGCGCAAAGCCAAGTAGGACAGCATCAACGCCGCCGCTGCGCTACCGAGCAAACCGGCTTTCAGCAGGTGTGGCCACCCCCCTTCGTCGAAGGTCAGAACACGCCAGAGATCGGTCAGAAGGACCGCGGAAACGGCGGCCAGAAGCACCACCAGCACCCGTCCGATCCAAATCGAAAGGCGTCGCAGCAGGTTCCCGAGCAGCGCCAGAAGAGTCAGGTTGATGAGCAGCAAGGGTTGCACCCAAATCGCCATGTCACTGTAACGTTGCACGCTGTCACTGATCCCTTCGCTCTGCACCAGGGCTGCGAGCAGTGCCAGCAGGTTTACCCCGAGCAGGATGCGTAGCATGACCCCGGCATTGCGGAAGTCCGGCAACAGCTGACCAGCCAGGTTTTGCTTTATACTTGCCATTACTCGAAGTGGCGCCTGTACAAGGTTCTACGAGTGATTTTAGCCTAGGAACCTGTACCGTATGAGCCAATCGGATTCTTCACTCTATACATGGGCCGGCCGCTTCTCCGAGCCGATGTCCGACCTTGTCAAGCGCTACACGGCATCGGTCGATTTCGACCAGCGGATGTGGCGTCAAGACATCCGAGCCTCGCTGGCACACGCCACGATGCTGGCCCGACAGAACATCATCAGTACCGACGATCTGGCCGACATCGAACGCGGTATGGCGCAGGTCGTGCGAGAAATCGAGGCCGGCAGTTTCGTTTGGTCACTCGACCTCGAAGACCTGCACCTGAACATCGAGAAACGCCTGACGACTCTCGTCGGCGATGCCGGCAAGCGTCTGCATACCGGCCGTTCACGCAATGATCAGGTTGCCACCGACATTCGTCTCTATCTTCGTGACGCCATCGATGACATCGCCAGCCTGCTCGGCGAGTTCCAGCGCAGGCTGCTCGATCTTGCTGAAAAGGAAGCGGCCACGGCGCTGCCGGGCCTCACCCACCTGCAGGTCGCGCAGCCGATTACCTTTGGCCATCATCTGCTGGCCTATTTCGAAATGGCGCAACGCGACGCCGAACGTCTGGCCGACTGTCGCCGACGAACCAACCGTTTGCCACTCGGTGCGGCTGCCCTGGCTGGCACCACTTATCCGATTGACCGGCAGTTCGTCGCCGATTTGCTGGGTTTCGACGGGGTTTGTGAAAACTCGCTCGATGCCGTTGCCGACCGCGACTTTGCGATCGAATTCTGTGCCGCCGGCGCATTACTGATGATGCACCTCTCACGTCTGTCCGAAGAACTGATCCTGTGGATGAATCCTCGTTTCGGCTTCATCAAGCTCGCCGATCGATTCTGCACCGGCAGCTCGATCATGCCCCAGAAGCGGAATCCTGACGTACCCGAGTTGGCGCGCGGCAAGACCGGCCGCATCTACGGTCACCTGACGGCCTTGCTGACGCTGATGAAGGGCCAGCCTCTGGCCTACAACAAGGACAATCAGGAAGACAAGGAACCACTGTTCGACACCGTTGACACGCTCACCGATACCCTGCGCATCTTTGTCGAGATGATTCCCGGTATCACCACTCACCCGGAGAACATGCGTGACGCCTTGCGCCAGGGATTTTCCACGGCCACCGACCTGGCTGACTACCTGACCCGCAAGGGCCTGCCTTTCCGCGATGCCCACGCAGCCGTCGGCCTGGCCGTTCGCCGCGCAGAGGAACTCGGTGTCGACCTGGCGCAGCTTCCGCTCGGAGAACTGCAACACTTATCCCCGCTGATTGGTGAGGATGTCTTTGCGGTACTGACCATCGAGGGGTCGCTGGCGGCACGCCGCCATGTGGGCGGTACGGCACCGGAACAGGTTCTGGCGGCGATTGCGCGCGCGCGTTGTGGCTAACGGTCATGACTTTTCCAGACCCCCCGAATCATGAAAGTCATGACCGTTTTCCTCTCTCCCGACCCCTCCCCCATCCGTGGGGAGGGGAGATTCGTGAGTCGCTGACGCGACTTTCACATTAAGCCCCCGACGCGGCAGGGATGGAGAAGATCGGAAAATACGAACTGGTCCGGGAAATCGGCCGGGGCGCGACTTCTACCGTCTACCTCGGGAACGACCCTTTCAGCAAACGCGAGGTTGCGGTCAAGATCGCATTTCCGGACATTCTGAGAGACTCCAAACGGGGCAGGCTATACACACACATCTTTCTCAATGAGGCCGCGCTGGTCGGCAAACTGTTACACCCGCACATCGTCCAGACTTACGACGCGGTGGTCGACGACCATCTCTGCTACATCGTCATGGAATATGTGGCAGGCAGCACGCTCGAGGCGGCTTGTACAGCCAACCGGCTGCTGTCATATGAGCGAGTCGTCGAGATCATTTTCAAATGCACGCGCGCGCTCGATTTCGCGTTCCGGGCCGGCATCATTCATCGTGACATCAAGCCTGCCAATATTCTCGTTGCGGGCTTCGACCCGGATGTAGGCGAGATCAAGATCTCCGATTTTGGCGCTGCGATCATCGGCTCGCCCGACCGCACCCTGATTCTCGGCATGGGGTCACCAGCCTACATGTCGCCGCAACAGGTGAAAGATCATACGCTCGATCACCAAGCCGACATCTACTCTCTCGGTGTTGTCATGTACCAGTTGCTGACCGGGCAACTGCCTTTTCAGGCTCGCAACAGTTACGATCTGATCTACCAGATCATCAACTCGGAGCCGCGCCGGCCTTCAGCGCTACGCGCTGACATTCCTGCGTCGCTTGACGCCATCGTCGCGCGAGCGATGAGCAAGAAACTCGAGAACCGTTACCCCAGTTGGGCAGAGTTTGCACACGATCTGGCGCAGGCTTGCCGCGGTCGGAGGTTGAACATGCCAGCCGAGCAGATGGTCGATGTCGAGAAGTTCGACACCCTGCGTGCGTTCGACTTCTTCGCGGATTTCTCTGATGTCGAGATCTGGGAAATCGTCCGTTTTTCTCAATGGAGTCGCGTTTCACCCGGTGAGGTGATCATTCAGGACGGCAGCGCCGGTGATTGCTTCTATTTCCTCGTCGAAGGTGAACTGAAGGTCCTCAAGAACGGCATGATCCTTGATCTGCTGACCACTGGAGAGTGCTTCGGTGAGATGGCGGTGATCGGCAAAGCGAACTCGGTGCGTGGCGCGGATATCATTGCCCTGACCAATGGCAAGCTGGTGAGGATTACCGAAAGCGCTTTGCAGGACTCTTCCGCTGCCTGTCGAATGCATTTCTACCAGTCTTTCCTCGCTGTCCTCAGCCAGCGCCTGACGTCGGCGAACGTTCGTCTGGTATCCTTCTGAAAGGGTACCCACCCCGTGCCCACGCTGCGGCACCCGCCAGCCGATTTTAGTGACCACAAAACGGAGCCACACCGTTGGCTCCCATGAGTGCCTGCCTTTGGTAACTCGTGCGAACGATGCCGGTAGTGGCATCGAACAGCACGTCGAAGCGTGCGAGCTGATTCCAGGCATCGCAAAACTGCCACTCCCAGACCAGCTCGTCGCGTTCTTTGAAATAGTTGGTCCACTGCGGAACGGGTGGACCGATCAGGCGCAGCACCGACTGCTGGTCGCTTTTTCCAGGCTCGATGCGAGCAAAATGCTCCATGTCGAGCACCGCCTCAATCTGCTGCAGCCGCTCATCCGGAGCAATGAAGACCATGAACGTCTGGGTGCCTGCGGGTCCGCGCGGATAGGCCAGTTGCTCGCTGCCGTCAGCATTCTTCCAGCGAAGAGCCGGCGTTCCCATTGTCGCGACCACTTCCGGCAAGGTCGTTACACCGGGCTGCAAACCCCAGCCACTGTAACCAGCACAGGCCGAGAGCAGGGATACGCCGACCAGGGTCAACCGGTATTGCCACCTCGACCATTCAGTATTCATCTCTGCACTCGCTCCGTGTGCGCTGTCGGCACCAGCCGGATCAGACCGGATCGCTGAGCCCTTCAAACAGTTTCTGCAATTCACCCTCTTCATACATCTCGCGCATGATGTCGCAGCCACCGATAAACTCGCCGCGCACGTAAAGCTGCGGGATCGTTGGCCAGTTGGCATATTCCTTGATACCGTTGCGAATCTCCGCATTTTCCAGCACATTCACGCTGAGGAAGCCGGACACCCCACAGGCTTTCAGAATCTGTACGGTCACCGCAGAAAAACCACACTGTGGAAATTGTGGCGTCCCCTTCATGTAGAGGACCACCGGGTGATTCGTGACCTGCTCTTTGATCAGTTGCTGCACATCCATCATCAAACCTCGCCATTTATATAACTGATAAAAATCATCGGAATTAGTGTACCGGCTGGCCACTCCACCGTCAATCCAGACAGCCACCGCTGACTCGTTCGACCTTCGACAGATCCGGCCAGGAAGCCACATTGGAAAAACCTGCACTCCACAACAAATCGCGCACTCTGGCTGCCTGATTGTAACCATGTTCGATCAACAGCCAGCCATCCGGCAGCAGATGTCGGGCTGCGTCGATGACGATTGCGCGAATGCAGGCCAGACCGTCGCCACCATCGACCCCGTCGCTGAGTGCCATCAGCGGCTCAAAGGGGAGACCGTTCTGCTGTAGGTGCGGATCCGCATACTCAATATAAGGTGGGTTGGCAACGATCAAGTCGAAACGCGCCCCGCCGAGCGGTACGTACCAGTCACCCTCAAGAAAGCTGACCTCGACTGCATGCCGCGCGGCATTGATGCGGGCCACCTCGAGCGCCGCCGGAGACAAGTCGACCGCGCTGACGATGGCCGCCGGGTGCCGGTACTTGAGGGTCACTGCCAGGATCCCGCAACCCGTACCGAGGTCTACAATCCGAGGCGCCTTTAATGACTGCAGTCGTTCGATCGCCAGTTCGACCAGCAGTTCCGTTTCTGGCCGTGGAATCAGAACCGCCGGGGTGACATGAAACTCGAGCGAGTAAAATTCTGCCAAGTTCACCAGATACGCCAGCGGTTCCCCATCAGAACGACGCTTGACGAGTGCTCCGAGTCGCGCCAACTGATCAGTCGACAACGCTTGATTCGGGCGAGCCAACAGATCGACATGCGTACAACCGGCGACGTGCTGGACGAGCAAACGCGCATCCAGCCGATCAATACTCAGGCTGGCCACGCGCCAAGCCTCGCCGATATTCGTCACCAGCGGCTGCGACATGCAGCGCAGGCCCATTGATGCAGGCCATTGGACAAGGCACGGCATAGAGTCTCAGAGCAATCGCTTCATGCGCTCTCGGCGAGCATTGCCAGCTGATCAGCCTGATACTCGGCGGTCAGCGCAGCGATCAGGTCCTCGAGATCACCGTCCATGACGGCCTCCAGCTTGTACAACGTCAGGTTGATGCGGTGGTCGGTCACCCGCCCTTGCGGGAAATTATAGGTTCGAATTCGCTCCGAGCGATCACCACTGCCAATCAGATTCCTGCGCGCCGACGCGATGTGCGCATGTTGTTCGCGCTCCTGCATGTCCCTGATACGTGCCACCAGCACTGACAAGGCCTGTGCCTTGTTCTTGTGCTGCGAGCGATCATCCTGACATTCCACGACAATGCCTGTCGGCAGATGAGTGATGCGTACGGCCGAATCGGTCTTGTTGATGTGCTGCCCCCCTGCCCCCGAAGCTCGATAGGTGTCAATGCGAATCTCGGTCGGGTTGATCTGTACCTCCTCCAGCGCGTCGGCCTCGGGCATCACCGCCACAGTACAGGCGGACGTGTGGATACGGCCTTGCGTCTCGGTATCCGGAACACGCTGCACGCGATGAGCACCCGACTCGAACTTGAGCCTGGAGTAAACACCATGACCGATGATACGCGCAATGACTTCCCTGTACCCGCCGAGGTCCGAAACGCTTGCAGAAACGACCTCCATTTGCCAGCCCCGGCGCTCGGCGTAGCGCGTGTACATGCGGAACAGATTGCCTGCAAACAGTGCCGATTCGTCACCGCCTGTGCCGGCGCGAATTTCAAGAAAGACATTGCGATCGTCCTTGGTGTCCTTCGGCAGCAATAGTTTTTGCAGTTCTGCCTCGATCTCCGGCAGGCGTTCCCTGGCATCTGCCACTTCGGCTTCAGCCAATTCCCGCATCTCTGGATCAGTCAGCATATCGAGTCCCGCACACAGATCGGACCGGATCTGTCGCCAGGTCTGGTACAGGGAAACCACCGGGCCTAGTTCGGCATGCTCGCGCGACAGCTTGCGGTACTCGTCCATATCGCGTGTCGCCTCACCGCTGGCCAGCATGCGGTCGAGCTCGTCGAGACGACCAGTCAGATGCTCAAGTTTGTCGCAAATGCTCTGGTTCATAGGAAATCGGTTCAGGCAGAAAGGCCACGGAGAATCTTCTAGGAGTGGGTTGGCCCCAGCGAAAGATCCATTATTCGCCGAGTTTGGACTCCACATGCAGGTGGAAAAGCTGTGCTGCCAGGTGCGGCAAGTCATCCCGGTCTCCAACGGCATGGCTCAGCGCCTGCGTTGGTGCGTGCAGGAACTTGTTGGTCAAACGGAGAGAAAATTGCTCGAGCACGCGCGCCGGGTCGTCTCCTCTGGCCAACAACTTGAGTGCATGCTCCATTTCGTGCCGACGCGATCGCTCAGCCGCGTCGCGCAGCGCGCGAATCACCGGCACTGTACCACGCGTTGCCAACCAGCGCAGGAATCCATCGACATGCTCGGCAATGATCGCCTCCGCGTCAACGACTGCTGCCTGACGCGACTCGAGTCCCGATGCGACCAACTGAGCGAGATCATCAACCGTATACAGGAAAACATCGTCCATTTCTCCCACCTCGATCTCGATATCGCGCGGAACGGCGAGATCAACCATGAACATCGGGCGGTGACGACGCATCTTGATGGCACGCTCAACCATGCCCAGACCAATGATCGGCAGTGGACTGGCCGTACAGGAGATGATGATATCGAACTGTGACAATCGCTCGCCAAGCTCTTCGAGCCTGATCGCCGTTCCGCCAAAACGTTCTGCCAGCGATCGGCCGCGCTCAACCGTTCGGTTTGCAATAAGCACCTGTTTTGGCCGTTGTACCGCGAAATGTCTGGCGCACAGTTCGATCATCTCGCCAGCGCCAATCAACAGGAGTTTCTGATCGGCGATCCGCTCGAAGATGCGCTCGGCCAGGCGCACTGCAGCGGCCGCCATGGAAACGACGTTGACACCAATCGCCGTGGTCGAGCGCACCTCCTTTGCGACGGCAAACGAATGCTGGAAAAGTTTGTGCAAGGTTGTGCCGAGGGTGCCAGCTTCCTCGGCCACACGTACTGCCTCCTTCATCTGCCCGAGAATCTGTGGTTCCCCCAGAACCATGGAATCAAGTCCGCTAGCCACCCTGAAAACATGGCGAACGGCGTCACGTTCAGGATAGGTGTAGAGGTATGGCTCGATTTCGTGGCGGGCCAGGCGATGATAGTCAGCCAGCCACTGGCTTGCAGCCTCTGGCACATCGGTAGCGAAGTAAACTTCGGTACGGTTGCAGGTGGAAAGAATTGCTGCCTCTTGAACCGATTTTCCGCGCGTCAGGTCGGTCAACGCCTGGTGCACCCTTTCCGCGTGAAAGGCCACCTGCTCACGGACCGACAGAGGGGCCGTGTGGTGGTTGATACCAAGCGTAAACAGCGGCATTCTTGGCGGATGGTAGGCAGAGAAAGGCAGATCGGACCAGGATTATATCATTGACAGCACATGTCCCCGCGCGCGCCATACGCATTCAGAGCACATCCTGCGCCGGCTTGCCGATGAAATACCCTTGTGCGTAGTCCACACCAAAACTGCGCAACATGTTCAACGCGCGTTCGTCTTCAACGAACTCGGCGACAGTCTTCTTGCCAAATCCTCGCGCCACCTCAGTCAGCGCCCGAACAAAGACCTGATCGTCTGGACTGTCGACCAGCGTGCGTACAAACGATCCGTCGATCTTCACGTAATCAACAGGCAACTGTTTAATATAATTGAATGATGAAAATCCGACGCCAAAATCGTCGAGCGAAAACGAACAACCGAGTTCACGCACAGCTTGCATGAACGCGCGGGCAGCGGAAAAATCCGACACGGCAGCCGTTTCGGTGATTTCAAAGACGACATGACTGGACAGCATCGGGTTGCGGGCAAGTTCGTCGCGAATGAAGGACAACAGTCTGGCATCGTTGATGCTGACGCCCGACAGGTTGATCGAGAACTTATAGTTTCTCCCGACGGCAAACAAGGACAACATTTTGCCAAAGACCTGATCGATCACGTGACGATCGATCTCGCGTATCAAGCCACTGTTTTCGGCGACCTCCATGAACGCTCCAGGCAGAATCAGCGACCCGTCGGTATCCCGCATGCGCACCAGCGCCTCGTAATGACTGACCTGCCGCGCACGGATATCTTGAATCGGCTGGTAATGGACGACAAATCCCCCATCCACCAGGGAACGGTTGATCATCTCCTTCCAATGCAAGCGCTCCTGTATCTTCTCCTGTTCACCCTCACCCTCGGAATAGAGGTGCCAACCTCCCCCGCCCTTGGCCTTCGCCTGATACATGGCGATGTCGGCATTGGCCAGAAGCTCCTTGACGTCCATTTTCGCCTCGGAAAAAACCACAATCCCGATGCTGGCGGAAATCCGATGGTTTGCTCCCAGTTCCGGGAACTTGATTTCGGCAAGGCGCTTGTTGATCTTCTCGGCCACCTGAATGGCTCCGTCCTGATCGCATTCATGCAACAGGAGGCCCAGTTCGTCGCCGCCCAGCCTTCCCAGCAGATCGCTGGCGCGTGCCACGTTGCTGACCTGGTCGGCGACGATGCGCAACAGGGCATCTCCTGCCTGATGGCCACTGACGTCGTTCACGTATCTGAACTCGTCGAGGTCGAGATACAGCAAGGCACCATCGTGCCCCGAACGACGCGCGCTGATCAGCGTTTGATCGAGCTCGTTCTGAAAATGCTGTCGATTGATCAGACCGGTCAGCGGATCGTGTTCAGCCAGATAACTGACGTGCGACTCGGCGCGTTTGCGTTCGGTATGGTCCACCCCGACCGAAAGAATCATCATCGCATCACCCGAATGGCCAGACAGGCGAGAATGGCTCCAAGTGATTTCATAGGACTGACCGCTCGTACCCAACAGAATCGACTCCATCTGCACGTGCCGACGGATTCCCGCGGCAATGTCGCGCAAGGCCTGCTGAACAGGTAACGCCGGTGATGATCCAGCCGGACCGAGCAACTCGAAGAAGCGCTTGCCAGGCAGTTTTTCCTCCTCGCAGCCGAACAACAAGCGCCCATATCGATTCAGTGTGCGGATTCGACCGTCTGCGGACTGCGTCAGAATGATGACTTGTGCGGTGTCGAGGAGGCTCTTGTTGAAATCGCGTTCGACCGATATCCGCTGCAACATTCTCTGGGTCGCGGCAGAATGCGCTGCCACTTCGGTCTCCAAGGTCTCCAGCCGATACGACAAGGCGATCGCAGCCTCATCCAGGTTGTCGATTTCGTCATCGAGCAAACGCCGAGCACGTGGCGCAATGCGCGCGCGTACCTCGATAAAGGCCCGGCGGCCGAGCAGGGGTATTGCCAGCACGGCCCTGGTCATGCGCTGCAGGGGGGCGTGTACCAGCAGCGACAGCAACAGCAGCGACAGCAACGAGGCCAGCAACTCGCCCTGCAAGCGGCTCAGGACCGATTGGCGAATGTCGGCCAAGGCTTCGGTCAGATCATCGATGACCACCATCATCGCCGGCAATGGCCCGCCCCTTGGAGCATCCAGCGCCAGAAATGACAACTCGAATTGCTTGCCGTTGTAAGGCAGCGAGACATGCGCATGGCCACGGGGGGAAAGAATCGGGGGAATCGACGTCAATTGATGGAGCAAGGCCCGATCTTTTCCCTTGCTGCTCAACTCGATCACCCGCAAGCCCAGCTGTGGCAGGAAGGCCTCGTCCACGGCACCCCCGACCAGAGGCGGCGTCGGGATCAGGACGCCGAGATCAGCACCACCAGACACACTGGGAAAGGAGTTGATCACCTCGGCCGGTGAGCTGCCAAGGACCACCACTCCGGCAACACGACCAGCCGATAGAATCGGTGCTGCCGCAAACTCGGTACATACTTGCCGGCAGCGCGTCCAGTGCATGGCTCGCTCACTCTTGATGACGACACGCACCTCTGCATCATGATCCGGATCGGCCAGCATATCACTGGGCCAGCTGGCCAGCAGCAGACCGGTCTTGGCATACACCTGCAACGAGTCGATACCCAGGCCGAGTTGCAGGGCTGCCCAGTAGCTATCGAAGTGATTTCGCAGCAACTCATGTCCGTACGGCGTCTGGAACAGGCTCATTCCGACAGAATCAAGCGCAGCCAGAACACCCGCGAGGCCCTGCAGGCGTTGCCCGAAATCATCACGCAAGGCAAAGGCCTGCAGAACGAGGCGCTTGCGGGCCTCCGCACGCTGCACTTCGAAACGCGTCGCCAAATCGTGAAAATGGAGCCAGGACAGCGCCCCATTGACCGACAGCATCACCACACCCAGGGTCAGCAGGATCTTCCACCTGAGGCTGAGAAATCTGTAACCGCTGCGCGCTTGCGATGCGGATTGACGATCCAACATCACTGGTGACTAAAAGCGGAAGGAGGCTTGCAGCATGAAGGTGTCCCAGTAGCGACGCAAGGCCTGCGTGTCCGGATTGTCCTGTACCGCCAGGAAACCCGTACCATCAACTCGATGCACTTCAGCGCGCAACATAAACTGGGGGGTGACGTCAAAACGAAGTCCTGCCGTCCAGTCCCTGGCAAAGCGTGTAAAACCCGGGATCCCGGTGGCGGCCGCAAATCTCTTGCCATCACGATCATGGTGGTCGGCGTAATAGGCATCGTAACGCAGCAATGCCTCCCACCGGGGTGCCAGGCGATAACTGCCTTGCAGATAATAGCTTCGTCCATCGGCCGTAGCATTGTAGAAAAAGCGGCCAAAGTCCGAGACCGAAGTTCGGCGGAAAGCATATTCGCTGGTCAGGCTCCAGCTCTCGGCGTTGAACTGGGCAGACAGAATCAGTGGCGTCAGCTTGAACCTCCCGGCCTGCAGTCGGTCGCCAAAGCCCGGCTTGTAGCGCAAGTCAAGACGAGCGGCGGTCAAGCCCAGACGATACATCCCTCCGGATCCCTCGAAGAAGACCTGGAAATCCGGCGCCAGACTGGAATCCAGACTGCCGGGCGGATGCAATCCGACCAGAGCCACTTTGGCAGCATTCGTATCGGTCTGAGGCTGGCCGTAACCAAAACTGGCGAACAGATTTCCGGCGTCGCCATAGCGCTCTGCGTAGATCTCGGCTCCGTCGGCTGACACGGTCAGATTGCGTGTCCTTTCGAAATAGATCGATTGAGGCAGAATGATGCTGGGGCGGGTGAACGGCACATCGCGGGTCTTGTTGTACAAACCGTAGGCAGTTTTGATCCGTCCCAGACGAATCCCTGCACGTCCCTCCTCTCTCGACAGCGGCGTCCAGTCGATCAAGCCGTAATCGACCCGAATCCCCCCATCATCGGTGCCGCCTACCTGATGTGAGAGCAGCTCAGCTGCCAACTGCACATCGGAGGTCAGGCGCCAGGATGCATTCATACCCACTTCCGTGAAATCCCTGCTCACCCGGTCATCGCTGTACCCAAAGAAATTGTTATTCGTGGTGTTCACCAGCGTCAGGGAGGCAAAGCCGTGCAACTGGAAATCTCCGCCCAGCAGGTCCAGGGCACGCACCGGCGCAGCCCACAGCAAGCACACGCCAATCAGCGCCATGCAAGATGCGGCACTAGCGAATCTTGAGTACACGCACATTCGGATTAACCTCGCTCGCTTTGACGTAACCAATCGCTCCCGGAGTGGATGCCACTCTGGAGAGCATTTCCTGCGTTGAAGCGACCTGCTCGGGGTATCGTCCCTGCCCGGAAAACACCTGCCGGTCCCAGGCCATTCGCAATTGCTGAGGAAATACCTGCAGGACGGTCTTGCTGAAGGTGGCATGCTCTGGCGCGTCATCCCTGAGAACGAACACCCTGACCAAGGTATCGGTCGGCCAGTTCTGCAAGCGCATGCCAAAGATGGCGCGCAGGGAGGCTCTCGGAATGGTCTCTTCACTGGTCGCCGGATAGGCGATCGCGACCATCACCGGCTCAGCCGTCTGGGCACGCGCCACGACGGCAAGCAACGCGTTTGCCAGCAGGCAGAACAATAGCGATCGCCGTAGCAAGGCCATGAATTTAATGGGAAGAACTTTCTGCATCACGGCACATGCTACCAGACAAAACCTCCGACGAACCAGCCAGCGTTGGTCGGCGGAGCTTTTGCTCCTGCGCACAGCCGGTAAACCACTCCGGCTGATTCAACTAGATTCCAGAACCACCCTCTTCCATAGTCTTTCCTGGCGCGGCAAAAACCCGGAGCTGACGAGGTTTGAGCCATACCAGCTGCCCTTCGGCAAGTGCCAAGATCGTGGCCCGCTCGCGAGTCAACTCAACCTCGATCAATTCCGAAGCATGCGCCAGCTCGACACGCACCCATGGCCCGATGGCATGCACTTCCTGTACCGTCGCCTCCAGGCCACCGGTCAGCGGGTGGTGTTCGATCTCGATATCGTGCGGTCGGACAAACGCCGTGACAGCGCTTTCCGGCCCGCCTTCGGGACGCTCCGCAGCAACCTCCGCCCAGGCCCCATGGACACGACTGTGAAAAACGTTGACATTGCCAAGGAACTGATAGACGAAAGGTGTTGCCGGACTCGAATACACCTCGTCGGGAGAGCCGATCTGCTCGATCCTCCCCTGGTTCATCACCACCACGCGATCAGCAACCTCCAGCGCTTCTTCCTGATCGTGTGTCACGAAGACGCTGGAAATCTGCATTTCATCGTGCAAGCGCCGCAGCCAACGCCGCAGTTCCTTGCGCACCCGGGTATCCAGCGCACCGAAAGGTTCATCAAGTAGCAGCACCCTCGGTTCAACGGCAAGCGCACGTGCTAGGGCGATACGCTGACGCTGACCGCCTGAAAGCTGCGAGGGATAGCGATCGGCCAGCCAGTCGAGCTGCACGAGCTTGAGTAATGCCGTGACCCGGCTACGGATCTCGGCCTCTGCCGGACGCACTTTTCTCGCTTTGACGCGCAGACCGAAAGCGACGTTTTCGAACACCGACATGTGTCGGAACAAGGCGTAGTGCTGGAACACAAAGCCGACCTTGCGATCGCGTGCATGCACATGTGCCGCTTCCTCGCCAGCGAACAGCACCTGCCCAACGTCGGCGGTTTCCATGCCGGCAATGATGCGCAACAGTGTGGTCTTGCCGCAGCCTGACGGACCGAGCAAGGCAACCAGTTCGCCCGTCGGAATGTGCAGGCTGATGTCTTCCAGTGCCACAAAGTTGCCGAAGCGTTTGCCAATCCCACGTATTTCGATGCTCATCGGAACAGTTCAGAAAAGGTTCTTGCAGGGGTCCGCGTGCAAGCGACACGGAAAAGTCGGGAGCAAGTTGCGAGCACTCCTGTCTCAGCTCTCTTCTGCCGGCAAGTCCGCCAGCAGCATGCTGTTTTCGCGGCGCATTCGCCATTCGACAACCGTCTTGGCAAGCAATGTCACCAGCGCCAGCAAGGCCAGCACCGATGCCGACGCGAAAGCGCCCACCGCGTTGTACTCGTTGTACAGAATTTCCACATGTAACGGCAGGGTATTGGTCTCACCGCGAATATGCCCGGAAACCACCGATACCGCACCGAACTCGCCCATCGCCCGAGCGTTGGCAAGGATCACGCCGTAAAGCAGACCCCACTTGATATTTGGCAGCGTCACGCGGCGGAACATCTGCCAGGCACTGGCACCGAGCGAAAGGGCAGCCTCCTCTTCTTCCTTCCCTTGCGCCTGCATCAGCGGGATCAACTCGCGGGCGACAAACGGCGAGGTAATGAACAGGGTGACAATGATGATCCCTGGCAACGCAAACACCACCTTGATGTCATGTGCCGCCAGCCATGGCCCGAAAAGCCCCTGGGCGCCGAAGATCAGCAGAAAGACCAGGCCCACGACCACCGGCGATACGGCAAACGGCAGATCGATCAAGGTAATCAGCAAGCTCTTGCCCCTGAAATCGAACTTGGCGATCGCCCATGCCGCAGCGACACCAAAAACGACGTTGAACGGCAGTACGAAGAGCGCGACAAGGAGTGTCAAGCCAATCGCAGAACGGGTTTCGGGGTCGTTCAAGGCGCCGGCGTATGCTGTCCAACCTGCGGCAAAAGCCTCTACAAAAACCGCCAGCAAAGGCAAGGCGAGAAAGAAGAAGAGGAATCCGAGCCCGACACCCAGCAGCAGAGCACGCAACCAGCGCGGCTCGGCGTTCACCCGCCGCAAGCGCCCGTTCACTGGTGCGCTCCCAGGCTTGGCGAACACCCGCTGTGCCGATTTGCCGCCCACCACTGCAAGGCGTTTACGGCGAGCAGCATCACAAAGGAAATGATCAGCATGACCATCGCCAAAGCGGTCGCACCAACGACATCATACTGTTCGAGCTTGGAGATGATCAGCAAGGGCGTGATTTCCGAGATCAGGGGCATGTTGCCGGCAATGAAAATGACCGACCCGTATTCTCCGACCGAACGTGAAAAGGCCAGCGTGAAACCGGTGAGTAGCGCAGGGAAAATCGCCGGAAAGAGGACACGGATGAAGGTCTGCCAGCGCGAAGCACCCAGTGATGCGGCAGCCTCCTCGACCTCCGACTCGATATCCTCGATCACCGGTTGTAGCGTGCGAACGACAAAGGGCAGACCGATAAAAGTCAGGGCAACGACGATGCCAAACGGCGTGAACGCCACCTTGACGCCTAGCGGCTCAAGGTGTCGGCCAATCCAGCCATTGTCCGCATAAAGGGTGGCCAGGGTAATTCCTGCCACCGCCGTCGGCAATGCAAAGGGCAGATCGACCAAGGCATCAATGGCACGCTTGCCTGGAAACGAGTAGCGCACAAGAATCCAGGCGACGATCAGACCAAAGAAGGCGTTGATCGTCGCAGCCAGCAAAGAGGCACCGAAGGTCACGCGATACGAAGCCAGTGCTCGTTCGCCAGTAGCGATCGCCCAGAGCTCGACCGGACCGAGGTCACTGGCCCGGAACGCCAGACCGGAAAGCGGAAGCAGGATCAGCAACGACAGGTAAGCCAGGGTACAAGCCAGCGACAGACCGAAACCGGGCAGGATCCGTCGGCGGGAAGCCGGTGTCAAACAGGACGATGACCAGGCAGCCACGGCAGTGCACCTACTTCTGCTGATAGATCTGGTCGAAAGTCCCGCCATCCCTGAAGTGCGTCGGATAGGCCTTGGCCCAGCCGCCGAAAACTTCGTCGACACTGAAAGTCTTGATCGGGGGAAACTGCGCCACATATTTTTTCAGTATCTCCTGGTTGCGCGGCCGCAAATAGTTCTGAGCGGCGTTTTCCTGGCCCACCGGCGACCACAGGAAATCCAGATAGGCCTGTGCCGCCTTGCGCGTACCTTTCTTGTCGACCACCTTGTCAATGATGGCAACGGGAAATTCGGTGAGGATCGACAACGAAGGGTACACCACTTCAAACTCGCCCTTGCCGAACTCACGGGCAATCAGTTCGGCCTCACTCTCGAAGGAAATCAGCACATCACCAATCTTTCGCTGCATGAAAGTGGTGGTCGCGTCGCGACCACCGGCGGCGAACAAGGGGACGTTCTTCAGCAGCCGGCCAACGAAATCCTGCGCTGTCCGGTCGTTGGCACCGGCCTGACCGAGTGCGTAGCCCCACGCGGCAAGATAGGTGTAACGGCCATTGCCGGTGTTCTTGGGATGCGGCAGGATCACCTGGACTCCCGGTTTGACGAGATCACTCCAGTCCCTCAAGCCTTTCGGGTTACCCTTGCGAACGATGAACACCATCGTCGACGTGTAGGGCGACGCGTTGTTCGGAAATTTCTTCGCGTAGTCCCTGGCCACCAGCCCTTTCTCGGCGAGAAAGTCGACATCGGACGCCTGATTCATGGTCACCACGTCGGCCTCCAGACCGTCGGCGACAGCCCGCACCTGCTTGCTCGATCCCGCATGCGACTGCTTCAACTCGATCGACTCACCGGAAAGCGCTTTCCAGTGTTTCTGGAACATCGGGTTGTAGTCTTTATAAAAATCCCGGGCAACGTCGTACGAGACGTTGAGCAGGCTGCTCCCTTCGGCAAAAGCCAAGGTGACAGAAAAAGTTAACGTCAAGACCAGGAACAACTGGTGAATCACTCGTAACATACCCGACTCCAGAATACCGAAAGTATTGCCACTATAGCCAAGGGTTTTAGAACCACAAAGCCTGAATGCTTATTTGTTTATACTCATAAGAGCTATAACTCCTGGAAACCGGTAAAAAAAAAGCCACGGCATACCGTGGCTTGTCATTCGAAAAACCTGGTCAAACGCGTGTCGGCAGCTTACCCGTCACTGATGCACTTTCCATCCAGCGCTTGATGCGATTGGCGTCGCCAATGCGTGTCTGCTTGCCGGCCGAGTCAAGCAGCACGATCACGACTGGTTTGTCCGCAACACGCGCCTGCATGACCAGACACTTGCCGGCTTCCTGAATGTAGCCAGTTTTCGACAATCCGATCTCCCAGGTGGGACTACTGACCAACTGATTGGTGTTGTGAAAGTCAAGCTCGCGGCCCTTGACTTCGGTACGCACCCCCGGGGTTGTCGAGAACTCGCGAATCAAGGGATAGTGATGTGCCGCCGCAACCATTCGTGCCAGGTCGTGTGCCGTGGAGACGTTGTTGCTATTGAGACCGGTGGGATCCTCAAAATGCGAACTGCTCATCCCGAGCGACGCCGCCTTGCGATTCATCGCCGCGACGAAAGCCGGCAAGCCGCCTGGGTAATGGCGTCCGAGGGCATTGGCTGCGCGGTTCTCGGAAGACATCAGCGCCAGCAGCAGGGCCGTTTCACGCGTGATCACGGTGCCTACTCCGAGGCGTGAACGGCTACCGCGCAGGTAGTCGACATCCTCATCGCTGATCGTGATCGGCGACTGAAGATTGGGCATGCTGTCAAGTACGACCATCGCCGTCATCAGTTTGGTGATCGATGCGACCGGTACAATGGCGTTGGCGTTCTTTTCGTACAGCGGCTCACCACCGTCCTGGGCGATCACCAGTGCAGACCCCGACTGGACGGCCAAACGTCCCGGATCCTGCCAGAGATCAACATGACCGGCGAGAACTTTGGTCAGATTCTTTTTCTGAAACGTATGTGTCAATCCACCACTCGCCTCTGGCGAGGCGTACTTGCCGATCCGCGCGACGCTTGCGGACTCGGCTACCCGAACCCCTGACTTGTCCTGACGAGCCAAAGGTGCCGCCATCCCGTGCCGGGTTGGCGGCAACGCCTTATCCTTGCCGGCGATTGGCTCGACCTTGCCCCTGCTCGCCGAGGAACGGGAAGAACTCGTCCGGGCCACCGGCTCGACCTTGCCTTTCTGGGCGACCGCTTCCCCTTTGCCCTTCTGGATGACCGGAAAAGGCTTGTTCTTCTGCAACTCAGTCTTGCCTTTGCCCTTCTCCAGCGCATGGGCGTCTTCCATCGTCAGCGTCGCCGTTCCCACCATGGCGCCGAGCAGTAATGCTGTTCTCAATGTCATCCGCATTGCAAACCTCCCGCATGATTCGATTTTTCGACCATTCTACAACAGACCACCGTCTGGTCACTATAGCTCATGAAAAAGAAAGGGATAGCCAAATGATATGATAAATTACATCAAGCGTATTCAGCATTCAAGAAAAGCTTTGACTTCTCCACGACGCGCCATCGTGTCCTTGTAGCCGAGGTCGATCAATGCCTGGGTGTAGGGTTGTTCGAACAGAAGGTAGCTGGTCAAAGCCCCGCCGCGCCGATTCATGGCCCCCAGGCCGCGCAGCAGCGTTCTCACTGTCAGGGGTAGCGCACTGGCATGGCGTGCGGCAAGGTAATCAATACGCTCGGACGGAGTGATGATCAGGGACTGCACCGACCGCAGAGCAATATTGCCGCTGGCCAGCAAATCCTCCGGGATTTTCAAGAGTGTCTGGTTGATTCGCTCCATCCGCTCCACGTCAACGGCCAGACTATCCAGAAAGATCGATGACAGCACATGCCCGGCAATCTGCGCCAGCGTCGGATAGCTCTGTGAACTCTGCCGCCCCGTTGTATCGTTTATTTGCGCGACGCCGATGATCAGGATCTTCTCTGCGCCGAGATGGATCGCGGGCGAGATCGGGGCCATTTGGCGCATCGACCCATCGCCAAAATACTCGCGATTGAGGTACACCGCAGGAAAGATGAAGGGGAGCGCACTCGATGCCATCAGATGATCAACCGACAGATGTGCGCGACAGCCAACGCGATGCGTGCGCCGCCACCTCTCCACCTCCGGATGCCCCTGAAAGAAACTGACGCCATGACCCGTCATGTACCCCGATGCAGTAATGCTGACAGCGTAAAGTGCGCCACTGGAGATGCAGCGATCGATATTGCCGAAATTCAAGCGCTGTTCGAGAAGCTTGCGCAGCGGCTGGTTATCCAGCAACGAACGCGGACTGCGCTGAATCACCCAGCCGAACAGCAGGGCACTCAGCCAGCGGACCCCGGCCATCCCCATGCCAAGCAGATCAGACCGATAGATCTGTCCGGCGTGCATGTTGCGCCAGACATCCGCCAGCGCTTCGACGGCAGCGCTGAAGTTGTTGGCATAACACGCCAGGGTAGCCGCGTTGACAGCACCGGCAGAGGTGCCGCAAAGAATCGGGAACGGATTGGTCGTCGGGTCGCCAAGCAATTCACGAATGGCCAGCAGAACACCCACCTGATACGCGGCCCGCGCTCCCCCGCCACCAAGAACCAGAGCAGTCTTGCCGTTTACCATCGGATCTTAAGTAGGGGCACTGCTGCGCGCAAAATAGGATAGGGACTCAGCGCTCATTCATCAGCTTGTCGACCACCGTCAGTGCGGTCATGTTGACAATCCGTCGAACCGTCGCCGTCGAAGTCAGGATATGCACCGGGTGTGCGGCCCCGAGCAGGATCGGTCCAATCGTCAGGTTGTCGCCGGACGCAATCTTCAGCAGGTTGAATGAAATATTGGCCGCATCGAGCGTCGGCATGATCAGCAAGTTGGCTGCCCCCTTGAGACGCGCATCGCTGGGGAATACCCGCTGCCGGATGTGCTCGTCAAGCGCCGCATCACCGTGCATTTCGCCCTCAAGCTCAAGGCGCGGCGCGCGTTCCTTCAATAGCTGAAGGGCGGCGCGCATCTTCAGTGCAGTTGGCGTGTTCGCTGAACCGAAAGACGAATGCGACAACAGTGCAACACGCGGGGTCACGCCGAAACGGCGAACCTCGTCGGCAGCCAGGAGTGTCATATCCACCAACTGCTCTGCCGACGGATCGTAGCTGATGTAGGTATCGGCGATGAACAGCGTGCGATCCGGCAATACCAGGAGACTCATCGCGTAGAGGTTGCGAACTCCCGGCGCCAGGCCGATGACATTTTCCACATACTCGCGATGCACGTCATGGCGACCAAAAGTGCCGCAAATGAGGCCGTCGGCGTCACCCATGCGCACCATCATCGCGCCGAACAGCGAGGCACGACGCCGTACCTCGCGCCGGGCAAATTCGGCCGAAACGCCTTTTCGCTCCATCAAACGCCGGTATTCCCGCCAGTAAGTTTCGAAGTGCTCGTCGAAAAATTCGTTGTTGTCGGCATAGACGACGTCGAAGTCAACCCCGGGAGACACGCGCAGGTTCAGCGCCACAAGCTTACGAGTGATGTCTTTTAAGTCACCGATCAGAATCGGCCTCGCGATCCCCTCGTCAACGATCACCTGCACCGCACGCAGCACTCGATCATCCTCCCCTTCCGCAAAAACGATGCGTCTGGGAGCTTGCTTGGCCTGCGAGAAGACCGGCTTCATGATCAGGCCGAAGTGATAAACGAATTCGTTCAGACTTTCCCGATAGGCCTCGAGATCCTTGATGGGCCTGCTCGCCACCCCGGAGGCCATGGCTGCCTCGGCAACCGCCGGCGCAATCTTGCCAATCAGGCGCGGATCGAAAGGATTCGGAATCAGATACTCTGGTCCGAAGTTGGAATGCTTTTCGCCATACGCCTTGACCGCGACCTCCGATTGCTCGACGCGGGCAAGTTCCGAGATCGCCTTGACTGCGGCCAGCTTCATCGCTTCGGTAATGGTGGTCGCGCCGACATCGAGTGCACCGCGAAAAATGAAGGGAAAGCACAGTACGTTATTGACCTGGTTCGGATAGTCCGAACGGCCGGTGGCAATGATCGCGTCGTTGCGGATCGCCTGCACGTCTTCGGGCCGGATTTCCGGATTGGGATTCGCCAATGCCATGATCAGGGGTGCAGGCGCCATTCTCGCCACCATCTCCTGCTTGAGGACTCCACCGGCCGACAGCCCGAGGAAGACGTCGGCGCCCTCGATGACGTCGGCCAATGTACGGGCATCGGTCCGCTTTGCGTAACGCCCCTTGATTTCGTCCATGTCTTCGACGCGGCCCTCATAGATCAGGCCCTGGATGTCGGTTACCCAGATGTTCTCGACCGGAATGCCCAGCATCACCAGCAGGTCGAGGCAGGCGAGCGCGGCGGCGCCGGCCCCCGAGGTGACCAGCTTGACCTGATGCAGTTCCTTGCCCTGCAGGAACAAGCCATTGAGAATGGCCGCGCCAACGACGATCGCCGTGCCGTGCTGATCGTCGTGAAAAACCGGAATCTTCATCCTTGCGCGCAGTTTCTTCTCGACATGGAAGCACTCCGGTGCCTTGATATCTTCGAGGTTGATGCCACCAAAAGTCGGCTCCAGTGAGGAGATGATTTCCACCAGACGATCAGGATCGCGCTCCTCGATTTCCAGGTCAAAAGCGTCGATATTGGCGAACTTCTTGAACAACACTGCCTTGCCTTCCATCACCGGTTTGGCAGCCAGCGGACCGATCGCTCCGAGGCCAAGTACCGCGGTGCCATTGGTGATGACACCGACCAGGTTGGCACGCGAGGTCAGCGTGCTCGCCTCACCCGGCAGAGCGGCAATCTCTTCGCAGGCCGCAGCCACCCCCGGAGAGTAGGCCATCGACAGGTCGTACTGGTTGGCCAGTTGCTTGGTCGGCTGTATCGATACCTTGCCCGGCTTGGGATGGCGATGGTAGAACAGGGCGGCAGTACGTAACGGGTCTTTTTCTTTGTTCATCGTTCACTCTCCTGACGGGTATCAATGTACAGCAGCATCGCATGGCCGGCCGACAATCCGACTCGCTTTCGCCAGATCGCTGATGCCCTCTCGGTGGAGCAACATCTGTCGATGGAGCGTTGGCGCAGATCGGACCTGTGGCATAATTACACAAACACCGATCTCCTTGTAGCACCCGTGCCTCGCATGCTGTCATCCACCCTGCACCAGGCTTGTTTTTCACCCGCCGCGACCGACGCGCCGCACTCAAATGGGCCGGAAAACCATGCCGCTTTTCGGCCGTTTTTCCCTGCCCGCGCCGCTCCACGGTAACTTCTGCTTCTCTACCTTCCTTCGAGAGTGATCACCATGAACCAGACTGTTTCCATCAATGCCCCCGATTACGTCAAACATGAACGCCTGAAGCAATGGGTTGCGGAGATTGCAGCCCTCACCGAACCGGCCAATGTCGTCTGGGCCGACGGTTCTGAGGAAGAATACGACCGGCTTTGCGCCGAGCTGGTCGCCGCCGGCACCTTCACCAAGCTCAAGAAGCGCAAGAACTCTTTCCTGGCATTTTCCGATCCATCCGACGTTGCTCGCGTCGAGGATCGCACGTACATCTGTTCCGAGAAGAAGGAAAACGCCGGCCCGACCAATAACTGGGAAGACCCGGCCAAGATGCGTGGAATCCTCAGCGGCCTGTTCAAGGGCTGCATGAAGGGTCGCACGATGTACGTGATCCCGTTCTCGATGGGTCCGATCGGATCGCCGATCGCCCAGATCGGCATCGAGATCAGCGACAGCGCCTACGTGGTGGTCAATATGCGGATCATGACGCGCATGGGCAAGGCGGTCTTCCCCGTGCTCGGTACCGATGGCGAGTTCGTTCCCTGCGTGCACTCGATCGGCGCTCCCAAGGAGCCCGGCCAGACCGATCCGCGCTGGCCGTGCAACCCGACCACCAAGTACATCGTACACTATCCCGAAACCCGCGAAATCTGGTCCTACGGATCGGGCTACGGCGGCAACGCACTGCTCGGCAAGAAGTGCCTGG
>DIME01000204.1 GCA_002425405.1 Candidatus Accumulibacter vicinus
GAAGGTTTCGAGGGACATGGCTCGCTCCGGGTGTGTAAAACTCAGTAGTCATGGCGACTCGTCAAAAAGTTGCACATCGCGTTTCCCTGGGTGTCGCGGGGATCAACGGGCTGGCCTTCGGGGGCGCGTTCGGCACCATGCTGTTAAAGGTGGCATCCTGGCGCATGGCTTCGCCCGTGCCCGCTGCGGACCATCCGCGGATCGGCCCCATCCGACGTTTGCACGCGCCGCCGGCGGCCGGATTCTAGTCCGACCCTCGCCGACAGCAGCGCCGGCAAAGGGCGATATAGACGATCGCATTCAGCAGCAGCACCCCGGCGCCGATGGCGACTTGGGTTTCGCGCGTCAGCCAGTCCGGGTAGATCAGCGGCACCAGCATCCGGGCGAGGAAATCGCCCTCGCTGACGCCCTGTCCTGCCAGCGCGCCGAAACGGACCTCGAGTTCGGTGAGCGGGCAGGTCCAGCCGAACAGCTCGACCGCACCACCCCAGACGACGGCCGGCACGTGCAGCCAGGCGAGGGGCGGCGAACGCCAGACCAGCGCGCCACCGAAGACGACGAAGCAGACGAAGGCGAAATGGGCGGACACGACAAGGTCGCCGAGCAGGCGCCAGTGCGTCTCGCCCATGTTCAAAGCGCCTTGAGGAAACGGCCGATGCGCGGGTCGCCGAGATAGGCCACGTTGAAGCGCAGGTAGGGCGTCGCCTGCAATTGCGGCCGGAACAGGTTGCCCGGCGCGAGGACAATGCCGTTTCCGGCCGCGTCGCGCGCCAGTTCGACCGGATCGTGATCGGGACGCGCGGCCCAGACAAACATGCCGCCGTTCGGCTCGGCGAACGGGCGAAAGCCGGCACGGTCGAGCAGCTCCAATCCGTCGTCCATCGCCTGTGCGAGGCGGCCGCGCAGACGCTCGATCGTCTTGCGGTAATGCCCCTCGATCAGCATGTCGTGGATCAGCCGCTCTGCGAACTCGGAACTGCCGACCGATGTGAACAGCTTGACGTCGGTGAAGGTACGCACGAGGTCAGGCCGCGCCGCGAGGAAGCCGACGCGCAGGTTGGCCGACAGGGTTTTCGAGAAGCTGCCGACGTAGATCACGCGATCGAGCCCGTCGAGCGCGGCGAGACGGTGCGCGTGGCCCGGATGGTAGTCGCCGTAGGTATCGTCCTCGACGATCGGCAGGTCGTGCCGCGCGGCCAGTTGCAGCACGCGGTGCGCGACCGTCGCCGACAGGTTGCCCGAGGTCGGGTTGTGCAGCACCGAATGGGTGATGAAGACGCGCGGCTTGTGCTCTTCGAGCAGGGCTTCGAGCGCCGCCACGTCCGGCCCTTCGGGCGTGCGCGGCACGCCGACGAGTTGCACGCCGAGCAGGCGCAGCGAGGCGAACAGGTTCCAGTAGCCGGGGTCGTCGACGAAGGCGCAGTCGCCGGGACGCAGCAGCGTGCGGGCGACGATGTCGAGCGCCTGTGTGGCGCCGTGCGTGAGCACGATCTGTTCGGGCGGCGCATGGAAACCGAACTGCTCGAAGCGCACGCGCAGTTGCTCGCGCAAGGGCTGGTAGCCCTGCGCCTCGCCGTAGCAGACCAGGCGCTGGCCTTCGCGCCCGGCCAGAACGCGCAGGCGGCGGCGCAGACCTTCCTCGTCGAGCCAGCCGGCCGGCAGCCATCCGGTACCGACCTTCACCGTCGATGGATCGTCGGCCAGGGCCTCGCGCATCACATCAGCGTTGTCGAAGGCGCGCTCGATGGTGCGTTCGACGATCTCCGGCGCCGGTACGGCCGCCTTGCGCACGCCGCGCGGCGCGCCCGCCTGGACGTAAAAACCGGAACCGCGGCGCGACACGACGGCGCCGCTGGCGACCAGGCGGTCGTAGGCCTCGACGACGGTGAAGCGGCTGACGCCCAGCGCCCCGGCCATGCCGCGGATCGGCGGCAGGCGCATGCCGTGGCGCAGCACGCGGTCGTCGATGCGCTGGCGGACGCCGCCGACGATCTGGTCGGCCAGCGAGCGCGGGTTCTCGGGGTCGATGAGAATGCCGAGCATGGAACCTCCTGCGACGCATCCGGTCGGGCGAAGGGGTCGCCCGACCGGAGAAATTCTGGCGTACCGGTCGTCCGACCGGTACAGGCGGGTCGGACAGCACGCAAAGTGTCACTGTCTGACCTGAAAAGTGTCCGGTATTGTACCGGTCACGCCCGATTTTGCAAGGAGACTCCCGATGACTGCCGCCGCGCTTGGACAAACCGATCCGCACTCGCTTCCGGTACCGCCGAGCGTTGCCGTTGCCGGCCACGAGGCCGGCCGTCGAGCCGGGTCATCCGCCGACTGGCATTTCGCGCCGGCCGCTGCGGCGCTGGAAGGTTCGGCGATCCGCGAGATCCTCCAGGTCACCGAGCAGGCAGCGGTCCTGTCGTTCGCCGGCGGCCTGCCCAACCCCGCCGCCTTCCCGGTCGAAGCGCTGCGTGCGGCGACGGCGCGCGTGCTCGCCGACGACGCGAGCGCCGCACTGCAGTACGGCCCGACCGAAGGCTACGGCCCGCTGCGCGAGCTGGTCGCGGCGCGCCTCTCGGCGGCCGGACAGCCCACGACGCCGGCCGAGGTGTTGATCACCACCGGATCGCAGCAGGCGCTCGACCTGATCGGCAAGGCCTTCCTCGCGCCCGGCGGTGCGTTGCTGGCGCGCAACCCGACCTACCTCGGCGCGCTGCAGGCCTTCGCTTTGCAGACGCCACGCGTGCTCGACCTCGAGGCGTGGATCGACGCCGGCATTCGTCGCGCCCCGCAGCCTGGCGGCGGGCCCGCGTTCTGCTACCTGACGCCCAATTTCGCCAATCCAGACGGCGCGACGATGCCGACCGACGCCCGGCGCGCCTTGCTCGCGCGGCTCGACAACGCGGGTGTGCCGCTGGTCGAGGACGACCCCTACGGCGAACTCTGGTCCGATGCGCCGCCTCCGCCGGCCTGCCGTGCGCTCGTGCCGCAGCGCACGCTCTACCTCGGGTCGTTCTCCAAGGTGCTGGCGCCGGGTCTGCGGGTCGGTTACGTCGCCGGGCCGCGGCCGGCGGTCGAACTCCTGACCCGGCTCAAGCAGGCGGCCGATCTGCACACGCCCAGCCTCAACCAGCGCATCGTCGCGGCGCTGATCGAGGACGGCACGCTGGACCGCCACCTGCCGGCCGTGCGCGCGATCTACCGGACGCAACGCGTTGCGCTGCTGGCGGCGAGGACCGCCACCTTTCCCGGTTCGCGACCTGGGAGGCGACAAAGGGCGGCGTGTTCGCCTGGGCGACGCTACGTCCCGATTCCGGACTCGAGCAGGACGGTGTCGCTCAAGGCCTCGACGACACTCCATTTGCCCGACTCGAAGCTTGCACCGGCGCGCGGGAAGACGTCGCGCGAGTCGTCCTTGTGGGTCAGCCAGAGATGGCCGGAAACGACCGTCCAGCGCCGCCACGGCGCCAGGGTCAGTGCCTTGCCGGCCTGGATCGTGCGCATCCGGCCGCCGCAGTCCGATGCACGTGGCGAATCAATCCGGGGTGCCGGAACAGCCGCGTCCGTACGCTGCTTGAATGCGATGCGAAAACCGCCTAGAGTTCCTGTTGCGCTCATGATGTACTCCTTTCCGTAGTGGGTGTGCTCACTATGAGCGATGAAAGCCCGCCGGACAAACGGTCAATTCTCATGGGATTGATGCATTGGATGAATGAATCCCTGCACAACCTGCACGCCCTGCGCGGCTTCCTGCTGGCGGCCCGCCACGGCAGCTTCACGCGTGCCGCCGCCGAGCTGCACGTCACGCAGTCGGCCCTGTCGCGCCAAGTCCAGGGCCTCGAGGAGGAGCTGGAAACGCCGCTCTTCGTGCGCACGACGCGCAAGGTGAGCCTGACGCCGGCCGGGCAGCGCCTGGCCGACGTGGCGGCGCGGGCGCTCGCCGAGATCGACACGGTGGCGCAGGAACTGCGACCGCATTCAGGGCTTCGCCCGATCACGGTGACGACCTTCACGTCCTTCGCGACGCTCTGGCTGATTCCCCGCCTCGACCGCTTCGCGCGCATCCAGCCGGACATCGACGTGCATTGCATGGCGACCGACCGGGTGGTCGACATCGACGCCGAGGGCCTCGACATCGCCTTCCGGGGCATGTCCGGCCGCAAGGCACCTCCGGGAGCGATCATGCTGTTTGCCGAGCGCACCTCGCCGGTCGCCAGCCCGACCCTTCTGGCACGCCTGCCGGTGGAAACGCCGACCGACCTGGCGAAGCACACTCTGCTCGGCTGGGAACCGCAGTACGAGGCACGCTTTCCGAAGTTCGGGTGGGCCTACTGGTTCGAGCAGGCAGGCGTCGAGCCGGTGCGGCCGAAGAACACGCTGCGCTTTTCCAACCACGACCAGATCATTCAGGCCGCGCTGGCCGGTCAGGGCGTCGCGCTCGCCCGCACGGCGCTGGTCGCCGAGATGCTGCGCGACAAGCAGCTGATCCCCATCCTGGGTGGCGCGCTCGACGAAGCCCTCATCTACTGCCTCGTGGTCGCCGAACGGGCGCGGGCGCGGCCCGAGGTGATCGCCTTCATCGACTGGGCGAAGTCCGAAGCCGCGCTGACCACGCGCATGACGGCACGCACGACCGGCGGTCGGCGATGAGCGCCGCCGCGACCGGGTCCGGAACAACGGCCGTCGAGGATCAACGGGCCGCTCGCCGCGGCCTTTGGCTGGGCGTGCCCGGCGTCTCGATCCCGATTGGGGCTTGCCGTGCGCCATGTCGGGGCAACGCATGCGTCGGTCATCGCCGGCATCCTGCTGCTCGCCACCGCGGCCATCGCAGCCTTCGTCCATCGGCAACGTCCGTCATGCGGCTTCTCGATCGTCGCCGTCACCGGCACCGGGCGGGTGGTCGTGTTCGCGTCGCTGCTACGATACGCTCCCTTCCGGATCAAGCTCCCATGTCCTTGCTCGAACGTCACCTCTCCCCCGACTTCCGCGCCGGCGCGCGCGAAGGTTTCGTCCTCTTCCTGCCGCTCTCGGTGGGCCTCGTGCCCTGGGCCATCGTCACTGGCGTCGCGATGACCAGCGCCGGCCTGTCGCCCCTGCAGGCGATGGGCATGAACATCATCGTCTTCGCCGGCGCCGCGCAGCTCGGAACGCTGCCGTTGATCGCCGCCGGGGCACCCGTCTGGCTGATGGTCGCCGTCGCGCTGGCGATCAACCTGCGCTTCGTGATCTTTTCGGCGGCCATTGCGCAGGGATTCCGCGGCGTCGGCATCCGGGGGCGCTGGGTCTGCGGGCACCTGCTCACCGACGGCGTCTTCGCGGTGACGCTCGACAAGATGCTGCACACCGAGAGTCGCGACTGGCGCCTCGGTTACTTCCTCGCGCCTTCGCTGTGGAGCTGGGTGCTGTGGCAGGGCTTTGCGCTGGTCGGCATCGGCTTCGCCGGGCAGATTCCGAAAAGCTGGTCGCTCGAGTTCATGGCGACGATCGCGCTGATGGTGCTGATGATCCCGATGGCGAAGGCCCGGCCGATGCTCGTCTCGGTGCTGGTCGGCGGCGGCACGGCGGTCGCGCTGTCGGCACTGCCGCTGCGGCTCGGGCTCTTCGTCGGCATCGTCGCCGGCATCCTGGCCGGCTTCGCGGCCGAACGTTGGCACGCGTGGAGGGCCGGACAATGAACGGGCCCTACGACTGGACGCTCTGGCTGATGCTGCTCGCCATCGGTCTCGCGACCACGCTGCCGCGCGCGAGCTTCATCGTCCTGGGGAGCCGCGTCACGCTGCCGCCGGTCGTCCAGCGCGCGCTGCGCTATGCACCGGCCGCAGCACTGGCCGCCATCGTTGCGCCCGACCTGCTGCTGGTGCAGGGACAGATTGCGCCCTTGAACCCGAAGCTGTTGGCGATGATTGCGGTGGTGGCGGTGGCAACGCGCTGGAAGAATCCCTGGCTGCCCTTCATCGTCGGCATGGGGGCACTGCACGGCCTCTTCGCGTTGCTCGGCAGGTAGACCGTAGACCGGATTCTTCGAAGCCCGCTGCGCTGCGCCCGGTCGCGGGAATTCGTCCGTCGAGGAGCCTTTTCTCGCGCTTTGCGTGGCCTGAGGCGTGAAGTGGGCGAGCACCGACGGCGCTGGTTCACGCCCGGCTAGCAACCGCAGCCAGCCCCGCGCCCTTGTCAAAGTCTGTGAGCGCATGCTGGGGAGTCGATGCCGCGCTGGCAGCGGCTTGCACACTCGGCACGTAGTCGAAGTCGGCAACCAGGATGTGATTGTAGAACCAGCCGTTGATCAGGAACTTCACTTCTTCGGCGATTTCGTCGAGGGTCATCCGTTTGGCGTTCTCCAGCAGATCAAAAAGCATCCGGCGAAACTCCCGGTGTAACTTCCGATGCGCCTCAAGGCCTGGGTAGTGGCAGGCCATCATCAACTGCTCTTCTTCGTGCAGATGCACTTTGACGTATTCGGTCAGAAGTGCCAGTGTTTTCAACACCCTGATCTGGTCACCATCGCCACCGAAGGTGGCGGCCAGATCGAACAGTTGTCGATGCTGTGCATCGATTGCCGGTACGCCCACCTCGATCTTCGATGACCACTCTGCCAACTCAAAATTCATTCTTTGCTCCAACGGTTGTGAAGGGTATGACCAACCGTCTCACGAAGGTACCGAGGGTGTTGCCCGATCGATCTGTTCTGAAAGGGTCAGCCATTGCTCTTCCAAAGCAGACAACTCCAGCGCGATCTGGTTCAGTCGGCGGCCGCTGTCGGCCAGTTCCTGTGCCGAGAGCGGAGTCGACAAACGTGCTTCGAGGGCGTGCTGCGCCTGCTGGAGGTCGAGCAGGCGCTTTTCAATGTGTCCCTGCTCGCGCTGCAGGGTTTTCAGCTTGCCCGGCGCACCGCTATCGCCGCCGGAGCGCGGCAAACGCCTGGGCGGCCCGTTTTCGCTCTTCAGTGATTCCCGGAGGCTTTCCCGGTTGCGTTTCGCCTCGTCGAGCAGATAGCGCTGGTAGTCGTCAAGGTCGCCGGTGAAGTCCTCCATGCCGCCGCGGGTGACCAACCAGAATTCGTCACACACCGAACGGAGCAGAGATCGGTCGTGGCTGACCAGCATCACGGTTCCCTCGAACTCGTTGAGCGCCATCGCCAGGGCCTCGCGCGTGGCGAGGTCGAGATGATTGGTGGGCTCGTCGAGCAACAACAGGTTGGGGCGTTGCCAGACGATCATGCACAGTACCAGACGGGCCTTTTCTCCGCCGCTCATGGTGCCGACCGTCTGCTTGACCATCTCGCCACTGAAATTGAAGGTGCCGAGGAAGCTGCGCAGATCCTGTTCCCGGTCGCTTTGTCCAGTGGGCAGGCCTTCCTTGGCCAGGCGCAGCAGGTGTTGCAGGGGGGTTTCGTGCGGGCGCAGGACATCGAGTTCCTGCTGCGCGAAGTAGCCGATGTTGAGGCCTTTGCCTTCACGGATGGTCCCGCTGCTGCAGGGCAGGACGCGGGCAATGGTCTTGACCAGCGTCGACTTGCCCTGGCCGTTGGCGCCGAGGATGCCGATGCGCTGCCCGGCCATGACCGATCGGTTGACCCGGCGGACGATCACGGTCGGTGGCGTGCCGGCAGGTGCATCGACCGGCGGTGGGTAGCCGAAGCAGGCATTGCTCATGACCAGCATCGGGTTGGGCAGGTTGGCGGGTTCCTTGAACTCGAAGGTGAAGTCGGCGCTGGTCAGCACCGGCGCCAGACGCTCCATTCTTTCCAGCGCCTTGACCCGGCTTTGCGCCTGCTTGGCTTTGGTCGCCTTGGCCTTGAAACGAGTGATGAAGCTCTGCAGATGGGCGATCTTCTCCTGCTGCTTGAGGTAGGCATTTTGCTGCAGATCGATCTGCTGGGCGCGGGTTTCCTCGAAGGTGCTGTAGTTGCCGCCGTAGCGCGTCAGCCTGCCGTTCTCGAGGTGCAGGGTCACGGTGGTCACTGCGTCAAGAAACTCCCGGTCGTGACTGATCACCACCATGGTTCCTGTGTAGCGTTTGAGCCAGCTCTCCAGCCAGACCAGCGCATCCAGGTCGAGGTGGTTGGTCGGTTCGTCGAGCAACAAGAGATCCGAAGGGCACATCAGCGCCCGCGCCAGTTGCAGGCGCATTCGCCACCCCCCCGAGAAGCTGTCGACCGGATTGTTCAGTTCGGTGGTCTTGAAACCCAGGCCGAGGATCAGCGCCTGGGCACGCGCCTGCGCATCGTGTGCGCCGGCGTCGTGCAGAGCCAGGTAAGCGTTCGCCAGGCGTTCGCCATCGCCCCCTTCGCTTTCGGCGAGTTGTACCTGCCGCTGGGCGGCCAGCAGCGCCTGGTCGCCCTCGATCACGAACTCGGTGGCGCTCAGGCTGCTTGACGGCATCTCCTGTACGACCTGCGCCAGGCGCCAGGCGGCGGGTCGCGAGAATTCGCCGGCGTCCTCGTGCAGGCTGCCATCGAGCAGCGCGAAGAGGGTGGTTTTGCCAGCACCGTTGCGACCGACAAGGCCGACCCGTTCGCCGGGGTTCAAGGTTGCCGTCGTCTGGTCAAGCAGGATCCTGGCGCCGCGACGCAGGCTGACGCTCTTGAGTGTGATCATGCCGTCGACGCTCCGGTGCTGGGGGCGCCGCCAGGTACCCGGCCAGCGGCAGCCAGGTTCACCGGAAGATCACGGTCTTGTTGGCATGCACCAGCACCCGGTCCTCGAGGTGATAGCGCAGCCCGCGTGCGAGGACTGCCTTTTCGATGTCCTTGCCATAGCGCACCATGTCTTCGATCGAATCCGAATGGTCGATGCGGATCACGTCCTGCTCGATGATCGGTCCCTGGTCGAGTTCCCTGGTGACGTAGTGGCAGGTGGCACCAATCAGCTTGACGCCGCGCCGAAAGGCCTGGTGGTAGGGCCGGGCGCCGACGAAGCTGGGCAGGAAGGAATGGTGAATGTTGATCATCTGTCCGGGGTAGCTGTCGCACAGATCGGCGGGCAGAATCTGCATGTAGCGCGCAAGCACCATCGTGTCCCCCTTGACTTCCTCGTAGATGCGTCTGATCTCGGCGTGCGCTGCCGCCTTGTTGTCGGGGTCTACGGGGACATGGTGGAAGGGGATGCCATGCCACTCGACCAGTGCCTTGAAAGTGTCGTGATTCGAAATGACGCAGGGAATCTCGATGTCGAGTTCCTTCGCCTGCCAGCGTGACAGCAGATCGTAGAGGCAGTGTTCCTGCTTGCTGACCATGATCACGACGCGCCGTTTCACGGCCGAATCACTGATTTTCCAGTCCATCGACAACTCGTCGGCAAGCGGGCGGAAACGCTCGCGAAACTCGGCCAGATGAAAAGGCAGCGACTCGGCTTTCACCTCCATGCGCATGAAATAGCGCCCGTCCTGTTCACCGTTGCCGTCGTCGGCATGATAGCTCGATTCGAGAATCCAGCCGCGGTGCTGGGCAATGAAGCCGGCAACGCGCGCGATGATGCCGATCTGATCCGGGCAGGATCCGGAGAGGGTATAGAAACGCTGCGAATGCATGCTGCGTAACCTTTCTAGGCGGGCGTGACCGCGACGAAGGCCTGGTCGATCGCTGCGCGCAGCTCGGCGTAGGATTGCGTGACCGGGAACTGCGGGAATGCCCGGATGACCTGCTCGGGCGGGTGAAAAAGGATGCCGGCGTGCGCTTCGCCGAGCATCGCCGTATCGTTGTAAGAATCGCCGGCGGCCACCACCGTGAACCGGAGCTCCCTGAGGCGGCGCACCGCCTCGCGCTTCTGATCGGGCATGCGCAGGCGGTAGCGCACCAGCATCCCGTCGGCGTCGGCTTCGAGGCTGTGGCAGAATAGCGTCGGCCAGCCGAGTTGCCGCATCAGCGGGTGCGCGAACTCGTAGAAGGTGTCGGACAGGATGATCAACTGATAGTCCTCGCGCAGTTCATCGATGAAGGCTCGGGCACCTTCGAGCGGTCCCATTTCGGCGATGACCTTCTGGATGTCTGTCAGACCGAGCTTGTGTTCGGCCAGGATGGCGAGGCGGGACTGCATCAGCTTGTCGTAGTCCGGCTCGTCGCGGGTAGTACGGCGAAGCTCCGGAATGCCGGTGCGTGTGGCGAATTCGATCCAGATTTCAGGGACGAGGACGCCTTCGAGGTCGAGGCAGACGATTTGCACGGCAAGCTCCCAGAGGATGAGGTTTGAAGTAAGCGCGTGATTCTACCAAATCCCCGCAGCGGCACAGCAGCGCTATAGCGGCCGCATCGCAGTATGATGATAGGTCTGCGGCCCTTCAGTAAGAAAAGAGGAAATGATGATTACGCCCAATATTCTTGCGTTGGTCCTGGCAGGCGGCGAAGGCACCCGTCTACATCCGCTGACCCAGCATCGTTCGAAGCCTTCCGTGCCTTTCGGCGGCCGTTTTCGCATCGTCGACTTCGTTCTCTCGAACCTGGTCAACTCGAAGATATTCTCCATTTACCTGTTGGTCCAATACAAGTCGCAGTCCTTGATCGAGCACATCCGCCGTTCCTGGTTGCTGGCGCCAATCTTCCCCGAGCAGTTCATCGCCGTGGTTCCGCCGCAGATGCGCGAGGGGCCGGAATGGTTCCAGGGTACTGCCGACGCCGTTTATCAGAACCTGGGGCTGATCGAAAAGCGTGCACCGGACCTGGTTGTGGTGTTTGGTGCCGACCACATCTATCGGATGGACGTCCGTCAGATGGTTCACTTTCACCTGCTCAGCCAAGCCGACGTCACCATCGCCGCCTTGCCTGTTCCCATTGGAGAGGCCTCGGCATTCGGCATCATTGATACCGCCGACAACGGCCGCGTGCGCAGCTTCCGAGAGAAGCCGATCCAGCCGTCGCCGATGGCCGGTGACCCGACGCACGCCTTCGCCTCGATGGGGAACTACATCTTTACGACCGAGGTACTGATCAAGGCGCTACGGGAAGGGCATCGCCTGGGAGAAAAGGATTTTGGCAAGGATCTGCTGCCGCGCTTGATCCAGACGCAACGGGTATTTGCCTACGATTTCTGTGGGAATCGCATCCCCGGCATACGCACCTCCGAGGAGCCGGCCTACTGGCGCGACGTGGGTACCATCGATGCCTATTTTGCCGCCCACCAGGACCTTCTGGGTAGCGAACCGAAGCTCGATCTATTCAATCCCAAGTGGCGGATCGGCTCCAGCAATTATCAGGGGCCGTCGCCGAAATTCTTCCACGCCGAGCTGGATAACAGCATCATCAGTGCCGGCGGGCTGATCAAGGGGGCTCGCATCCGCAATTCAATCGTTCGCCGCGAAGTGCTCATGGAGGAGGATGTCGAACTCGATGAATGCATCATCATGGACTACGCGGTACTGCGCAAGGGCGTCAGGCTCAGGCGCGTGATCGTCGACCGTTACAACATAATCGAGGCCGGTGATCGTATCGGTTACGATGCGGACGCCGACCGTCACCGATTTACCGTGACCGAATCAGGCATCGTGGTCGTTCCCCGAGGCCAGGGCACGGATACCTATGCGGATGCGCGGATGTTCCACTACCTCTGATCGGTGGCGGACAATCGCCGGGGCCAGAACTTCGCGCCGATCGCGCCGAAACTGGTCGCCTGAACTCAGGCAATTGAGGGGGGGCTGAGTTTGCCAGCCATAAGCGTAGGGGTATGGACGATGCTGACAAAATTATCCGTCAGGAATTTCAAGCGTTTTGATTTTGCTGAAATAGACTTGGGGAAATCGGTCGTGCTTGTTGGACCGAACAATTCGGGCAAGACAACGGCCCTTCAGGCGCTGGCCCTATGGGAACTGGGGCTACGTCGCTGGTCAGAAAAAAGAAATGGAAAATCGACCGCCATTCAACGACAAGGAGTGGCAGTCAATCGTCGGGATTTGCTTGCGCTTCCCGTGCCTAGCGCCAATCTTCTCTGGCGAGACCTGCATGTTCGCAATGTCGAACGTCAAGCCGGAAAACAGAAAACACGAAACATCCGCGTCGATATTCTCGTCGATGGCGTGAGCGATGACCAAAGCTGGTCGTGCGGGCTTGAATTCGATTATGCAAACGAGGAATCATTCTACTGCCGCCCCCTCCGGCTCGATGACCAAAGTCGGCCGGAACGCATGCCGATTCCGGAGTTGGCTACCCGTACAAGGATCGCTTTCCTGCCGCCCATGTCCGGTCTGAGCGACCGTGAATTCATCAAACAGCCCGGTGAGATTGGCGTCCTGATCGGTCAAGGCCAAACCGCACAGGTGTTGCGCAACCTTTGCTATCGTGTCTGTTGGCCAGGGGGGGAGGGCGATGCTCCACCGTCCAGCGACTGGACGACCCTGGTCGGGCAATTGCAGCGGCTTTTTGGCGTGAAGTTGCTCGGTCCCAGATTCATTGCCGAGCGTAGTGAAATCGTCATGGAGTACGAAGAAGTATCCGGGATTCGTCTCGACCTCTCATCTTCTGGCCGCGGCCTGCAGCAGACCTTGCTCATCCTGGTCCACCTCTATATGAACCCGCGCACCGTACTGCTACTGGATGAGCCGGACGCGCACCTCGAAGTCTTGCGACAGCGCCAGATCTATCAACTGATCAACGACCTTGCCGAAGAGAAGGGTTCGCAGATCATTGCCGCCAGCCATTCGGAAGTGGTGCTTGCGGAAGCTGCCAACCGTGGCACGGTCGTGGCGTTTGTCGGCAAACCTCATTTGTTGAACGACCGCGGCAGCCAGGTCATGAAGGCACTCACCGATCTGGGATGGGATCAATACTATCAGGCGGAACAGATGGGCTGGGTGCTCTATGTCGAGGACTCGACCGATCTGGCGATTCTCAAGGTATTCGCCAGAATCCTGCAGCATCCCGCGCAAACGCTGCTGGACGCGCCTTTCGTTCACTACGTCGCGACCAATCTGCCGCAAAAATCACGCGATCACTTCAACGGGCTGCGCGAGGCCAAGCCCGACCTGGTGGGCATTGCCTTGTTCGATCACCTGGATCGTCCGCTGCAGCCCAGCGAAAGCCTGAATGAACTCATGTGGGATAAGCGTGAAATCGAGAATTATTTCTGTACCCCGGAAGTCCTGCTTGCCTGGGCGACACATGAGGTGACCGACGACCTCTTTGGCCTGGCCGAACGCGAAAAGAGGCAGGCAGCAATGAGAAAGGTCATTGCTGAAGTCACTCATCTCTTGGAAGTCGATGAAAAATCGCCCTGGTCTGCCGATGTCAAAGCCACTGACGAAGTCCTGGACCGGGTATTCCGTCTCTTTTTCAAGGAAATCGGTCTGCCGCTGTCGTTCCGGAAACGTGATTACCACCAGTTGGCGGGTTTTTTATCGAAAGCGCAGATCGTCCCGGAGATCGTGGAAAAACTGGACGCTATTGGCAAAACGGCTGAGCGTGCCAAACCGTTGGGCAGGTAGGAGGTGATCCACCCGCCGGGATGGGAACGCATCGAGGAATTCACGGACACCTCGTGGAGTGGGGACATCCGCCGCCCTTCCAATGGGCGTAGGTGGCGAACACCTCTCCAAACGGTCATGACTTTCCTGCTGTTCACCGAGATTGTTTTACGAAGTGCTTCCAACCTAAAATAGCGCTTGCCGCTATTTTAGGTTCCCGCCCCCACCGATGAAGCGCTCTTTGCAAGGCCGTTATCTCCAGGTTGCCACCGCTGGAGAGTCGTTCCAGGCCTTCGTCCCGGCGCCGTTGCCGCCGCGGCCCGCAATCGACTGGACGCCGGCGCTGCGCGGCCGCTTCGACACGAGCTGCTGAACGCGGTGCGCCTGACGGGCGACTGGGAGACCTGGCTCGAGTTCTTCGCCGATGCCGTGCTGGCGAGCGCCACCCAGGCCGCGACATCGGCTAGGGGTCTGCTGGAACTGGCTGCCGCCGGTGGGCAGCGGATCGCTGCGCTGGGGCGCGCTGCGGCGTCGGCACTGGCCATTCACCAGGCCTTGCAGCGCCAACCGATCGCCACCGCCGCGTCGCTCGCGGCGACGACCGGACTGACGCCAGCCACCGTGAACAAGGCACTGGCTCATCTGGAGCGCTTCGGCGTCGTCGCCGAACTGACGCGCAAGCAACGCGGCCGGGTGTTCAGCTACGCGCGCCATGTCGAGATCCTCAACGAGGGCATGGCCCTGCCGGACGGGCGACGATGAGCCAATTCCTCTTCCTGGAACGTGAGTGGCCCGCCGTGCTGGAAGCGGCAAGCCGAGCCGAGACGGCGGCCGCCGACCCGCGCAGCGCCTGCTTCTACGCGCGCCGGGCGCTGGAACTGGCGGTCGCCTGGGCGTACAAACACGACGCGGCGCTCAAGCTGCCGTATCAGGACAATCTCTCGGCGCTGATCCACGAGCCGAGTTTCAAGCAGGCGGCGGGCGAGGCGGTGTTCGGCAAGGCACGCGTCATCAACACGCTCGGCAACCGCGCCGTGCACGGCCAGCGCGCGATCCCGTACGCCGACGCACTGGTCACGGTACGCGAGCTGTTTTATGCGACAGCTTCGCGGCGAGGGACAAGGCGCCGCACATCGCCATCTCAGTGGACATGCTCGATACCGGAATCGACATTCCCGAGGTCGTGAATCTGGTCTTCTTCAAGCTGGTACGCTCGAAAACCAAGTTCTGGCAGATGCTCGGTCGCGGCACGCGCCCCTGCCTGGACCTGTTCGGGCCGGACCAGCAAAAGACGTTCTTCTATGTCTTCGACTACTGCCAGAGCCTGGAGTACTTCAGCCAGGACATTGCGGCCAGCGAGGGCGCGCTCGGCGAAGCGCTCGGCAAACAGCTATTCAACGCGCGGCTGGAGTTGATCGGCGAACTGGATGCGGATGAACAAGTCCTTGACGGCGGCCGACCTGGCCGAGCTGGAGCGGATGCTTGCCGAAAGCGGAGCCGGAGGGGCGGATGCGATCGAATTGGCCAGGACGACGTGTCACGGGCTCGGGCTCTTTGTGCGCTCGCTGGTCGGCATGGACCGTGAAGCCGCCAAAGAGGCGTTCACCGGCTTCCTTGCCGGCAAGACGCTGAATCGGATCCAAGGTTGACGCCATGCATCGAGGCTCATATGCTTCCCAGCCTGCGCTGGATTTCCCATCCTTCGCTGCAATGCGCCATGGAGCGGGGCAGGATATGGAATTGCCCAAGCCTTGACGGATCTCGACAGGAGGATGAGATGGCTCATCGTAACAGTATCGGTAGATCGGTTTCTGCAATCGTGTTGGGCTGCGGTTTGCTTCTGGAATGCAGCCTCGCATCCGCCGGGCGGATCACCCTGCTCAGGGATAATTTTAACGATACTACTGGGCTCAATTCGCCAGGGGACGTGCGCACCGTCGCCGACATTCTGGCCAATGACCCGGGACAATTGCCAGCGGGTACAACAATCCTCCTCGGCTCCCCGAACGTGCGCCGGGTCGACGACCCAATCAACACGCTGGCTACGGTTCCATGATCTCGCAACCGGCGTAGCCTGATGGAAAGCAAACGCATCATGCGGCAGTTGGTGCGCTGGCGTCGCTCGCTGCACCAGTGCCCGGAAATTGGCTATGAAGAACGGAAAACCGCCCGCTTTGTGATCGGCGAACTCCAGCGTCTGGGGATACCCTACGAGTATGGCGGTGTGGGTGGCGGCATCGTTGCCCGACTGCGTGGAGTGCGCGCAGAAGGACCACGGGTCGCGCTCCGCGCTGAACTCGATGCCTTGCCGATTGCTGAGCAGACCGGCCTGCCGTTTGCATCTCGCCACCGTGGCAAGATGCACGCCTGCGGGCATGACGGACACATGGCCATGGTGTTGGGCGCCGCGGCGCTGTTGCAGGATTCGCTCCCGCAGGGTGACGTGGTGCTGATCTTCCAGCCTGCCGAGGAAGGTGGTCTAGGCGCGCAGGTGATGATCGATGCCGGCGCCCTCGCCGGGGTGGCCATGATCTTCGGAGGGCACCTGACCAATCTCTACCCCACTGGGCAGATCATGGCTGTACCGGGGCCGGTTTGCGCCCAGGCCGACAGCTTCCGTATCCGTGTATTCGGCCGCGGCGGTCACGGCGCCAGGCCGCACGAGGCGACCGACGCATTGGTCGCCAGTGCCGCGCTGGTCGGCGGGCTGCAGACTCTCGTGTCGCGCGAGGCCAACCCGCTCGATCCATCGGTGGTCACCATCGGCACGCTGCAAGCGGGCACTGCCCGCAACGTGATCGCGCACGAGGCTCTGCTGGAGGGGACGATCCGTACGACGCAAAGCGGGACCCGGTTACGATTGATTGCCGGGATGGAACGAATGTGTCGCGCCCTGGGGGAGGCATACCATACCCGGATCGAACTCGAGCTGTCGGAACCGTATCCGCCGGTGATCAATACGCCGCGCGAAACCGAACTCGCTCGCCGCGCGGCCGCGCGTGTCGTCGGCGCCGGGCGAGTGTTGAGCTACGAGTTGCCGAGCATGGGTGCAGAGGACTTTTCGCTTTACCTCAACGAGGTCCCCGGCTGCTTCGTGCGCTTTGGAGCGCGGGCTCCGAACGCGGCGAACGTGCCGCTGCACAGCCCACAGTTCGATTTCGACGAAGCCGCCCTGCTTGTCGGAGCACGTTACTTCGAAGCGGTCGTGCGCCTTGCTCTGGCCGAGGACCTGTCGGCTACGCAGGTGCTGCCGGACGATCCCACCCTCGTCGGCACCAGCACGGCACGCGCGATCTGCTGCGGATCGGAAGGGTAGCGAACGCTGACGCCGAAGCGTTCGCGCCCCTCGACGGTAGTGGTCTTCGGCCTCCGGCCGGCTCCTGCCTGGATGAAAGTCATGGACAACCACGGACACGGCAGCAACAACCCGCGCATTCCGCCGATCACCGGCCTGATGGCCTTCGAATCGGTCGCCCGCCACGGCAGTTTCTCCCGGGCCGCCGACGAACTCTCGATCACGCAGAGCGCCGTCAGCCACCGCATCAGCCAGCTCGAATCGCTGGTCGGCGCCTCGTTGCTGATCCGCATCGGCCACTCGGTCAGCCTGGCGCCGGCGGGCAAGGAACTGCTGCCCTACGTCCGCGAAGGGCTGGGTTGCCTGCGCGCCGGGCTGGCCAAAATCTCGACCGAGGGCAAGCCGATCCTCAAGCTCAGCCTCGCCCCGGCCATCGCCTCCAACTGGCTGATCCAGCGCCTGTCCGCCTTCCACCGCAAGCATCCGGACATCAACCTGGAAATCAACGTCTCGTCCAGGAACATCAACCTGCGGACCGGCGAGGCCGATGTCGCGATCCGCTGCGGCGAGGGTCGCTGGGATGGCCTCGACGCCATCGAACTCATCCCCCTCAAGGAAATTGCCGTGTGCAGCCCGGCTTACAAGAAAGCGCATCCCTGGTTGCGATGTCTCGAAGACCTGGAGCGCGCCACCCTCCTGCGCCACCCCCTCGTTTCCTGGAAGCGCTGGTTCTCCAGCCTGGGCGTGGAACTGCGCACGCCCCCCTCCGGCATGTCGTTCAGTGAGATCTCACTGCTGATCACCGCCGCCGAATGTTCGCAGGGCATTGCCCTGGTCTTCGACGTGCTGGTCGAGCGCCAGCGGCAGGACGGTACCCTCGTTCAGCCGGTCCCGCAAAGCGTCGTCTCGGAGCGCTCGTACTACATCGTCACGCCGACCGGCGCTCCCCGCAACGAGCCGAAGCAGGCCTTCATCGACTGGCTGCTCACCCTGCAACCCGAGCAGAAGGCGCGCTGACACGAGGCCGTCGGCCCTCCATGAAGGATTTCGATCCGGTTCATGAGTAACTCGCATGGCGCGCCGTTTCCTCGCCCCTATGATGGCCTGACCACGGCACAATCTGCGAGGAAAACCCATGGAAGCACTCGGCTTTATCGGAACAGGCGTCATGGGTTTTCCCATGGCCCGGAATCTGGCACGGCATTTCGGCAATCTCGTCGTCTGGAACCGCTCGCCCGAGAAAGCGGCGGCGCTCGTGCCTTTTGCTGCGCAGGTGGCGGCCACCCCAAGCGAACTCCTTGACCGCTGCCGCATCGTGATCATGATCTTCCTGATCACGATGGTCAGCGGCCTGGTCGAGTCCCACCACTTCGCCCGCGAACTCGGGCTCGATACCGCCCTGCACCGCGCCATCCTCGATGCCGGCCCGATGGCCAGCGCCGTCTCGAAAATGAAGCTGGAAAAGCTGGTCGCCGGCGACTTCTCCGTCCAGGCCTCGATTGCCGACGTGCAGAAGAACAGCCGCCTGGTCGCCGAGGAAGCCCGGCGCGGCGGCATCACCAGCCCGCTGATCGAAGAGTGCGACCAGTTGTTTACCGAAACCCTCAACGGCGGACACGGCGCGCTGGACATGGTCGGCGTCCTGCGCGCCATCGAAGGGCGCCACCGCTGAACTTCTCCCACCGTCCCCCTTCGGCAACCGCGTCGAAGCAGTCTGCCATCGTGCGGAATGATTGACCCCTCAAAAGAAAGGTAAAACATGCGCCACTCCCTATTCGCCCTCTGTACCGTCGCGCTCCTGTCCCCCGGGCTGGCGGCAGAACCGTTCGCCCTGAAGAGCGCCGACTTCGCGCACCAGGGATCGCTCTCCGACAAGCATGTCCTCAACGGCTTCGGCTGTACCGGTGGCAATCTTTCTCCAGCGCTCGAATGGGCCAATCCGCCGGACGGAACGAAGAGTTTCGCGCTGCTGGTACACGATCCCGATGCGCCGACTGGCGGCAGTGGCTGGTGGCACTGGGTGGTCATCGACATTCCCGCCAGCAGCCGGCAATTGCCTGCGGGAGCCGGCAAACCGGAAGGCACAGGCCTGCCGACCGGAGCAACCCAGTGGAAAACCGACTTCGGCGGCCCCGGCTGGGGCGGCCCCTGCCCGCCGGTCGGCAACCGTCCGCACCCCTATCACTTCACGCTGCACGCCCTCAAGGTCGAGAAAATCGAGCTGCCCGCCAACAGCAGCACAGCCCTGGTCGGCTACCTGGTCAATGCCAACAGCCTCGGCAAGGCAAAGCTGACCGGCACCTACGGTCGGTAGGCGCCGCGCCGGGCGGCTATCGGCGACACTCGCCCCTTCGGGGGGGGGGCTTCTCGCCTCGGGCACCCGCTCATCCCTCGCATGGAATCAGAGGTCGCCAACCCATCCGGCGTGCTGAGCTGCCTCTCGCGCCCGCTGGATCGGGTCAAGGCCGACCCGCGCATCGCCGCCGCGATCATCACCGGCGTCGACCTGCTCGGCCAGCAGGCTTTCGTCGACAAGACCAGGCCGGTCTAGCGACAACACCAGGAGGTACCCATGACAGAGAAAGCCCAAGCCCGCGACTTCCTGGCGATTGCTGCTGACCACTGCCCGCTCGGCGCCACCGAATGGCGCCACGGCGGCGACACCCGCGGGCGCAACGTCGTCATCATCGTGCCCGCCACCTCGGTCAAGGCGCGCTACTACCACCGCTTCGCCGAATACCTCTTCGCCAGCGGCTGCGATGTCCTCACCTTCGACTACCGGGGCATCGGCGCCTCGCGGCCAGCCGACATGCGGGCCATCGACGCCAGCTATGTCGAGTGGGGCAGGCACGATGTCGAGGCCATCCTGAAGCATGTTGTCGCCCGCTACCCCGGCCAGCCCATCGATGTCGTCGCCCACAGCATCGGTGGCTTCACCCTCGGGATCGCCCCGTCGAGCCATCGCGTGCGCCGCATGCTTACCGTCGGCGCCCAGATCGCCTACTGGCCAGACTACGTCCTCCGCAAGCGCTTGCAGATGATGCTTCGCTGGCATCTCTTCATGCCCCTGGTGGCGCGGCTGTTCGGCTATTTTCCCGGCACCCGCCTCGGCTGGATGGAGGACACCCCGCTCGGCGTCGTCAAGCAGTGGAGCGCTTTCCATCGCAATTTCGACAGGAAGCCCTGGAAAAGGCACCGCAACGACCCGTCGCTTCCGCTGCTGTTCGAACTATTCCGGGGCGAAACCCTAGCCATCAGCATCGCCGATGACGAGTGGGGAACCCGGTCCGCCATCCTCCGGTTGCTGCGCTTGTACACGAAGGCGCAGAAATACCACCTGCATCTCGCACCCGCCGATATCGGCGAAAGCGAGATCGGGCACTTCGCCTACTTCAACCAGAAATTCGCCGACTCACTGTGGCCGCTGGCACTGCGCTGGATACAGACGGGCTCGATGCCCGACCCGTTCCAGTCGCGGATTCTCAAGGTCGGCTGACTCCAGGCCAGGCCGCACACTCCACCCGAAAACACCACGGCGCGGCGCGCATTTTGCAACAAGCGGCTGGAGGAGTTGCACTTTGCCTGTTTCGACATCCGCCTGCAAAGGTCTGCCAGCGGGCTGGGCATGCTGACAGGGGCTGCGGAAGCGGTCGCTCGATTGCGTTACACTGCGCGGACCACACCGACCGCCGTCTTTCCCATGCCACCGCCCGCAGCGCTTCCGACCGGAGAGGTCTTTCTCACGAAGGCGCCGAGCACGGCGACCTGCCGCCTTTTCTCGCCCTGTTCCAGGCCGCTCGCTGGTCGGCGGACGAGCCCTTGCCGGAAGCCTTGCTGGCAGCGATCACGAGCGGTGCCATGCGGCTCGATTACCGCGAGACATTCGAAGGCTGTCCCTTCCTGGGACTGCGTGCCTTCGCGCGAGCGATCCTCGACGACGCGCGCGACGAAATGGGCGCCTTGCCGCTGGTCGAGCCTGGCCTCTTTAACTCCCTTAGTTGTCGAAGAATCCGTACACCAGCAAACGCAGTTCCCACCCGCGGCGGGTGCTTGAAGTGAACCGGGCACCGGAAGATCATCCCTTATTCATGGAGGCTGCAAATGCTTCGCTTTTCTCTTTTTTTGGCCAGTATGATGGCGGCCAGCACAAGCACTGCCGGGGGCGGTTCACAGTGCCCCGTCGACACGGTACCGATCCAGATTGTGAACGAGATAAGGAGCGGCCCCGAGGCTATTCTCTCTACCGCCAAGACCTCTGATTCCAACCCACATTTTGGCGCCTTCGTGACGGCTGTTACGGAGCACGTTGCGGCTCGGCTGGCCAGGGACAAGCTCTGCATAGACAGTGCCAATAGCAAGAAGCGGTCCCTGCTTCAATTCGTGAACTGGCCTCTCGACACCTCGGGAAACGAGCCCCTCGCTCCGGTGCCATCACTGCTGGATGCACGGCCCTCCGACGGCTGCCGGATCTCCAGCCCCTGGATAGACCTTGCCTTTGAGCGGCGGCCGGTTCCGTGGATCCGCGCTGTCGTTCGCTGGAACCAGCGCCAACTGCTTGCCGATCAGGCGATGCTGGCGGGCGCGCGCAATGTTTCGGCAGGCTTGGCGATGCCGCTGAAGCAAAGCGAATTCATTCACTTTGCAGAAGGGGAATATGCGGATTCCGAAATTGACCACCAACCGGCGGCTAAGCCGATTGAAGAGCGCGTACCGCCGGATCTGCTGTGGCTGTTCCGCCGCGCCTGGCAGAGCACACGTGGCCCCTTCTCACGCGGGGCAAGGAGCGCGATGAATAGAGCAATGGAGAAGGGCGCGGAGCGCTATACGGCGCTCGTCATTGCGCTGATCGACCGCTGCTTTGCCTCTAGCGGGGCAGAGATTCATTACAACAGCATTTTTGATATCGCTGATCTGATCTCGCTTGAGCAATACAAGATCAACACGCCGATTCGTTAATTGGGGCAATGCGCGCAAGAAGCCACGGCCGTCGCCTGAGCGTTGACGTTGAACTGAAGCGCTGCGCGCTGGTGTAGGCACTCCACCGCCCTGCTGTCGTTCCCCCAACGCCTCGTCATTTCCTTCACGCCAGAACGTCCGTCAACGCAACCCAGACTTCCGGCACCCACAGCGGTGCTACTGTTTCGCAGTTCGTGGGTTGGTGCATTCGGCGGTATTGCCCCTCGATGGGTTCGCGAAAGACCGCCAGTTCGCCGGCCTTGACATCACACAGCCAGACCTCGGGAATGTCGTGGCGCGCATAGAGCGCAAGCTTGACATCGCGGTCGTAATCGAGGGTGGTGTCGGAAACCTCGACGATCAACAGGACGTCAGCGGGTGTCGGGTGTCGGTCGGCATAGTTGGCGCGTTTGACGAGGGCAATGTCCGGCTGCGGTTCGCTCCGTTCGTCAAGGACGATGGGGTTCTGCACCCGCACCATATAACTGGCGGAAGGGCCGCTGCCGAGACACTCGGCAAATCGGTCGACGAGAAATGCATGTCTGCTGCCTATCGGCGCCATATCCACCAGTTCTCCATCGATCAACTCAACGCGGTCGCTCTCATCCAGCAAACCGGACTGGGCCATGCGATGAAACTCCTCCACCGACCAGCGGTGATAAGGCACGGCAGCGCGTTCGCGGATTTCCAGCAGGATGGGCATGGCAGGTTCCCAGGCTCGATGACAAACGAGATGATAGTCCGGCATTCGCCTGGCGGCAATCACGTACTGCTCGAAAGATCCAGCTCTGCCCGTAGCCGTTACCAGCGGTGAACTTCTGTTCCTTCGCTGAGGCGCCTGATGATCCAGAAGACCATTCGCCGAGTGTAGCCTCAGCTCCGGCTCTAACGTTTGCCGCTGGGCTGTGTTGCCGAACCCAGCATATCCCAGACCTGCTCAAGTGTCGCCCGCATGCCGGCGCTGTGATTTCTCGGATAGGCTGCAAAAATGGCAATCACTAGTCGGCGATCGAAATCAACGTAAAGGCTGTTGCCGTAGGGGCCCAGAATAGCGATGCGGTTCGGTGCTCCACCAAGATGCACAAAACCATAGCGGTACTCGCTTCCCTTTCTGAGGCCAGCAAGATTCGGAGAATTCGCTATGCGCAGCCCGGCGGAGGCTGTCAGCGTTTCGATGAACCAGCTCGGGACCTTGTGGCGTCGATTGCTGTTCCTCGCGTCGATCAGCAGTTGCCCCAGACGGGCAAAATCGCGTAGCGAGAGCGCCAATCCAGCGGACAGTTCCGTTCCCTGCGAGTCGGAGAGCCAGAGGGCTGCGCTCTCGGGTCGGAGTTTTTCGAACAGTTCCTGGCAAAAGGTCCGCGTGAGCGGAACCCGGTAGGCTTCCGCGAGTGCCCAGACGAGCAGGTCGCTGTCAGGTCCGACTTCGCCGAGTTGCGGGTTTGGGGAAAAGTCCCTGTCCCAACGACCCGGTTGGTTGAGCCAGGCGCGAATCCCTTCGGCCGTGTTGCCGGTGATCCATCCACCGGCCGCCAGCCAGTCACTGACGTCGTTCGACGACCAATCGAAGCTGCTCTCTCCTTCAAGCAGGCGCCGGATCGACAACTTTCGCAACCCCGTCTGCCCACTCAGGGCGGGTATGTAGCGAATGATCGACCGGTCCGGCGAGAGCTTGCCCTGGGCGACAGCCATGGCACCCATCAGGGAGAGGATTGGTCGGGTTCCGCCAAGCAGCAGTCGTTGGTCCTGTGCTACCAGCCCATTCCAGTAGCGCTCGCTCGCCACCTTGCCGTCGCGCAGCACCAACAGGCCATCGGCGTACAAGCGCGTGGCCAGCAGGAACCCGACATCGCGCAGCTGCTGATCGAGCGGGTCGCGGGCCTTGAGTTTGTCGAGTTCAAGCTGTCGGGAAGCCGGGCGGAGCATCTGGGCGGTTCCTGTCGCCCTGATCTTCAGCGAAGGCATGAAGCGGCCGAATGACTGCAAGCCGATGCGCAGATTTTCAGGTGCCAACCAGTTGTCCTGGTCGATCCATGCGCCAGGATCCCTGGTGCTCCTGGTGACCGGCTCGATGACACATTCCTCTGCCGCATGCAGTGTCCATGTCCAAGGCACCATCAACGCCAGCAAGGTCAGCCAGTGCCTCATCGTGGGGCCTCGGCAAAGTGCGTGCTCCCTTTATTGCGAAAGCGCATGGTGGCCTCACGGACGACATCGTTCAGGTTTCCATGGATGGCCTGACGCCGGCGCAACCAGCTGGCGTCGGAGATCTCTCCGGCCAGGGAAGCGTCGAGCAGTTGCAGCCATGTGGAACAGCCAAGTTCGCGGGCATCCTCGACCAACACGGCGAGCAGTTCACGGGTGATCTGCCGGAGAGGGACTTGCCGCAGGCCGGTCGGATCCGAGATCTGCCCATCGAAACCATAGCGGCACGCCTGAAACTTGTTGTAGCGGGCAACATACAGATGCCGCCGGGTGTCGAGGGCGGGTCGAGTTCGCAAGAGATGGTGTACCAGGCTTTGCGCCAAGGCCGCCAGGGCTGCGGCGTGCTCGACCGTCAGTGGCGTATCGCAAACGCGGATTTCCACGGT